>SVJR01000019.1 GCA_015068845.1 Oscillospiraceae bacterium
GATCCTAAGTCTAGCGCGTCTGCCAATTCCGCCACATCCGCATATTAAGTTTTTACCTCTTAATTTTTACACGGTGGAGGTACACCGAGGAGGAGCATATCGCTTAATCCTCATCTATGAAAACGGAAAATCCGTAATCAACAATAAATTCACATACAGGACGGAACCTAAGTCTGGCGCGTCTGCCAATTCCGCCACGGGCGCATCTTTAAATTTACGAGTTTTATTGTATCATTAATTTCCAATAATGTCAAGAAAAAAACCGCACACCTATAACTTTATTTTCTGTGGAATAATTTTTTTGTTGAGATTTCGCAGAAAAACCGATTTTTGATATAAAGGAAATGGGCAAAGTTTGCAACTTTGCCCATTAGTCTAATTTTTTAATTTATGACTTATCATTCTTCCTTACTGCGTTTTGCAACATAATAACCACAGATTATGTAATATACAACCAGTGGAAACCCCAAAAGATATTCCTTGAAAATCTGTCCTGTTTCTTGCAAACCCATACCTATCAATATAACACCAGAAATTATTCCTAAAAAACAACCCCACCATTTATTTATACACATTAGTACACCAGATAGTATAAATAATATATCTAATATCCAAGCAATAGCAGTTACTTCTACCGAATTACCAATAGTAAAGAAAACCCACAAAATTGTCATAGGTATAGCTGGAATAAAATATATAAGTTTTTTCATACAATCCCCCTAAAAACAATAATCCTATATTCTACCTAAATTATAGCAAAATTACACCCTAAAGTCAACAATTTAGGCAATTTTCAGCAATGTGCCCTGTTTGGGTTATCTACGTCTGGTGGATATCCCCGAAGAAGGAAAAAACAACACTTATATATATTTGCCTATTAATTTTCCTAAAAAACTATGCTTTTTAGGTGGTAAAATCAGCAAAAAAAGTGCGGTCGGAAAAACTTCTGCATTTTTCCGACGCTTATAAATGACACTTATAAAAAGGCTCCCTTGTGTAAAGGGAGCTGTCAACGGAGTTGACTGAGGGATTGTTTAACTGCATTATCAATAAATATACATACTCCCTCAAAGTTTTTGTTTATATCAAGATTTGATACTCTTATAACTTTTAATCCATATTGTTCTAAAAACTCTGTTCTCAAAACATCTTTTTCTATTCCTTTATCATCATAATGTTGAGAGCCATCCAATTCAATAACAAGCTTTGCTTTGGCACAGTAAAAATCAACAATATATTTTCCTATAACCTTCTGTCTTATAAACCTAATAGGGTATTCTCTTAAGTAATCATACCAAAGGTGTTTTTCTTCTTTTGTCATATTCTTTCTCAAGGCTTTTGCAAGTGGTACAATTTCTTTGTTATGTTTATAGTCCATTACAATCCCTCCGAGTTGCTTCGCAACCCACCTCCCTTTAC
The DNA here is from genome assembly GCA_015068845.1 of Oscillospiraceae bacterium. Taxonomy (GTDB): domain Bacteria; phylum Bacillota; class Clostridia; order Monoglobales; family Monoglobaceae; genus SIG440. The sequence continues at coordinate 1,420 of SVJR01000019.1, forward strand.
ACAAGGGAGGCTTTTTGATAGTGATTTCTTGTAGTTCATATTATCATTTATAGTGCTTTTAGTCAACACAATCAACTTTTTCAAATAATTATATATCAACCTTAAAATCTTTTTGAGATTAGGGCGAAAAGTCGATTTCACAGAAAATCGAGTTATAGGACCGCACATTCGCAACGCCTTTTTTACTGTTTTCAGAAGTCTCCTTATAAATACTTTTTCATATGCCCCAATGCATTCTTCTCAAGCCTTGAGACCTGCGCCTGAGATATGCCGATTTCGTTTGCTATCTCCATCTGAGTGCGGCCTCTGAAAAAACGCATTTCAAGGATGCTTCGTTCACGGGGGGTAAGGTGATTCATCGCTTCCTTAACAGATATTTCTTCAAGCCACGAGTCGTCTATATTCTTATCGTCTTTTACCTGGTCCATAACAAAAATGGCATCACCGCTGTCGTGATATACCGGCTCGTAAAGTGACACGGGATCCATAATTGCATCAAGGGCTGCCGAAACCTCCTCAGGGGTAATTTCAAGTTCTCGGGCAATTTCCTCGACCGTTGGTTCCTTTGCATTTTTATTTACAAGCCGTTCCTTTGCCGAAAGTGCCTTATACGCCGTATCCCTTAAAGACCGGCTGACACGAATCGCTGTGTTATCGCGAAGATATCTGCGTATTTCCCCGATTATCATCGGCACGAGTGTCCTTTGTCGAAACCGCAGTTTTACGCGGTTTTGCGACGTTTGAATACCAGCTGGGATATTATTACGCCTGCAAAAATCAGCGCGCAACCCATATATCCCGGCACCGTCATCACCTCTTTAAGGATAATTGCACCGCCCAATGCACCGAACATAGATTCGGTAGATAAAACGATTGATGCATATGTAGGATCGGCGGTTTTCTGACCGATTATCTGGCAGGTATATGCAACGCCCACCGACAAAAGGCCACAGTATAAAATGGGGATAACCGCCTTTTGCATCATTGCAAAGGAAATGTCCTCGGTAAAGAAAGCAATTATAAAATTCAGAAGTCCGCAAAAAACAAACTGAGTCATTGCAAATCTCAATGAGTAAATTCTGTCAACAAATCTGTCGATAACAAGGATATGTATTGCCCAGAACACGGCATTTAGAAGTAATACAAAGTCACCATAGCCTATGTTCCAGCTTACCGTCCAGTTTTCACCGACTATGCACAAAAAGAACATTCCCACCACGGCGAGAACTGCACCAATCCATACATTGAACGTTGTTTTTTTGCCTAAGAGAATCCCAAAGATTGGCACAAGTACCGTATAAAGTCCTGTCATAAAGCTTGCCCTACCGGCACTGCCGGTTATCTCGATACCCTTTTGCTGAAGTGCAGAGGCGGTAAACAGCACAAGCCCCGCAAGAACCCCTGCAAAGACTGATATTTTCAGTCTGGGCCGATGTACCGATACATCCTTTTCCCTTTTTTCGAACAAAAGGATTACCGGAATAAGAGACAACCCACCCAAAAGAAATCTTACACCGTTAAAGGTGAATACATCAACATAATCTGCACCCAACCGCTGTGCAACAAAGGCAAAGCCCCAAATCATAGCCGTCATCAAAAGCAGAGCTAGTGATTTTATTTTCTTCATATATACCAAAACTTCCTTTTCATTCAAACCCGCCGGGGCTGTCTGCCACGGCGGGTTTATTCGTTCATTTATTTCTTCCAGGTGTACGGAGAGAACAGTATCAGCATCGGGAAGACCTCGAGTCTGCCCACAAGCATATCCAGAACAAATATTATTTTGGATAGGCCGGAAAAATCCGCAAAGTTACCCGTCGGGCCGACCATATCAAGACCCGGGCCGATATTGTTGATTGTTGCCGCAACAGCCGTGAAGTTTGCTGTGAAATTAAAGTTATCAAAGCTTATCAAAAGCAGCGATGCCGCAAAAATAACAAAATATGCAATCATATACACATTTATTGATCGGATTGTTTCGTGCTCGACCATTCTGCCGTTTATTGTAATTTTATGTGTACTTTTGGGATGTGCGGTAATTTTCAGTTCCTTAATGATAGTTTTTGTTGCTATCAAAATTCGCGAAACCTTCATACCGCCACCGGTACTTCCGGCACACGCACCGACAAACATAAGCAGAACCAGTATAACCTTTGAAAATTCCGGCCATAAATTGAAGTCATCAGTAGCAAAACCCGTTGTTGTAATAATCGATGCGACCTGAAATGCACTGTGTTTAAGAGCTTCGCCCACGCTTTGGAAGGTTCCCACAACATTAATGCAGATAAGAATTATCGAAACAGCAACAATTCCAAGATACCATCTGAGTTCCTCGGAGCGGAATGCTGTTGAGAATTTACGGATAAGAATAAGATAATATATTGAAAAATCCACACCGAAAATCAGCATAAATACCGTTACAACAACCTGTATATATGACGAATAGCCTGCTATACTGCTGTTTCTTACGCCAAATCCACCTGTACCGGCAGTGCCCATTGCAGTGGTTATTGCTTCAAAAAAGCTCATTCCGCCAAAAAGCAACAAAACCAGTTCCACAACAGTTAAGGTCGTGTATATTCCATAAAGAATTTTTGCCGTGGCCTGAACCTTGGGAACAAGCTTGCCCACTGACGGACCTGTACTTTCAGCCTTTAAAAGATACAGGTTGTTACCGCCCGAAAGCTTGACAAGCGATACCAGAAATACCAGCACTCCCATACCGCCAATCCAGTGAGTGAAGCTGCGCCAGAAAAGTATACTCTTTGGCAAAACCTCGACATCACGGAGGATGGTCGCACCCGTTGTGGTAAATCCCGAAACAGTTTCAAACAAGGCATCAATATAGTTTGGAATTGTCCCTGAAATCACAAATGGAATAGCGCCGAAAAGACTCATAAAAATCCAACTGAGAGATACCATCGCAAAGCCCTCTTTGGCATACATTCTATGGTTCTTTGTGCGGATGCATTTCAGCAGTGACCCGGCTGCAAGGCATATCGCAGAAGCTATTACAAATGCCCAGAGCTCCGCCTCGCCATAGTATATTGCACAAATCATCGGCAGTATCAGACAGGCGGCCTCAAGCATCAGCGTCAGGCCGAGAACATTAAAAATAAGTCTGTAATTCATATATAATTACTCTTCCTCTACTGTAAAATATCGTTTATATCCTTAAAGCCCAGATGTGTTGTGACAACGATTACCGTATCACCCTGACGGATTGCGTCCTGGCCTCGCGGGATAATAATTCTGCCCTGACGGTTTATGCAGGCGATGAGGACATTGGCCTTAAGCTGCAGGTCTGCAAGTGGGATTCCCGAAACCGGAGAGTTCTCATTAATGGTAAACTCCAAAGCTTCGGCTTTGTCGTCAAGGATAAGGTGCATTGTTTCAATATCACAATCGATTGAATTCTGCTTTGCACGGACAAATCTTACAATGTACTCTGCCGTAATATCCTTGGGATAGATTACAGTGTCCAAATCAAGGCTTGCAATTACATCATCGTAAGATACGCGGTTTACTTTGGAAATCACCTTGCCATTCATTTTGCTTTTCGCAAACAGCGAGAGCATAATATTTTCCTCGTCAATGCCCGTAAGGGACACAAAGGATTCGGCATTTTCGAGTCCTTCCTCCAAAAGAACACGGTTTTCGGTTCCGTCAGCATTAATAATTGTCGCTTTGGGAAGCATCTGACAGAGTTCCTCGCAGCGCCTTGTATCTTTTTCGATTATCTTAACCTTAATCCCACGATGAATAAGCTTATCTGCAAGATAATACGAGGTTGCACCACCGCCGACAATCATTGTATCCTTTACGCGGTTGGTTTTTACACCGATTTTACGGAAGAACTCCGAACCGCTGAGCGGAGCTGCCACTATGCTGACCAAATCACCCTTCCGGATAACAAAGCTACCGTCAGGGATAAAGGCTTCGTCGCCGCGTTCGACACCGCACACCAAAATATCGGTGTTCAGTTTTGAGTTAATTTCGCTAACCTTAATTTCGTCCAGAACAGAGTCACCGGGCACTTTAAATTTAAGGATTTCGACTCTTCCCTTTGCGAAAGTATCAATCTGGATTGCCGATGGGAAACGCAGTATTCTTGCAATTTCGCTCGCAGCTGTGAGTTCGGGATTGATTACCATTGCAAGCCCTAAATCATTCCTGAAAAGATGCAGTTCTCGACTGTACTCAGGCTTTCTGACTCTTGCGATTGTCTGACAGTTACCTGCTTTTTTTGCAATCAGGCAGGTGAGCAGATTTACTTCGTCCGAGCCGGTAACCGCAATGAGAATATCGGCATCTTCAATTCCGGCTTCAAGGAGAACCTCAAAGCTTGCGCCGCTGCCTACTACTCCCATTGCATCATACTGATTTATTATGTCCTGAACTACATCGTATTTAAGGTCAACAACTGTTATATTCTGATTTTCCTCCTGGCTGAGTTTTTCGGCAAGCTTCTGGCCTACCTTTCCGCAGCCTATAATAATAGTATTCATAGTCTCTCCTTTTACCTACTTTAAAAATGGTTCGATAACGCCACCTATAACTTCTGCCATACGCCAAAGCCCCAAGTCATTGGGGTGGATGGAATCTACTGTGCAGGCATCGTGTCCGTATTCTCCAAACAGCGAGTAGCCGTCAATGAAACAGATATTTTTGTCGCCGCAGCCGCCGCTGGAAAAGCCAAAGTTGTGGATATTGGTATTAAACTTCCTTGAAATAATTGATGGATAACAGGTACCGGGTCTGGATGCGCAGCCGCCCTGAGTTATTGACGAGCCGTAGAATAAAATCGACTCTAATCAATTATATCACATTCTGCAGTATTGTCAATAAATATCCAACCGCTTGTTTTCTGTATACAAAAACAAGCGGGCTCGGATTGAGTCCGCTTGCATAGAGTTAATTTTGAAAGATTATTCGCAATCCTCACAGTCGCCTTCGCAGTCGCAGTTGTTGCAATCGCAGTCGCAGTCGAAATCAAATTCAATTGTTTCGCCGCAGCTGGGGCAAATGATTTCGCCGTCCATCAGGTCTTCTGCTGTAACAATGATGTCCTCGCCACAGCCCTGACAACAGATTTCAAATTCATCATCGTCTTCCGCTTCATCATATTCATCAAATACTTCGTTGCCGATAACCTCGATTTCCTCATCAAGGTCCTCAATCTGGTCTGCAAGGAAGCCCTGCTCTGCGTCAAGAGATTCAACCTCAACTGCAATGTCATTGAGAAGCTCAATAATCTCAGAAAGAAGTCTGCCTTCGTTCTTCTCTGTATCCAGTTTCATTCCATCAGCAAGACCCTTAAGGTATGCCGCACGATTTGTAAGTTCAGCCATTTTAAAATCCTCCGTAAAGTAAATTTATATTACTATATTATTCTACCACATATTTTAAAAATAGTAAAGGAAATTTTTTGAATATAATAACAATACCCACCATATTGGTGGGTATTATTTATGTTTAGATTATACTCTTGAAAGATACTCTGAAGTTCTGGTATCAATCTTGATTTTGTCGCCTTCGTTGATGAACATAGGTACAGTAACAATTGCGCCTGTCTCAACTGTTGCGGGCTTGGTAACATTGGTTGCTGTGTTACCCTTAACGCCGGGCTCTGTTGCGATAACCTCAAGCTCAACGAATGTCGGGGGTTCAACTGCAAATACATTGCCTTTATGTGAAAGGATGGTAACAGTCATATTTTCTTTAACGAACTTGAGTGCGTCGCCAAGCTGGTCAGCACTGAGCGGAATCTGCTCGTAGTCCTGATCCATGAAATAGTAAAGACCGCCGTCTTCGTATATATATTCCATATCCTTTCTTTCAATATGTGCTTTTTCAACCTTTTCTGTGGGGTTAAAGCTTCTTTCAACAACGCCGCCGGTAACAACATTCTTCATCTTTGTTCTTACAAATGCTGCACCTTTACCGGGCTTTACATGCTGAAATTCTACAACCTGATAAACATTGCCTTCGAATTCGAAAGTAATGCCGTTTCTGAAATCACCTGCAGATATCATTGGTATTTCCCTCCAAATTTTTATTTCTTTTTATATTGTATACTACTATCGCAAAAAAATCAAGAAGAATTTTGCAATAACCTTAAATAAATACTAAATTTCAATCAATTCCTTTGTCGCCGGTGTAAGATTTATACATCCGTCCTTTTTGACAACAACCAAGTCCTCAATTCTCACGCCGCCAAATTCGGGAATATATATTCCGGGCTCGCAGGATACAACCATATTTTCAGCAAGGATAATTGCTGACTTTGGCGATAAATTCGGGAGTTCGTGTACCAGAAGCCCTACACCGTGACCAAGGGAGTGCCTAAAGTACTCGCCGTAGCCTGCATTTTCGATAACCTCTCGTGCAGATGCATCTGCATCCTTGCCCGAAACACCCTCGCGGATAAAGTCAAGCCCCGCCTGCTGAGCAGATTTAACTGTATTATATATCTTCTTCTGCTTTGCGGTTGCTTTACCCACCACAACAGTTCTGGTCATATCCGAGCAACAGCCGCCGATTTTGCAACCGAAATCAAGGGTCACAAAATCACCCGACTCAATCTTTTTATCGGTAGGCACACCATGTGGAAGGCTTGTCCGTGCTCCGGATATCGCAATGGTGTCGAAGGATGTTCCCTCGCCGCCGTTTTTCTTCATATAATATTCAAGCTCTGCCGCAAGCTCAAACTCGCGGAGTCCCGGCCTAATTATACCAAGTACATATTCAAAGGCATGACACGCCAAAGCTTCAGCCTCAGCAATTTTTTTAAGTTCCGCCTCTGTTTTGACCATACGCAGTTTTTTGAGTTCTGCCGAGCCGGGTAGAAGCTTTGTTTTGCCAAGTGCGTCTTTCAGTATTTCGTGCTCTGCGGCACTGATTTCCTCGTCCTCAAAAACAATCGAGCCGAAGTCTTCGATCTCACTCATCCAGTTGTTTGTTTCAATTACTTGAAAGCCCTCCACCTCCTGCTGTGCCGCCTCGGTGTATCTGGAATCCGTGTATACAATTTGCGAGTCATTAGTAATCAGCACTGCACCTTCACCGCCTGAAAACCCGCTGAAGTACTGCATATTATGCGACGAGGTCAAGAGCACTGCATCGGCACCTTTAAGAAGATTATCAAGCTTTGTATGCATCCTTGTACCTCCTGCAAATCTTTTGCATTTCAACCGCGTCACGGGTTTGCGTGCCCCGTGTTTCGCAAATTATAATCGGGGACAAATCCCGTTTTGCAATAATCTCGGCAATAGGCTCGAACTCAGGCTCGTACTCGGTTTCAGCAAAGCAATGATGCTTTTTTTCGCCGGCGTTTGTGTATTCAATTCTGCTGTAATGGGCGTGGAAGTTTTTTGCACGCCAGCCGCCCAGCTTATTTTCAAGAGCGTCGAACACCGCCTCAAAATCCTCCATTGTTTTAAGTCCACCGAGAGTCATCGCATTCACATGGCCAAAATCAATGGTGGGTATCAGCCGTTCATCAAGACCGCACAGCTCTATCACCTCGTCAACAGTTCCAAGCTGCTTTACCTTGCCCATCGTTTCGGGGCAGATAAAGATATCGCCAAAGCCTGCCTCGTCTGCCGCTTTCAGGCTCCGTACAAGCGTGTCCTTTGCAAGCTCCATCGCCTCGCGGCGAGTTATGCTGCCGGCAGTTCCCGAATGCACAACAATCCGCTTTGCGCCCATACATTTTGCCGCATTTAGGGTTTGCAATATATAATCAATGCTTCTGTCCCGTTTTTCGGGCTCGGTTGACGAAAGACTTATATAGTAAGGCGCGTGCACCGAAAGGACAACCCCGTTTTCACAGGCATTTTCACCCAGAATTTGTGCTGCCTCGTCAGAAATTTTAACACCCTTGCCGCACTGGTACTCGTAAGCACCCAGTCCGTTCTGCCGCACCCACGCCGGTGCTTCAAGCGACGATTTGTGATGCGCGGTATAAAAATCCTCACAGTTGCCTGCAGGGCCTAAAACTGCTGCCACCTTCAACACTCCTATCTGTTCATTCTTCTCAAAATCCGTCTTTCGAACCGTCTTTTAAACTTAACAAAGCCGTCCTCCACCTCGGAGATAGGCTTTACAAGTATGGTTTTCATCTTCAAAAGGTTTCCGCCCCATATATCGGTAAAAAGCTGGTCGCCCACCAATGCCGCTTCACCGGGAGTTATCCCCATATTCCGGCACGCTTTTTTCAAATACCGGCTGAGCGGTTTCAGTGCCTTTCCGTAATGCGGAAGATTCACACTCTCGGAGAAAATCCGCACCCGCTCCTTGTCGTTGTTTGACACTATATAAAGCTTAAATCCCAGCTTGCGGAGCGATTCAAGCCAATTCACAACCCTTTCGGTTGCAATCGGGTCGGCATAGGTCACAAGAGTATTGTCAATATCAAAGACAAAGCCTCGGATTCCTTCTTTTTTTAAAGCGTCCAGGTCGATATCATAGACAGTTTCCGCAAATATATCGGGTAAGAAAATACTGCTCATATATTTTCAGCCTTTCCAATAAAAATAATTCAGACACTAATCAGCGCCTTAAAAAATTTAAGGCGCTGAACTGATGATTTTAGGACAATTTTGTCTTTACTATCGCATTAATCATTTTACCGTCGGCTCTGCCCTTTGTTTTAGGCATAACAGCCGCCATAATCTTGCCCATATCCTTCATTGAAGTCGCACCAACCTCTGCAATTGCAGCGGCAACGATTTCTTCAAGTTCCTCGGGTGTGAGCTGCTCGGGAAGATATGCAAGCAGAGTTTCAATTTCCTTATTTATATCTGCCAAAAGGTCGTCTCTGCCGCTTTTTTCGTATTCGGGCAGAACATCACGGCGCTTTTTGAGTTCCCTGGCGATTACATCCAGAACGCCTTCGTCGTCAAGCTCGGTAAGGTTATCCTTTTCAAACTGAAGAACCGATGAACGAACCATTTGAACCGTGTTTTTGCGAACAATGTCCTTATCCTTCATTGCAGCCTTCAAATCTTCCATTAATTTCTCTTTCAATGACATTTTAAATACCTCCTGATATATTTAAAGACCGCCGTCGAAAATGACCGCGGTCTTAAATAAACAATTGAATTATCTGAACTTGCGCTTTCTCGCAGCCTCTGATTTCTTTTTGCGTCTTACGCTGGGTTTTTCATAATGTTCTCTTTTTCTAACTTCTGATAAAACGCCTGCCTTTGCACATGAACGCTTAAAGCGGCGAAGAGCACTGTCTAATGATTCATTATCTTTAACTCTGATTTCAGCCATTATTGATTTCCCTCCCTCCAATAACATAATTGGAAATGTGGATTTTCTTTCGTCAATCTTATTACAAAAAATTCTACCCTACTATTATAACGAGTTTTGTCTTTGATGTCAAGCATAAAAATGATATTTTTTGTTCTTTTTTGCGTGTCTTTTGCAAAAGCTTGAACTGGTGCGGATTTGACCGTTTTATAAATTTATTATTGATATATTCTTTTAATTGTGATATAATAAATCATTACTTAAAGCAAGATTGAAATACAGGTGAAAAAAATGAATAAATTTGACGGAATACTTATATGCACAGACCTTGACGGGACCCTGCTCCGAAACGACAAGTCCGTGTCAAAGGAAAACCTTGATGCGATTGAATACTTTAAGGCTGAGGGTGGAATGTTTACCATTGTTACAGGCCGTATGCCGGTTACCGCAACGGATATATGTAGCACTGTGAAACCCAATGTCCCTATCGGCTGTATAAACGGCGGCGGAGTTTTTGACCACCGCACCAATGAATTCCTATGGATGGCATCGCTCGACAGCTCTGCCCTTGAGCTGGTTGAAGCTGTTGACAAGAATATGCCAGGAATAGGTATTCAGGTAAACACAGCAGAAAAGGTCTATTTTTGCAAATACAATCAGGCAATGGTTAATTTCCGCAAGGAAATAAATATGCCCGACCTCAGGTGTCACTACACCGAAGTAAACGAACCAATTGCCAAAATTATTTTCACCGAGGACGACGAAAAGATTCTTTTTAATCTGATAGAATTGCTGAACAATCACCCTAAGGCGAAAAATTTTGATTTCATTCGTTCACAGCGCACACTTTATGAGCTTTTACCAAAGGGTGTAACCAAAGGAACCAGTCTTGCAAAGCTGACCGAAATTTTAGGCATTGACATCAGCAAAACTGTTGCAGTAGGCGACTTTGACAACGATGTTGAATTGATACGTTGCGCCGGTGTTGGGTACGCTGTTTCAAATGCCTGCGATGCAGCAAAAGCAGTTGCCGACCGCATTACCGTCAGCAACGAGGAGCACGCTATTGCAAAAGTAATTGACGATATTGACAGCGGAAAGTTAGTCTTTTAAAAAAACATATAAACAGGAGGTGGCCTCTTATGCCGATTAAAGTTTCAGATTCGTTGCCGGCAATTGAAATACTCAACAATGAAAACATATTTGTTATTACCGAGACAAGGGCTCTTACTCAGGACATCAGACCCCTTGAGATTGCCGTGCTGAATCTTATGCCTACAAAAGTTGAGACCGAGACCCAACTGCTCAGAGTTCTGGGTAATACTCCACTTCAGATAAATGTTCAGTTTATACACACAAAAACGCATATTTCAAAAAACACCTCAAAGAGTCATATTGAAACATTCTACAAGACCTTTGACGACATAAAGGACAGCAAGTTTGACGGACTCATCATCACCGGTGCGCCGGTTGAGACCCTTGAATTTGAAGATGTTGATTACTGGGAGGAGCTTTGCCGGATCATGGAATGGTCAAAGGAGAATGTAACCTCTACCTTCCATATCTGCTGGGGAGCTCAGGCGGCACTTTACTACCATTACGGAGTCCCCAAGCACGAGGTCCCCGAAAAGGTATTCGGCGTGTTTGAGCACACAATCCCTGCTGAAAAGAAGCACAAAATCCTGCTTCGTGGCTTTGACGACACCTTCTACGCTCCGCATTCACGGCATACCTGCGTCGACAAGGAGGATATCCTGAAGGTTCCGTCCCTTGAAATTCTGGCAGAGTCAAAAGAGGCCGGTGTTTACATCATTACCGACAAGAACGAGCGACGGTTTTTTATTACAGGACACTCGGAATATGATGCCGACACTCTGCAAAAGGAATATATGCGTGATGCAAACAAGGGCCTTGACATCAAGGTCCCCAAAAACTACTTCCCGGACGATGACCCAGGCAAGGACCCGATTGTGAAGTGGCGTTCACACGCAAATCTGCTTTATTCCAACTGGCTTAACTACTTTGTATACCAGACCACACCCTACGATATTAAAACTATCAAATAGATTTGAGAGGTCCGAAAAATGACACAGTGGAACAAAACAACCGTAGGCTGCCCCGCCTGTTTTGAAGAGGGCGAATTCAGAATTTGCAGTTTTGTTGATGCAAAAAATGACCCTGAGCTAAAAGATAATATTTTTGACCGCAGTCTGTTCAGGTACACCTGTCCCGAATGTGGCGAAGAAATTCTGGTTTCATATCCTTGCACCTACTTTGACGAGGATAACAGCTTTACCGTTGCCCTCCTCCCCGAAAAAGACAGCACCACCGCTCAGGCAAAGGACTGTACTTTGAGAATTGTGCGTTCAATCAATGAATTTGTTGAAAAAATTGCGCTTATGGAGGACGGAATTGACGACCGCATAATTGAGCTTTACAAAATAATGCTTGAAGACCAGTTTGAAGAGGAGCGTCAAGGCTCGGAAATTCTCGGTATTTACTACGGCGGACAAAATCCCGAAACAAAAGCCCTTTTGTTTTATATAATCACGGGAAATGCCGAGAACTGTCGTGCAGAGCTTTCCTTCGACACTTACAACACAATCGCAAAGCAATTCGAGGAATCCTCAAAGTCAGATGCCGACTGTACCGAAATCAACCGTTTGTGGGCGATAAGCGCATTGCAGAAAGGCTTCACCGACGAAAACTAACCGCATAAAGATGGCATATTTCAAAACCCTCACCCATACAATGTATCGGTGAGGGTTTTTATGTTCATTTCATTCAAATTAAACCGAACTGTTATTCTGATTTGTTCAGGAATATTATTTTTTACTCTGATTTTTGTCGGGGTGCTCAATCATTACGCCGGAAAAGCCGCAAGCAACTCAGCCGTTGAGAAAAACTACATCAAATGGGTTGACTTCAAGGTGACCTCTACCGCAATGAGCAAGGCTATGAAGCTTGACATTGAAAGTCACGGAACTGACACACCGCTTGACTGGATTGATCTTTTAGCGGTGCTTGGTGCAAAATACGGCGGAGATTTTTCAAAATTCAAAGAGTCCGACCTGACGAATCTTGCAAAAAGACTTGAAAGCGGCGAAAAAATTGAAGATATAACCAAAGATATGAAATACTACCCCTATTTTCACGAAGCATACACCGCCGTGTTAGGCGAATACTTAGGTGAATATGAAATTCAGGTAAACGACAAGGACAAAAATGAAATTTCGTATAAAAGGCAATACGGACTTAAGGCTTTTTTGCCCATTGCAAAGGGTTACGGTTACTCGCACTCTGATGATTTTGGTAACAGCCGCTCCTACGGTTACAAGCGCAAGCACCTTGGCCATGATATGATGGGCAGTGTAGGCACGCCCATAATTGCGGTTGAAAGCGGAACCGTTGAAGCACTGGGCTGGAACCAGTACGGCGGCTGGCGAATAGGACTCCGGAGCTTTGACCAGAAACGCTATTACTACTACGCACACCTTCGTAAAGATCATCCTTATCCCGTTGATTTGGCGGTTGGACATACGGTTAAGGCAGGGGATGTTATCGGCTATCTCGGAATGACCGGGTACAGCATCAAGGAGAACACCAACAACATCGAAATTCCGCATCTTCATTTTGGTATTCAGCTCATATTTGACGAATCACAAAAGGACGGAAACAATGAAATCTGGATTGACTGCTACGAGATTGTAAAGTTTCTGAGTCGCAATACCTCTGCCGTTACCAAGGACGAACTTACGAACGAATTCCGCAGGAAATATGAATTTATGGAAGCATCAACCGAAAATACTGAATAGGAGAGAACAATACTATGTATGTTATTAAAATGAGAACTCTTATATGTTACTTTGCGGTATTTGCCGTAACTCTGGCAAGCATTGGCGTCATAAAGCTCCACACCGAATCGCAAGCTGTTTCCTCTGTAACGGAAGTCAAGGCCTCCGACCAAGCCAAAGGCGATGCCCTCCCATCTGCTCTGGGCGAGAAAAAGATTGATGTTCCCATTCTTATGTATCACAATATTTTCCGCAGCAGCGGCGGTCACGGCAACTACATAATCGCGGAGTCCTCGTTTGAAAACGACCTGAAGTTCCTCAAGGACAACGGTTACACCACCGTATTTATGCAGGACCTGATAGATTATGTATACGACGGAAAGCCTCTGCCCGAAAAACCGGTTGTACTGACCTTTGACGACGGGTATTCCAACAACTTTCTTTACGCCTTTCCGCTTCTTGAAAAGTACAACGCAAAGGCTGTTCTGTCAATTATTGGTTACTACACTGACCTTTACACCAAGTCCCCTGACGAGAACCCGAGCTACTCGCATGTAACCTGGGACAATGTGAAAGATATGATGAAGTCGGGGCTGGTGGAATTTCAGAACCATTCCTATAACCTCCACACCACCGACAAGGGCAGAAACGGCACAAAAAAGAAGCGCGGAGAAAGTGATGCCGACTATAAAAAGGTACTGACCGAGGACTTGGGAAAGCTTCAACAGGAATTCAAGGATAATACTAACTACACACCAAACACCTTTACCTACCCGTTTGGAAGTGTCAGCAATGCATCCTTCGAAATCATTCGCGAGCTGGGTTTCAAGGCGTCACTTTCCTGCGAGAGCGGTATGAACAAAATCAGCCGTGACCCTGAATGTCTTTATATGCTCAAGCGGTATCTCCGCACCCCTAAAAAATCAGCAGAGGCTTTGCTGAAATAAAACCAGGCACACATAATAAAGCAAAAGCTGTGATGAACGCCGGGAAGCAATTTCAAAAAAAAGGAACGGAGCGGTTTTCTTGAGAAAACCGCTCTATTGCTTTTATTAAGATTTTATTTATTCTGTTTTATTTCTGGTACGAATCTCACCAAAAATCTTTCTTCTCACGAATAAATATGCCATAGTCATTGCAATTCCCGAAATGAGCCACGATGCTCCATATGAATAATAAACCATCTCTAAAGTCGGATTCAGCGGCCATATCCACGCAATCCACGCAACACGCAGACCGCAGATTCCCAAAATATTTATCGCCGTGGGAAGAACCGACTTGCCCATTCCACGAAGTGCACCGCCGATAATCATATCGGGAACATACAAAACATACACGCTTATTGCAATATACAGCTGGATGAGTCCCGCTTCCACCACCCGGTTATCGGTGGTAAAAATCCCCAGAAGCCCTCTGCTCTGCCACACGATAAACGCACTGAACAAAATAGTTGTTATACACGAAACGGTCAGCGCCTTCTTTATAACACTTTTAACACGGTCATACTTTTTTGCGCCCATATTCTGCCCTACAAAGCTGACAGTCCCTTGCTCACTTGCGGAAACAAGCAGATTTGAAAACGCCATATAGTTCCACGCTACGCTATGTGCTGCCACGGTTATCTTGCCAAAGCTGTTGATTGCGCTCTGGACAAATACATTTGAAAGGCTGAACAAAATACCATTGACCCCCGAAGGAACACCTATTGCCAAAATTTTCAGAAATTCTTTTTTGTAAATCCGGAGCTTTGAAAACCTGAGCTTCAGTTCTGCGTCTTTTGAGGTGAAAATTGCAATTACCCACAATGCCGATATAATCTGCGCCGCAACCGTACCGATTGCTACACCCACAACGCCAAGCTTAAAAACTATCACGCAAATCAGGTTCAGTATAACATTTACAATTCCCGATACTGCAAGGATATAAAACGGCTTTTTTGTATTGCCCATTGCACGGATTACCGCCGCACCAAAATTGAAAACCAAGTTTGCCGGTACACCGAGAAAATACAGCTTCATATAAAGTGCCGCACCGTCAATTATGTCGTCGGGAGTTCCGATAAGTTCAAGGAAGGACTCAGCCCCAAACCAACCAACCAGCACAAGCGGTATGCCGATAATAATAGCAAGCAGAATTGAAGTATGTAGCGCCCGTTCAAGCCCCTCTTTATTCTCTGCGCCAAAAAAGCTTGCGCAAACCACATTGGTTCCTACCGCAAGCCCCATAAACAAAGTGATTATAAGTGCGGACATCGACGAAGTAGCACCAACCTCTGCAAGTGCGGTTTCACTTGCAAAGCGGCCAACTACAACGGTATCCGCTGCATTGTATAACTGTTGAAGAAATCCCGTAAAAATTAAAGGAATAACAAAAAGCACAAACTTTTTAAGTATCGGTCCTTCTGTCAGGTTTGTTCCAAGTTTCATAGCGATTACACATCCTCTGAAATCTCAATTTTATGCTTCCATCTTTAATTAATTGTAACCCCAAACCCTTTATTTGTCAACCCGAAATACCGTTAATTCTTGGATTTCAACAACAATTTTTAATGAATATATCGCATTCCCTCTCTATTGTAACATTTTGTCATATTATTTCATAGAATGTAAATGTGAGCTTTATAACAGTTCATATTATAATTGAAAGGAATGACCTAAATGGCAAATTTGTCTTTAAATATCCCCGAAGGTTATGCCTATGTGCCAACGCAGGTTGCAAGCGACAGAAACCTGTATTCCCCGGAGGCAGGGCTTATGCGGGGAACAATTTTCCCGACTCTGGATCTGCCGCTCGGCGTGTACGGCAATCAGGATCTGACAAGGGAGGCAGAGGAATGAATGAACGAAATGCTCTTATGAAACAGATTATGGAATACGCATTTGCCGCATACGACTGGAATTTGTATCTTAACACCCACCCGAAAGACCGTATGGCTTTGCGGTTTTTCAGAGAAATGACACGAAAAGCAGACGAACTCAAAAAGGTCTATATTGAAAAATTCGGACCTATAACTGCAGCAGATGTAAACAGCGACCAGGAATGGACATGGATTAACGAGCCGTGGCCCTGGTCTGTCTGAGAAAGGAGATAGCAGTTTATGTGGACTTATCAAAAAAGACTTGAATACCCCATCAACATCAAAAACCCCAATCCCAAGCTTGCGAGCTTTATTGTGAGTCAATACGGCGGGCCTCACGGCGAAGCCGGTGCAGCACTGCGCTATCTTTCGCAGCGGTTTTCAATGCCTAATGGTATTACAAAAGCCACTTTGACCGACATCGGTACAGAAGAGCTTGCGCACCTCGAAATGGTTGGGACACTTATCACCCAGCTTGCAAAGACTGCAACAACAAGCGAAATTGAGAACAGCCCAATGGCTCCGTATTTCATCGACCACGGCAAAGGCGTATATGCAATCTCGGCAGGCGGCAATCCTTTTAAAGCTGAGACTTTCTCGGTTACAGGCGATCCGATTGCAGACCTTGTGGAAGACTTGGCGGCAGAGCAAAAGGCTCGTGCGACCTATGATAACATTCTGAGAGTTTCCGACGACCCTGATGTTAACGATGTAATCAAGTTCCTGCGCGAACGCGAGGTTGTTCACTTCCAGCGTTTCGGTGAGGCACTTGACTCTATTCAAAATAAGCCGTGCAGCCGAAATACCTTTTATATGGGAATGAAAAAATAGTTGTTGGATAATAAAAAAGAAAACGCCCCGGCGTTTTCTTTTTTTACTTATTTTACACTTCTGATTTTTGTTTCACAAAAGAAATATAATGCCACATATCAATTTTTCCCAACTTTTTTGCATAGTTAAACACTCCCACTATCTATATAATAACCCTATGTCTCCTCAGTCATAAAGTCTATTGTAGTGTTTATGTCATTTAAAAATTTTATACATAATTTCCCCTCATTCTGTCAATTGCTCGGAAAGTTCGGCATAACAAGTGCCGCAAGGAGATACACAAGCAGACCCGTTCCCAGACTAAAGAAGGTAAACACCGCCCAGATAAGTCTTACGATTGTGGAATCAATATTGAAATATTCCGCAATACCGCCGCACACACCGCAAAGCTTTTTGTCGGTATCAGATTTGAACAATTTTTTCATTTTCGTAAATCTCCTTTTCCGTGTCCGTGCAGTTGACTGCAAGACACTTCTGTGATATATTTATAATATAGAAAAACAATGATTTAGTCAATATTTTTTAGGATTTTGAGAGGATAATTTTTATATGACAAAGATACTTTTTGTATGCCACGGCAACATCTGCCGCAGCACCATGGCAGAATTTTTACTTAAGGATATGGTTAAAAAAGCAGGTCTTGAAAACGAATTTTACATCGCATCTGCTGCAACCAGCACCGAAGAAATCGGCAACCCCGTTCACCCCGGAACCCGTGCAAAGCTTGCCGAGGTTGGAATTTCGTGTGCCGGGAAATATGCCGTTCAGATGACAAAAAGCGACTATCAGAGGTACGACCTTTTAATTGGTATGGACGCTGCAAATATCCGGAATATGACAAAGATTTCGGGAGGCGATTCCGACGGCAAAATCCGGCTTCTTTTAGACTACGCAGACGGCGGTTCGGTTGCCGACCCGTGGTATACCGGCGACTTCGACGCAACCTACCGTGATGTTCTTCTCGGCTGCGAGGGACTTTTGAGGGAGATTACAGGAAAGTAAAAAGTCTTTTGCAAATAAAATAGTCCCCATATCAAAACCTTGACTTTTTTACCCAAATATAATAAACTGTATATATTAATGACTATTTTGGAGGTCATAGTATGAGTAAAAAAGAACGCCGCCGTTTTGGCGACAGAAAAGACGGAAAACTACTCAGAGATATCGACGGTATGCATGTTATTACACCACTTATTATGCCGAATCGTACAGACAACGAGGCCTTTATCTCTGAACGCATTGACATAACAGCAATTAAAGAATATGTGGATAAGCTTAATGCGGATAATCCTGAGTTTAAGTACACTATGTTCCACATTATCGTAACCGCTGTTATCCGCTGCATAACACTTCGCCCATATATGAACCGCTTTATATCCAACTACAACCTTTATCAAAGGAATGAGGTTTCAGCGGCATTTACCATTAAAAAGCAATTTTCTGACAAAGCCGGTGAAGGGCTTGCCTTTGTTCACGCGGACGAGAACACAAATATTCACAGCGTTCATGACAGCATACAGCGTCAGGTAACAAGCTGTCGCAAGGGCAAAAACGATTCTTCAAGCGATGCGATGGAAATTATTGCAAAGCTGCCGCGACCCATTGTTCACCTAATCGGCAATCTCGCAAGGATGCTTGACCGCCACGGACTTTGCCCCAGCTCACTCATTGAAACCGACCCGTTCCACGCATCGGTTGTTCTTACAAACCTTGGCTCAATAAAGCTTAAAAGCGGCTACCACCACCTCACAAACTGGGGTACAAACTCGGTATTTGTTGTTATCGGGGAAGCAAAGAAACGTCCCGTTTTCAACGAGGACGGCACCTTTGAGATGCGAGACACTGTTGATTTGGGTCTTACGGTTGACGAACGCATTGCAGACGGCTTCTATTTTTCAAAAACAATCCGTCTGCTGAAAAAACTGCTTGAAAACCCCGAACTTCTAGAACAGCCCGCATCCGAGCCTGTTGAATATTAAGGAGAGCTTATATGAGTATAACAGCAAAAACTCCCTGGGCGAGCCACATGGGGGACATTCCTCTGCATCTTGAATATCCCAAGGGGTCAATGTACGATGCACTTAAAGAAAGTGCCGATAAGTGCCCTGATGCCATAGCATTTGACTTTATGGGTAAATCAACTACATACAAAACATTAATGGAAAAGATAGAAAACTGCGCAAAGAGCCTTAAAACAATCGGGGTGCGTGAGGGCGACCGTGTAACAATCGCAATGCCCAACTGTCCGCAGTCGGTTTGTCTGTTTTATGCGGTAAACCTTGTTGGCGGTATATGTAATATGATACACCCCCTTTCTGCCGAAAAGGAAATTGAGTTTTACATAAACGAATCTGAAAGCGTTACCGTAATAACCCTCGATCAGTTCTACCACAAAATTGAGGCAATCCGCCAGAACACAAAGCTGGTTAATGTTATTATCGCATCAATCAAGGACGAGCTTTCGCAGACAGTTCGCGCTGGATATATGCTGACCGAAAGCCACAAAATCAAAAAAATCCCTGACGATGCGCCCGTTATCCGCTGGAACGAATTTTTGAAGCTTGGTAAGGCGTGTTTTTGGAACTACAAGGTTGCGCGGACTGCCGAAGACCCTGCAGTTATCCTTTACTCAGGTGGTACCACCGGCAAGACAAAGGGAATTCTTTTGTCAAACGGCAGCTTCAACGCAATGGGCAGACAGACAATTGCCTCAAACCCCATGTACCGACCGGGTGACAAAATGCTTGCGGCTATGCCCATATTCCACGGCTTTGGGCTTGGAATATGTATTCACACAATGCTGATTCACTGCGGCAGATGTATTCTTGTCCCCAGATTTACTGCGGCAAGCTATGCAAAGCTGATTACCAAATATAAATGCAACTTCATTGCCGGAGTTCCTACACTTTACGAGGCTCTGCTCCGTATTCCGTCTCTTGAAAAGGCAGACCTCTCGTTCCTTAAGGGTGTATTCTCGGGCGGTGACTCGCTTTCTGTTGAGCTTAAAAAGAAGCTTGATAAGTTCCTTTACGACCACAAATCGGTTGTTCAGGTTCGAGAGGGTTATGGCACAACCGAAACTGTTTGCGCCTGCTGTCTGACACCACCGCATATGGCAAAGGAAGGCAGCATTGGACTGCCGTTCCCCGATACATATATCAAAATTGTCAATCCCGGTACCGACGAGGAAGTTCCCTATGGTGAAGAGGGCGAAATTCTGCTTGCAGGCCCGTCGGTTATGATGGAATACATCAATCACCCCCAAGAAACTGCCGAAACACTCCGCACCCATGCAGACGGCCTGACCTGGGTTTATACAGGCGACCTTGGTGTGATGGACTCCGAGGGTTTTGTATACTTCAAGGGTCGTGCAAAGCGAATGATTATCACCTCGGGCTACAATGTTTATCCCAATCAGGTTGAAAATGTAATTGACGCTTGCGACCTTGTTCAGATGAGCTGTGTTGTCGGGGTCAAGGACGATTACCGTATGCAGCAGGTTAAGGCATTTGTTATACTGAAAGAGGGCGTTCCGACGACCGACGAAACAAAGGAGGTCATACTTGCGCATTGCCGTAAGCACATTGCAAAGTACGCAATGCCGCGCGAAATTGAGTTCCGTACCGAGCTACCCAAGACTCTGGTCGGTAAGGTTGCCTACCGTCAGCTTGAAGAAGAGACTCAACAAGCCGAAAAAGAACCGGCGCTTGTATAGTCAAAGAGAGGAATTTTTCCTCTCTTTTTTGTTGACAATACCCGTTCAATGTGATATATTGTAATAAGAACAGATTAGATGAGATAAGATTTTCCGAGATGAGACGAGATGAGATGAGTGTTTTTTTAACTTGTTTTGGTATTTTGTCCTCTGATTCTGATTCGGGGGATTTTTTATATCCCAGACTATTATGGAAAGAGGAATTAAAATGAAAAATTACAGAGACTTTGACAATTACTTAAAGGAGTTCCCAAGTAAAGACGGATACTTTGGCGAATACGGCGGTGCATATCTCCCCGAGGAGCTTATCCCGGCTTTCAAAGAGGCTGACGATGCTTATGAAGCAATCTGCCATTCAGCGCAGTTCATCAACGAACTCCGCAGAATCCGCAAGGAATTTCAGGGCAGACCCACACCCGTTCACCACTGCGAGAGACTTTCAAAAATTTTCGGCAACTGCCAGATTTACTTAAAGCGTGAGGATCTTAACCATACCGGTGCGCACAAGCTGAACCACTGTATGGGCGAGGGACTTCTGGCAAAATATATGGGCAAGAAAAAGCTCATTGCAGAAACCGGCGCAGGTCAGCACGGCGTTGCACTTGCCACCGCTGCTGCATACTTTGGTATGGAATGTGATATTTATATGGGCGAGGTTGACATCGAAAAACAGCATCCCAATGTAATCAGAATGAAGATGCTGGGTGCAAATGTTATTCCCGTAACCCACGGACTTAAGACACTTAAGGAGGCTGTTGATGCGGCATTTGATGCATACCTCAAGGAATACGCCAACGCAATTTACTGCATTGGCTCGGCACTTGGTCCGCACCCATTTCCTAAGATGGTAAGAGACTTCCAGTCGGTAATCGGAATTGAAGCGAGAGAACAGTTCCTTGATATGACCGGAATTATGCCCGACGCAGTTTGTGCTTGTGTTGGTGGCGGTTCAAACTCACTTGGTATGTTCACACCGTTCCTTGCCGACCCGGTTGAAATTTACGGAATTGAGCCTCTCGGCAAAGGCGAGAACATCGGCGACCACGCCGCAACAATGAAGTTTGGTACAAAGGGCAAGCTTCACGGTTTTGAAAGCTACCTGCTTCAGGACGAGAACGGCGAACCTCTCCCTGTTTACTCAATCGCCAGCGGTCTTGACTACCCCGGTGTTGGACCTGAGCACGCATATCTCCGTGACACCGGCAGAGTTCATTACGAAACAGTTTCCGACGAGGAAGCAATGGAAGCATTCTTCCTGCTTTCACGCTATGAGGGTATCATTCCGGCAATCGAAAGTGCTCACACTGTTGCTTATGCAATCCGTTATGCGAAAGAGCACAAGACCGGTTCAATCCTTGGCTGTCTTTCAGGCAGAGGCGACAAGGACATCGACTATGTTTACGAAAAGTACGGCTGCGGCGAGCAATTCAAGCTGGATTATAAAATTTAGGTTAAAAGTTAAGTCCATCAAGTATAGCCTTGATGGACTTTTTTTCTGCTCTTTATGATCTGGCAGCTTAAAATTTATTTAGTTTTTTCTGCTCTTTTATTAAATTCAAGCTCGCGTCAAATTAGGACCGAAATTTTTTCAATTAAAGTCACTTTTATATTTCTGTTTTGTCTTTTTCAAGCTGTTTTTTCAGTTCGTTAAGGCTTTCAAACTTTTTTATGTCGCGCAGGCGTTTTATAAATTCCACCGTTACCGTTTTGCCGTAAAGGTCGCCGTCAAAGCCTTTGATGTAGGTTTCGATATTTAGTTCATCCACGCCGAATGTCGGCTTCGCACCCACATTGGTAATTCCGTCAAAAACTCTCTCACCCAACCGGACTTTTGTTACATACACTCCGTCTTTGGGGATAACCGCATCGGGAGGAATGCTTATATTTGCCGTTGGAAATCCCAGAGTTTTGCCAAGGCCCCTGCCATGGACAACCTCGCCCGAAACCGAATAAGGTCTGGTCATATATTCTGACACTTTTTCCATCTCGCCGTTTTTGATAAATTCGCGGATTATAGTGCTTGACACAACGCCCTCAATCTCGATACACGGAATAACATTGACCTCAATTCCGCACCGCGAGCAACCCTCGGCGAGCTTGTCCGTATCGCCCTCTGCCATATATCCGAACCTATAATTATCACCGCAGAAAACTGCAGCGGCATTGTACTTTTCGCTTAAAAATTCGCATATAAAATTCCTGTAATTAACCGACCGGAAGTTTTCGGTGAACTGTTCCACCACCACAACCTCAACGCCCATTTCCTCAAGAATTTTAAGTCGGGTTTCAAGGGTATTAATTCTGAGCCGTGACGGAATTTCCACAAGCTGAACAAGTGCGGTAAGGTTGTTTCCTTTCGCATACTCGACCGCTTTGCCAATCACATATATATGCCCTTTGTGTAAAGCATCAAAAGACCCCAGTGCAACTGCGGTCTTTTTGTCTTTTAATATATTATTTAGTTCTGCGCTGTTGGTTGTAATCATTTTATGCACCACCGTAGAATGTTCTGATAACTTCAAGTGTGCCTTCCGTTTGCTGTGCCAGTATTAAAAATTCTCCGCTCTCGTCAAAAACACGATAAGTCTCGCCCTCGTTTAAGCCTTCAACCGAAATTTTTATTCCGTTACGGACCTTCTTTGCGTTTTTATCGGCAAGGGTAATTCTACAGTATTCGGGAAGCGCCTCGGCAACCGGAACCATAAAGCCCGTATCGCCTCTTTCCAGCATTTCCTCAATCTGTTCAAGAGTGAACGAATCCTCGATGCAAAATCTGCCGGTTTTTGTTCTGGTCAGCTTTGACATATAGCCGCCGCAACCAAGTGCTGCACCGATATCGTTACATAGAGTCCTGATATATGTACCCTTTGAACAATCCACCAGCATTGTAACGGTTTTTGCCGCCAAATCGATACCTTGCACTTCAATATTCTTAATCGTGACCGTCCGTGCTTCACGCTCAATTGTTTTACCCTCGCGTGCAAGCTCGTACAGTTTTTTGCCGTTAACTTTGATTGCCGAAAACATTGGCGGAATCTGCCTGATTTCGCCCACAAATCCGGCAATTTTTTCGCGGATTTCGTCCTCTGTCACACTTACCTCAAACCGCTCCAGAACCTCGCCGCTTGCGTCCTGAGTATCGGTAAATGCACCTAATGTCAGCTCGGCAAGATACTGCTTGTCGGTTGCTGTCAGCATTTCGGCAATTTTGGTGCCCTTGCCCACACACATCGGCAAAACGCCGCTTGCATCAGGGTCAAGGGTTCCGGTATGTCCTATCTTTTTTATCCCGAGAAGCCGTCTTAACTTGTAAACAACATCGTGGGAGGTAATCCCAAGCGGCTTGTTTACATTAACTATTCCGTCCATTTAAATTCTCCTAAAGAACCTTCTTTATTTCCTCTATTATTTCCTCTTTAACTGTTTCAAGCGGTTTTTTAATCAGAAAACCGCTTGCCATTTCGTGGCCGCCGCCACCGAACAAGGCTGCAACATCGGCAACATTGACCGTACCGTTTGAACGCAGACTGACCTTGAATGCTTCGCCCCGCTGACGGATATAAACACCGACCTCTGCGCCCTCAATACTGTTTGGAAGGTTCACTATGCCATCGGCATCAGCTTCACGGATTTTACCTTCTGCAAAATCCTGTTCGCTGAAATACAGCATTGCAACTCTGCCTTCAAGATACAACTCAAGCCTGTCGATACCCTTTTTATACATATTGAGATATTCAACGCTTTTTGTATCAAAAAGGCATTTTGAAAGTCCGGCAAAGTCAATTCCCATTTTTATGAGTTCTGCTGCAACAATGTGGGTTTTCGGCGTTGTGGACGAGTATTTGAAACTACCCGTATCACACATAATAGCCGCGTAAAGATTATGGGCAATTTCACGGGTCAATTTCACGCCAAGGGCTTCTGCAACATCGAAGATAATCTCGCCCGTTGCAGGAGCATCGGGGCATACTATGGTCACATCAGCAAACGCCTTGTGCGTTATATGATGGTCAATCGCCGCGGTGTTGCCCGTGAATTGATCTTTTAAGTCTCCCAGACGATCAATGTCTGCGCAGTCAACTGCGATTTTTAGGTCGCAGTCCGACACTTTAAGTCCCGTTCCCTCGCCCTTATACAGCACCTCATATTCCTTCAGGCTATTGTCGCCGTCACGCAAAAACACCTCTGCCTGTTTTCCCATTGCGTTAAGGACAAGTTTAAGTCCAAAGGCGCTGCCCAGAGCATCGCCGTCGGGATTTACATGATTGAAAATTGCAATCCTTTGTGCATTTTTTATCTGTTGGGTCAGTTGTTCAAACATAAAAGTCCCTCGCTTTACAGATTTTTGAGCACCTCGTTGATGTGTGCGCCGTACTCGATTGAATTATCGAGTTCAAAGGTGAATTCGGGGGTGTTGCGGAGGTTTACCCGTCTGCCAATTTCCTTGCGGATAAAACCCGACGCACTTTTGAGTGCATCCATTACGCCCTTTTGAACCTTTTCGTCACCAAACACACTTATATACGCCTTTGCAAAGCGTAAATCCTTGGTGACACTCACATTCACAACCGAAACAACAGTTGTGATGCGAGGGTCCTTAAGCTCACGCACTATTGCGCTGAGCTCTTTTTTTACTTCTTCAGAAATTCTGTCTATTCTGTTATATGCAGGCACTTTTGCACCGCCTTTCTTCCGTTATTGCGGCATTATCTGCTCCATAACATAAGCCTCGATAACGTCGCCTTCCTTGATGTCATTGAACTTCTCGACACTTACGCCACATTCGTAGCCGCTTGCAACTTCCTTGACATCGTCCTTAAATCTCTTGAGTGAGCCAAGCTCGCCTTCGTGGATAACAATACCGTCACGGACAACACGGACAAGGCTGCCTCGATGAACCTTACCGTCGGTAACATACGCACCGCCGATGGTTCCGACACCGGAAACCTTGAAGGTTGTTCTGATTTCGATATGACCGGTAATCTGTTCCTGGAATTTGGGAGCAAGCATACCCTTCATAGCAGCCTCTATATCCTCGATTGCGTCGTAAATTACACGATAGAGTCGGATATCCACCTCGGAGCTGTCAGCCGCAACTGTTGCACCGGGTGTGGGACGGACATTGAAGCCTACAATAATCGCATTTGATGCACTTGCAAGCATAACATCCGATTCGTTAACTGCACCAACTGCGCCGTGGATAACATTTACACGGACTTCCTCGTTGGTAATTCTTTCAAGTGACTGACGGACAGCCTCAACCGAGCCCTGAACATCCGCCTTAACAATGATATTGAGGTCTTTTGTTTTACCAGCCTCAATCTGTTCAAAGAGGTTGTCAAGGGACAGAGCCTGACTCTGCTTCTGAGCCTCCTGCTTTGCCTTGAACTTTCTTGCCTCAACTACATCACGGGCTTTTCTCTCGTCCTCAACAGCATAGAACACATCACCGCCGTCGGGAACCTCGGAGAGACCAAGAATTTCAACCGGGATTGAGGGGCCTGCCTTTTTGATTGCCTTGCCCTTATCGTCGTTCATTGCACGAACTCTGCCCACAGCTGTACCTGCAACAACAATGTCCCCGGTTTTGAGTGTACCGTTCTGGACAAGAAGTGTTGCAACAGGACCTCTGCCCTTGTCAAGCTGAGCCTCGATAACTGTACCCTTTGCCAGTCGGTTGGGGTTTGCTTTGAGTTCCTTCATTTCAGCAACGAGGAGTACCATTTCAAGAAGGCTGTCGATGTTCATCTTCATCTTTGCCGATACCTCAACACAGATGGTATCGCCGCCCCATTCCTCGGGAACAAGACCGTGCTCGGTCAGCTCCTGACGGACTCTGTCGGGGTTTGCGCCTTCCTTATCAATCTTATTGATTGCAACAATTATTGAAACATTTGCCGCCTTGGCGTGGTTGATTGCTTCGATTGTCTGGGGCATAATACCATCGTCTGCCGCAACAACAAGGATTGCAATGTCGGTAACAAGTGCACCTCTGGCACGCATTGCTGTAAATGCTTCGTGACCGGGTGTATCAAGGAAGGTAATCTTTTTGTCATTTACACGCACACGGTAAGCACCGATATGCTGAGTGATACCA
>SVJR01000043.1 GCA_015068845.1 Oscillospiraceae bacterium
AATCTGTGTTAAAGGGGTTCGGGGATGTTTCCCAGACAAGCGATTTATAAGCTCCTGCTTCGGCAGGGGCTTATAAATTTTGCACGAGTGGGTACCGCCGTGCATTGCTTGCCAAGTATGTTTCGCAACTGAATCATAAATCAACACATTTGCACGTTTGTGTTGTTCAGTTTTTCATTGCAACACGATAAAATATAGATACAACAAGACGGAGGAAACGAGAATGAACACAGATAGGATTTATGCTGAAACGTTGGCAGCGGAATATGCACCCAAAACAGAGCGCAGGGTTATTGCGTTAAGAAAACTTGACCAATATGCAAAAAGACCGTCAGCTATATTCGCCTATGTGTTGGGTGTGATAATGACATTGCATTTTGGTGCGGGGATGTTTTTGATTTCAAAAGAATTTTTAATCGGGATTGCTCTTATGACAGTAGGAACTTTGGGTATGGCACTCAATTACCCATTATATGAAATACTGCTCAACAAGGCAAAGCAACGGTACGCTTTTGACATTGTTGAGCTTGCGAAAGATATTTGTAGATATGACAATTAGAATGATGATAAGCGTCGCTATTTTAGCGGCGTTTATTTTTTGGATTAACAAAACACAAACATTTCTCAAAACATTTGAAAACATCACATTGCTAAAATCAATATGTAAGCTAAAGAAAGTGACTTTTTTAGGAGGGATAAATATGCAGGAAGAAAAGAAAACGAATGCGTTCGGTGAATTGGACTGTGCGTTTATCGACCGTTATTTGCGTCATGAAAATGAATCGCTTGAAGAAGCGAAAGCAAGAATACTGAAGGAGCAAACGGAAATCCAAACGAGAAATAAATCTGAATCATAATTTTTTGCAATAGTTTTTGAGATTAACAAAACTCAAACATTTTTCAAAAATATCGCAAACAACTGAAATGTATAATAAAACCACAAAATCAAGAAAAGGAGATTATTAGAATGTCTAAATTCGTAGAAGCAAATGAAAAGATCGCAGAGAAGGTAGTCGAGGGCTACAAGAAAATCGAAGATGGTGTTGTCAGTGGATATAAGAAAATCGAGGAAGGTGCTGTTGAGGGCTTCGCCAAAGTAAACGATAAAATTATCGAAAAGGTTTTTTCTAAAGACGGTGAGACTGTGGAAGAAACCAAGAAAAGACTTTCCGGTGACAAATAATTCAGTAAACAAGAAGAGGACGCAAATGAACCAGGAAACAACCTTTATTTATAATTACTCGGCAAAAGAAAATAAAGAGGTTCAAGAGATCAGAAGCAAATACCTCCCCCGTGAGGAAAGCAAGCTGGAGGAACTGAAGCGGTTGGATTACGCCGTACAAAACTCTGGAATGATCGAATCTCTCTGTGCAGGCATCGGCGGAGCTTTAATATTTGGCTTTGGCTTGTGCCTTGCGATGCAGGTTATTGGAAATGGTATGGTCAGCATTGTGTTTGGTGTTTTGCTTGGCATCACCGGAATGGTAGGTATGATTGCTGCCTATCCCGTGTACCGAAAAATGGTGCAAAAAGCTAAAGCAGAATATGCACCACGAATTTTACAGCTCACAGACGAGCTTATGATGAAAAACTAAAAAGGAGATTTTGAATATGAGAATTGATAACCCGAAAGTAACACTTGCAGACGAAGCAAGAAATGGTGTTAAGGAAGAAGTCAGAAGCGGATTTTTAGACTGGCTGTATGAGTTCAATGTGGAAGGTGACGACGGCGAGCTGTATGCGTTTGGCGGTTCTATTCTTTCTCTTGCACTTGAAAAGATGGATATGGTAAATCTCTGCTATGCCAAGGGCAAGGGATATGTGAAACAGCTCAAGAACTCCATTTATAAACTGGTAAAATATCCTGGCCTTTGTATGAACCACTTTTACAGAAATCCGCAGGGTACGCTGAAAATCGAGAAGAAAGAAAACAGCGTAGTCGTAACCTGCGGTGAGCATTACACGGTTGAGTGCTTTGATAACGGCACATGGCATTTGCTGTTGGACACCTGCGACGGCGAGTTTAAGGGGGATCTGTATCATAGAGCACACGGTTATCCCCTCTGGTATGGCAGAGAGAAGCCCTCTCTTTTGACTCAGCACTCCATCACCTATGGATATAATTGGTCGGGTGATGTTGACGGAACTGTGTGGATCAATGGTAAAGAAATCAAGGTAAAAGGAACCGGCCAGCGTGAGCGCTATGTTGCAGTTGATTCTTCCGCTGCCGAGCTTGGTGCTTGGGAGGACTGGGGCTACATTACCTTCAATGAGATCCATTCCTCTATGTATGATATGCGTGCAGGCATGAAGGACTATTCTGTTTATGATCTGGAAAGCGGCAAGCACTACACTTCAAATGGTGATCTCAAGGGCGGCGACCGTGACACTACCGAAATGGAGATTTTGCACGAAGATTGGGCGTTTATGCGTGAACTGGACGGTTTTGTTCCTACCTATTACAACATCCGAATCAAGACTGACGATGGTGTTTATGAAGCAAGAGCGCATGTATGCAACGCACGTCCTTGGGGTGTGACCTATAAGGTTCCCGATAACCCTGTTGCAACTCTGATTTTTGACAGCGTTGAAGGTAAGTTTACCTATAACGACGGCACCGAAAAAACGCTGACCGGCGGTCGTGGCGCAATGTCCGTTCGTCAGTGGCATCAGTATCCCAATATGCTTCCCCGTGAGCTGTATTGTGATGACGAGTTGACCGGCGAAAAATTTGAGACACTTTAATAAAATCGAAACATTTCTCAAATCTTTCAAAAACATAAGCAAGGTATAATGTGTTTGTAAAACGAAGAAAGAGGTTAGCGTTATGAATAGAAACGATCAGGATTTTCTCGTTCAGAAAATTCGTACACAATACACCGAAAAAGAAAGCACGGAATTAGACGCTCTGCGTGAGCTGGATGCCAAGGTAAAGAAACCCGCCAATGTCTTTGCCTATATCTTTGGCAGCATCAGTGCCATCATCATGGGCTGCGGTATGAGCCTTGTGATGACCGATATTGCGGAAACTGTTGGAATTCAGAACCCAATGCTTTACGGCATTATCATCGGAGTTGTGGGCCTGTTTATGGCGATCATCAACTATCCCATCTACAAGGGCATTCTC
>SVJR01000020.1 GCA_015068845.1 Oscillospiraceae bacterium
TTTAAGCTACGAAAAGGCGACCAAAACACTCTTTTCAGCTGACGCATTCGGTAAGTTTGGTGCCTTGGATACCGATGAGGAATGGGATTGCGAAGCCCGCCGTTATTATATCGGTATAGTGGGTAAGTACGGTGCCCAGGTGCAAAGCTTACTCAAAAAGGCGCAAGGTCTTGAAATTGGCAGAATTTGTCCGCTTCACGGCCCGGTTCTTACAGAAAATCTTGGACATTATGTTGGATTATATGATATATGGTCTTCATACCGTCCGGAAACCAAGGGTGTAATGATTGCTTACACTTCTGTATATGGCAATACCGAACATGCAGTAAAGCTTCTTGAGGAAGAATTGAAAGGTCTTGGCTGTGAAAAGGTTGCAGTATCAGACCTTGCAAGGTGTGATATGGCAGAAGCAGTAGAGGATGCATTTCGTTATGACAGACTTGTTCTTGCAACCACAACCTATAATGCGGATATATTTCCGTTTATGAAAGAATTCATAAATCACCTGACCGAGCGTAACTTCCAGAATCGCACGGTAGGAATAATAGAAAACGGCTCATGGGCACCCATGGCTGAAAAGACCATCAAAGCAATGCTTGAAAAATCAAAGAATATAACTTATACCGAGTCGGGAGTTCATATCAAATCGGCAGTATCGGCGGAAAACCGTACAGAAATTTCAAACCTTGCAAAAGAACTTTGCAAATAGATTCAAAAGAAAAAATTATTACAACAGCAATGACATACAAATCGGGATAAAGAGGGTGAGTTTATGGATAACAGAAAAACATTTATGGCTACACTTGCGGCACTCATGGCACAGGTGATATTCGGGCTCAGTTTTATGTCTACCAAGCTTGCCCTTGATTTTGCCTCTCCGCTTACGGTTATTGCAGACAGATACATAGTTGCATTTTTTGGACTTACGGCAGTAATGTTTATTTCACGAAAAACGGTAAGGTTTGGAAAAAATCTCTGGAAGCTTGTAGTTATGTCGCTTTTTCAGCCGGTTTTGTATTTTGTTTTTGAAAGCTACGGAATAAGTATGACCACAAGTGCGTTTTCGTCTATTATGATTTCTCTCATACCGGTTGTATCTATGCTCTGCGGTACATTTGCACTCAGGGAAGTTCCGTCACCTATGCAGTATGTGTTTATGACACTTTCTGTTCTGGGAGTTGTGATTATGGCCCTTGCGGGGAAGTCTGACGGAACGGTAACGACGCTTGGCATAATCCTGCTTTTTGGCGCAGTTATTTCCTCGGTAATATTCAATATTTCGAGCCGCAAGATTTCCAAAGAATTCACCGCCTTTGAGCGTACATATGCTATGACTGTTATAGGGCTTATTGTGTTTTTGTCAATATCGGTTGTTGAAAATATAGAAAATCCGATAGCGGTAGTTTCATCATTTATGTCGCCCCGGTTTTGCGGAGCGGTAATATACCTTGGTTTTGTTTCATCGGTGGTTGCGTTTTTGCTGCTGAATTATGCCAATACACATTTACCGGTTGCCAAAACAACGGTGTTTTCCAATATTACAACAGTTGTTTCGGTGATTGCCGGAGTTGTGTTTCTTAATGAAAAGTTCTCAGTCGCAGCGGCAATATCTACCGTAATGATAATTATCGGTGTGTGCGGTGTGCAGATGCTTGATACAAAAAATATAGTTAAGCTGAAAAAATAACTTCAATGAAAAGTATTTTTGAAAAAAATTCAAAAAACTCTTGCAAATTTATAAAAAATGTGTTAGTATATACAAGTCGTATGCGGTCATGGCGGAATTGGCAGACGCGCATGGTTCAGGTCCATGTGCTCGCAAGGGCATGGAGGTTCAAGTCCTCTTGGCCGCACCAAACCTACAAGCAATCGGACAGTTGGTCTGGTTGCTTGTTTGCGTTAGCAGTATAATACAAACGAAAGAAGGTCTTCGATTTGGCAAAAAAACAGTTTAAGGCAGAGTCAAAACGACTCCTTGACCTTATGATTAACTCAATCTACACACACAAAGAGATTTTTCTCCGCGAAATTATCTCCAATGCAAGTGATGCATTGGATAAGCTTTGCTATCTGTCGCTTACCGATGATTCTGTTGGTATGAGCCGCAGCGATTTTTGCATTATGGTAAAAACCGATGCCGACACCCGAACAATTACTGTTTCCGATAATGGTATCGGTATGAATAAAGAGGATATGGAAAAGAACCTCGGTGTAATTGCCAACAGTGGTTCGTTTAAGTTTAAAAATGACCTCGATAGCGACAGTAAAAAAGAGAATGATATCGACATAATCGGTCAGTTCGGTGTGGGTTTTTATTCTGCATTTATGGTAAGTGACAAGGTAGAGGTTATATCAAAAGCCTTTGGTGAAGAATCGGCAAACAAGTGGGAATCTTCGGGTGCTGACGGTTACACAATAACTGATGCTAAAAAGGATACCGTAGGCACAGATATTATTATGCATATTAAGGAAGATGCCGACGGCGAAAATTACAGCGAATTCCTTGAAAGCTACATACTTCGTGCTCTTGTTAAAAAGTATTCGGATTACATCAGATACCCCATTAAAATGGATGTTGAAAAAACCCGCAGTGTCGAGACAGACGAAGTAGACGAAAACGGAAATAAAAAGACTAGGACTGAAATCTATACGGAGATTGAAACTGTTAACAGTATGGTTCCAATCTGGCAGAGAAACAAGTCTGAGGTTTCGGACGATGAGTGTAAAGCGTTTTACAAGGAGCACTTCTTTGATATGGAAGACCCTGCAAGGGTTATCCGCGTTAATGCCGAAGGTACGGTTGAGTACAAGGCGATGCTTTTTGTTCCCCAGAAAGCTCCCTACGGTTACTTCACCAAGGACTTCGAAAAAGGGCTTCAGCTTTATACGAGCGGCGTGCTGATTATGGATAAGTGTGAGGATTTGGTTCCCGAGCATTTCAGGTTTGTTAAAGGCGTTGTTGACTCGCAGAATTTATCGCTTAATATCTCGCGAGAAATTCTTCAGCACGATAAGCAGCTGAAGGTAATAGCCGGCAATCTTGAAAAAAAGATAAAGGCAGAACTCAAAAAAATGATGACGGATGACCGTGAAATGTACGAAAAGTTCTGGCAGGCGTTTGGTGTTCAGCTCAAGTACGGCGTAGTAAACGATTTTGGTATGCACAAGGACTTGCTTTCAGACCTTCTGCTTTTCCATTCATCAACAGAGCAAAAGCTTGTGTCACTTGCTGAATATATCTCCCGTATGCCTGAAGAGCAGAAGTGTCTTTACTATGCAAGTGGCGACTCGGTTGCAAAAATAGATCAGCTGCCCCAGACCGAGCAGGTAAAGGATAAAGGATTTGAAATTCTTTACCTTACAGACAGCGTTGACGAGTTTGTTATGCAGATGTTAAACGGCTATCAGGATAAGCAGTTTAAATCGGTCAACGACAATGATTTAGGTCTCGAAACCGACGAGCAGAAAAAGGAGTTTGAGAAGTCGGCTGAGGAAAATAAAGAACTGCTTGATTTTGTAAAGGAGGCACTTTCTGGCGAGGTTGAAAATGTGAAGATATCAAACAAGCTTAAAAGCCATCCGGTATGTCTTACAACCGAGGGCCCTGTTACACTTGAAATGGAAAAGTATTTTAAGTCAATTCCCGGCGGTGAGGAAATGTCGGCAAAAGCTCAAAAAGTACTTGAAATCAACCCCAATCATAAGGTGATGGAATCTCTCAAGACAGTATTTGAAAGAGATAAGGAAAAGGCGAAAAAGTACGCAAAAATCCTTTATGCTCAAAGCTTGCTCATTGCAGGACTCGATATTGAAAATCCTGCAGAATATGCAGATTTGGTTTGCGAACTGATGTAAAAAGCAATAAATCCCTCTTGTGTTACAAGAGGGATTTATTTTAAAGAATGTATTGAAGAAGTACAACCAGAATAACGCCCGGAACACCTAAGAGTCCGGCAAGGAGAGCAGAAAACGGGTTGATAATTATATTTATACCGGCAAAGCCCCCTACAAAGTTTACGGCGGCAAGAATAAGACCGCCAATAACTCCATTCAGCAGCAGTTTTAATACCCATTTCAAAGGCTTGGCAAATACTCTGCACAGTATAAAAATAATAACCAGTCCTAACGCATAAGCTATTGCCGAAGTACTGTCAAAAACCATACAAATTCACACTCCTTAAAAATTAAAGACAACCTGCTAAAAATGTATTCGCAGGTTGTCTTTTTTATGCAAGAGACGCTATATATTTTTTTGTCATCATCTTCGGCTTGTATGATTGCTTTGCCTTACGCAGCCCCGGGAGCCCCATATCCTCTTCACGGTTGACATATTTGAAATCTATCCATTCTTTCTCTAAAAACTGCTGGTTCATTATAGGAAAGCTTCCGTGATATTCGGTGTCTGCGTGCTCAAGATGTATAACCGCCATAGAATTCTTTTGCGATAAAACCTCACCAAAGGAAAATGCAACCACCTTGCCAAGAACAGTAATTACACCACCCGTTACACCAAGAACCTCATAGTTTTCCATAAGTTCAACAACGGCCTCACGCTGCTCTGAAATGCCGGGGACAATACCTTTCTTGCTGTCGCACCAACGGCTGAACATCTCAAGACACTCGGGGACAAGCTCCGGCGTCAGAGGCCGGTACTCGAAATTAAAAAGACTTTTGAATTTGCTGATATGGTTACGCTTGCTGTGATACTTGCTTCCGGGAAGTTCAATGAGGTCGGAAGTATTGTAAACATAATCAAACGAGTCAATATCCTCGGTGATAACAAATTTATCGGGGAATGCCACATTCAGTCTTAAAAGGTCGGACTCTTTGTAAAGTCTTATAACGGGTCTTTGTCCGATACTGTCAAAATAATCAAAAATCTTACGCAACGGAGCTGACACATCACCGTCCCCTAGAGGGAAATTGACCGATTCAGTACCATTTTCGCCGTGCCGTGAGAAAATACAAAGCATACCGTCAATTACTGCATAGCGAATGTTATAGCTTTTTCGCCACATAAACATATTGGTAAAAGTGTATTCTGAATTAAGCGGCTCAAATGCGGCAAAATAACGGTCAAATAACGCTTTATCGCTAATAGAAACCGATTTAATCTCAAATGTATCTGTGTGCATATTATAACCTCTGTATTATTCGATATATTCTCTCACGCGGAAGCTTACACCGCATTCATCTGCAATGCCACGGCACTTTTCAATTTCCTCCGGTGTGATGTTGTGGTCAACAATTGAAAGTGTAACACTCGGGACAAATTTCTTTGCTTTTTTTGCAAAATCCAGCAGTCCGGCATATGCCTCAAGCCCAAAACAGCTGTGACAGATTTTGTCGTAGCCTTCGGGTGTTGCAGCGTTGAGACTGATTGAAATTGCATCAATTATATTTTCAAATTCAGGAGTAACATCCCGCTTTTCAAGCATATTAACCTGACCGTTTGTGTTGATTCGTATCTTCAGCGGCGGATGGTTTGCTTTCAGCCAACGAGCTGCATCAATGAGGGTCTGATACCGCATCATCGGCTCACCGTAGCCGCAGAACACAACCCAGCTGTATTTAGTAAGGTCACGCCTGTTAAAATCTGCAATAATTTCGTCAAGGTCCGGCTCGCGGTCAAGCCAGAGTATGTCCTCACCGTTTACGCCGTCGTGATTGTTCCTAAGACAAAACTCACAGTCGTTGCTGCAAGCATTGGTCAGGTTAACATATAGTGACCCTTCGAATTCGTATGTTATTGTCATTGCCATTTTTTCAGTCCTTCTTTCTGCTTAAAGTGAAATTTCGCGAACATCACCGAAAATACTCTTTGCCAGTTCAGCAATGTGCCCGTGACAGGTGAAGAATAAAATTTGTGAAGATCCGCCTTTTTCTTCGATATAACTCTTTAAGAATTCGAGCGCATTGCGGCAGCTTTCGTCATCATACTGTGCAAAAATATCGTCAAGGAAAAGCGGAAGAGGCGCACAATCCTCGGTCAATATGTCGGTGGCTGCAAGCCGGAGCGCAAGATATACTTTGTCTATTGCGCCACTGCTTAAGTATTTCCATTCGTGAAATGCCTCGCCCTTGCCTGTACGGGTCTCGACATCAAGCGACCGTGAAACCAGTACATCCCGGTATCTGCCTGCGGTTAATTTTGAAAGATACTCACCGGTCTTTTCGCTGAGATACGAGCCAAACCCCTTGTTTGTTTCGGATACAGCCTCTGCCATAACCTCACTTGCAATTGTCAGTTCGTCAAACCTCTTGCGGTATGCATCTCTTCGAGCACCGGCGTCGGCAATAAGCCGGTCACACTCACCTTCACTTTTTTCGGGAAGCTTAATTCTGCTCTGGCACTCGCCAAGCCGTGACCGAAGAACACGAAGCTCTGATTCAACAGAACCTTTGTCGGTATCTGTAACCTCCTGCTCAGGTGAATTCTGCAAAAATCCGGCAAGCTCCTTGATTTTTTTGCTGATATTCTGCTCCGAGGTGTCGGTAATTCCCGTTGCTGCACTCAGCATATTTATGTCAGCTTCAATGCTTTCAAGAGTCTTGAAATCCTCAGATATTTCCTCAAACATTATCTTTGCACCGATAAAGCTATTAACCGGTTTAAGCTCTGCCATAAATAACGCAAAATTCTCTTTCTGTGTACCAAGCCGTGCCGTAATCGCCGCAATCTCCCCGGCTTTGCTTGTGCTGGTCTTGTGCTTAAGCTCTTCAAAGTCGGAGCAATTATGCTTTGTAAGTATATCGTCAAGGACTGAAATACTGTCCGCAAGCTGCGAGTTAAGAATAGCCTCAATGACCTGAAGCGCTTTGTATGGCATATCCTCGTTGTAATTTGTAAGCTCGCGAAGAGCCGTATTGAAATCGCGTTTTGCAAACTGAACAATCGGCTTGTCGGCTGCCTTGCTTTTCAAAACCTTTGAAAGAATAAAGAATAACACAATTCCAATGCAAAGTGACGCAACGCCGGCTGCAAAAAGAAGAGGAAGTTTTGCAAATATGCCGCTACATACCCAAATACCGGATAACGCCGCAAGTACAGCAGAAATAGCGGCAGAAACAATCTTTGATTGCTTTACCGACCGCTTGTAAGCATCATCAAATGCGGATTTTGCATCCGTAACCTTTCCGCGAAGCAAAATAAGGTCGGCACGAAGCCCCGAAATGCTGTTGTTAAGAGCTTCTGCGTTTTTATATTCCTCATCGGATATTTTTGTGGCTTCTGTCGAGGACGACAGATTTTCCAATGCGGCAACGGTTTGTGAAATTTCAAGCTCCAGCTCACCTGCTTTGGCAATATGGGCGTCAAGCTCCGCAGCGGTCCTGCCGTATTCCGCAAGCCTTTTCTGTATGTTTTCGCGAAGATTGGTTTTGTTGCTGAGCGTGTAAAATGCGTTAAGATCTTTCTTTGCAATTTCTGTATTTTGATGATGCTCGATGCGTTTAAGAATACCTTCATTTTTTAAAATTTCAGCTTCAAGACCTGCAATTTCTTCAAACAAATCCTTTTGTAAGTCGAGTTGTTGCAAAATACGCTGTTTTTCTAACTTTAATGCCTCTACTTCAGCTTCCGCCTCAACAAGATACCCCCTTTTTTTGTTCTTTGAAACAAGCTCGCAAAGCGCATCGTCAAGCCTTTTTGCTATAAGCTCGTGGGATATGCTTTCATCTCCGGAAACCGAAAGGTTTGAAATTCGCATAGCCAGACTGTCAGCCGATGCATCAGAAGAAAATCCACCATAGCTGCCAATGAAAACACTCCGTTCAAATTCCCCCAACGACATACCAAGGAAGTGCTCGCCTGCCTCGTTGGGATTGAGGATATTTTCGTCTTCGCCCGTGCTTTTACATATTATTGTGGTTTTGTCGGTTGCCTCAGATTTAAGGAACTCCTTGTGCAAACGGTATTCAAGTCCGCAAGCCTCAAACTCAACTGCGCCGGACATAGGTGCGCCATTCCAGGACCGGTATTTTTTTCGGGGTATTTTAAGGGTATCCTGACCCTTTTCAGTCTTGCCGCTGCTGCTGTAAAACAACATCTTCAAAAAGGTCATAAAGGTTGTCTTGCCGTCTTCATTCTTGCCAAATATAAGGTTGAAGCCGGGACTGAACTCAAAAGTGCGATTGGTGAATTTCCCAAACCCCTCAATGTCTGCTTTTTTAATTATCATCCAGCTTCACCCCCTTGTTAAATGCCCGAAGTCCGATTTTTAATGCGTTTCTGTAAGTCTCCTGCATATCCGGCTCAACGGAATTTATTTTGGCAAGCATCTTCTGTGCAAAAATCCCGCGAAGCGATGCTTCAGCCGCTATTTTTGAAATGTCCGAAATATCCGTTTCGGTCAAATCGTCAAGTCTGATGTAGTTAAGACTTTCAGCAAGCAACACCTGAACCTGAGAACTGTCAACAACAGTATCGACGGGTAATTCTCCGCAAAGCCGTATACGGTAAAGATTTCGGTTGAATTCCTCACCATAGTTGTCTTTGATATGTTTTAAAATCCTGTCTGCTGCATCAAATGAATTCGTGCAGTTGGTAATTTTAACATCATCAATCACATATTGGCGTGACGAAATTTCACGGTATTCAAGCCGGCAAATATCGGTGCCGACCTCGCCGATATATATACCATGACTTCCCAATTCGTCAAATCCCATACCGTCAGGACAACCGGGGTACGAGAAATAGGTCTTTCCCGATTTTTTAATGTCGCTACGCTTGTGTATGTGCCCAAGCGCAAGATAATCAAACCCGCACGCCTCAATCTGCGACGCAGTAATCGGATTGTAATCACTCGCAGATGACTCCGGCACAAGGTCTGCATGAAGAACGCATATGTTTATAAGAACGGAGGAGGTGGTATTAAAGCTCCGCATAAGCGAAAGCTTCTCATATCTGTCGGTAAACCCTCCGCCATAAAGTCGGACATTCTTTTCGGGGAAGTCAATATGCTCGCCAAACCCTTGAAAAATAACCACATTATCGGGAAACTTGTATCTCAGATAAACCGAACCCGGGCAAGCGGGATCGTGATTTCCCGGCGCAATTGCAATAGTTGTTTCGGGAATTTGTGCCATTGCAGCAATTATATTCTCAGCATTTTCCTGATAAGGCGAATCAAATAAATCCCCGGCAATCAGCAAAAAGTCAATGCTTTCAGTTTTGCAGAGATTGATAATTTTAAAGAAAGTATTTTCAATTTCGGTTTTTCCGTTTTTAACACCGGTTCTTGCAGAACCAAGATGTAAATCAGCGGTGTGAATTATTTTTACAGTATTCATTTTCACATATCCTTATTTTCGAAAAATTCTATACTATAAGTATATACCATTTGCCTGTTCTTTTCAATATTGTTTTGCAAATTATTAAAAACAATGATATATAGGTGTGTTAAAAGCTAACAAACAAGTTCAAATTCACCAATGAAAAATTACAATTTTATGATATAATAGGGCGAAATATAAGTCGTTCTAAGGCATAGCTGAAGAATCTAATAATTCCGAAAGGCTTTAGGGTACTTCGACAATAACTGATGAAGATTACCCCGGCACATTCTGCCTAAACGCATAAGCTTCGATGATTTTAATATCATAAGCGAAAGTTTCGGGGAATAATTATTGCATTCGGCGATTATCCTGATGTTATTATGAAGACAGCTTTCCAAAACCAGGATGTTGCAAAATATGCAGCACAGGGAATTCTTCTTCCTATGGAAGATTACATAACAGAAGAAAATACTCCCAATATTTGGAGAATGTTCCGCGAACAGCCCACAATAAAGGCTATTTCAACATCACCCGACGGTCACATTTATTCTCTTCCGTCATACGGTGGTAACAAGTCAAGCTTTCAAAAAGACAACCACAAAATTTGTGGTTGTCTTTTTTTGTGTGTAACCAAATTTTCCACAACGAATATACTGACATAAAAGAGGTTTTAAAGCCTTTTTAATAAATATGGAGGTGGGGTTTGTGGTGAAAAGACGAAAGTGTTGCCGCAGCAGACCGAGTGCGGCAGGCTGGTTTTTTGTTGCGGTCGGGGTTGGATTATTTCTGGCATATGCTATCCCGCGATATGTTCTCATTACGCTGCTCGGCCTTGGTATGATAGGTGTCGGAGTGTGTATTATTTGCAAAAAATAGTGAAAGGAGAGGTTTTATGAAAATAGTTGTGGTAAAAGCTCCGCGTTTTCTCAAAGGAATTTTAAAGACTATTTTTAAGATAAAAAATGATGAATAAATACATAAATAAAAGAGCCATAGATGTAAAATCATCCATGGCTCTTAAATTTGTTTGTAATTAAACAGCTCTTTGAACCTTGCCGGATCTCAAGCATCTTGAGCAAGCATAAACTCTTTTGGGAGTGCCGTTAACAACTGCCTTAACTCTTCTGATGTTAGGCTTCCATGTTCTATTGGAACGGCGGTGTGAGTGAGAAACCTTAATTCCGAACTTTAATTCCTTACCGCAAATTTCGCATTTTGCCATTATAAATACACCTCCTAAATATAATCAAAATAAATCAGCTTGAATTATTACACTTTAAAGCGGTGAAACAAACCCGAAAAGGTGTTCATTTCACCAAGACGAAATATATTATAGCAGAATACTTTCGGTTTTGCAAGCTTTTTTTTAAAAAATTTTAAAAAATTATGTAGAATTTGTTTTTGTTGCTATCAGATTTTATTTAATTTAATATTGTGCAAAAAAAACTTAATATTATGTAAATAAATTTATCGGTATTACTTATATAATGAATAAGTATGGGTTATTCAAATAATTTATAATACATACAAAGAGAGATGAAAAGTAGCGGAGGTAAGGTTATGAGCTACAATCTTAATAAAATTTGTGCAAACTTTGCCATTGATCCTGAAATAGGTTCTTACGGAAACGGACACATCAATGATACATTTTTATGTCAGAGCAGCCCGAATTATATTTTGCAGAGAATAAACCAGAAGGTATTTAAGCATCCCGAGGATATAATGGAGAATATTGAAAAGGTTACATTGCACTTAAAAAAGAAAATTATCGAAGCAGGTGGCGACCCAGAGAGAGAAACTCTTACAGTTATCCGGACAATTGATGATAAGAATTATTATAAAGATGAAGATGGCAACTATTTTAGAATGTACAAGTTTATTGACCATTCGGTAAGCTATGAACTTGCTGAAGATCCGATTCAGCTGTACCTTACCGGAAAAGCTTTTGGTAATTTCCAGAATATGCTTGACGATTTTCCGGCCGATGAGCTTCACGAAACTATAAGGGACTTTCACAACACCCCAGAGCGCGTAAATCAGCTTTTGTCGGCAATAGATAATAATGGAGCCGGCAGACTTGAGTCTGTTAAAGCGGAAGTGGAGTTTGCGCTTGAATTTAGGAGATATGCCAATGTTATAACAAAAGCAATGGTTGACGGTAGTGTTCCGCTTCGTGTTACCCATAATGACACCAAGCTGAACAATGTTCTTTTTGACGATAAGACTGACGAGGTTGTTTGTGTTGTGGACCTTGATACTGTTATGCCCGGTTCTATGCTTTACGATTTCGGCGACGCTCTTCGGTTTTGTGCATCCAGCGCTGTTGAGGATGAGACAGACCTGGATAAGGTGTGGTTTGACATTAATAAATTTGAGCGTTTTGCAAAAGGTTCTATAAATGAAATGCGTAAAAAGATTACGCCGAAAGAAGCAGAACTTTTACCGGTTTCTGTTTTAATAATGACCTATGAATGCGGTATAAGATTTTTGACAGACCATTTAAACGGCGATGTGTATTTCAAGGTGCATCGTGAAAATCATAATCTGGACAGAGCTCGTAATCAGTTTAAGCTGGTTAAGGATATCGAGAACAAGCTTGACGAAATGGGTGAGATCGTTAAGAAATATCTTTAATAAAGAAAAAACCGTATTGCATATGCAATACGGTTTTTTGGTGCCGGTGATCGGGGTCGAACCGATACGGTATCACTACCACAGGATTTTGAGTCCAGCGCGTCTGCCAATTCCACCACACCGGCAAATATTTGACCTAAATATATTAACATAAACTTTCGATATTTGCAAGTATTTTTTTAAAAATTATACAGAAAAACATTTTTTTATTAAGCTATTGACATATTTTTTTTGCTGTGGTATACTTATTAGCGAATAAAAAAGGCGTTGACGAAGAGGACGCATATGTATGAACCTTAAAGAGAAGTGGCGGTTGGTGCAAGCCATAGGTGATGCGATGTGTTTGTAGCTTCCGAGCCGGGAGGAAGAAAGCAATCTTGCAAGTAGAACCTCTCCGTGATTGCTGCGTTAAGGCATACGGGTTGACTGACCCTGAGAGTGGCGGATTTTTCCGCAATTTGAGTGGTACCGCGGGTGATAATGCACTCGTCTCAAAGGTTTAACAATACTTTGGGGCGGGCTTTTTTTTCGCCTCGGGATAGGAGGATAATTGATACTATGGAAAACTTAAGAGATATCAATTTGAAAATCAAAGAGATGGCTCGGCGTATCCGCGAGCTGCGTGAAATTGAAAATTACACATATGAGGAAATGGCAAAGAACACCGGCGTTTCGGTTGACGAATATATCAGGTGTGAAAACGGCGAGAGCGACCTTAACTTTGCGTTTATTTACCGTTGTGCATCTGCACTTCGCGTTAATGTAACGGATATTATTGAAGGTTACAGCCCTAACCTTAAGTCGTATACAGTTACCCGTGCCGGTGCAGGTCAGCAGATTGCCAAGGCGCACGGTATGACTTACCATAACCTTGCATATGCGTTTAAAAACCGTATTGCAGAGCCCTTGTTTGTTCACAGCGTATATGACGAAGCAGCCCAGAGCAGAGATATTGAGCTTACAACACACGCAGGGCAGGAATGTGATATCGTAATTGAAGGTCATCTTATGGTTCAGATTGGCGACCATAAGGAGGTTCTTGGCCCCGGTGACAGTATTTACTACAATAGTGATACACCTCACGGAATGATTGCGGTAAACGGTAAAGACTGTAATTTCTATGCAATTGTTCTCCGTTCTGATGTTGCCGCAGAAGAAATTGTATCTTCTGAAGTTGTTGCAACAGAGCAAATTATCGGTGCAATTCATAGAGATACCAAGGACAGAGTTTACCACAACTTTATTGATGTTGAAGAGGATGCTCAGGGAACACCTACATCAATTAAGTTTAAAAATACAGAAAAATTCAACTTTGCATTTGATTTGGTTGACGAGCTTTCACGCCGCGAGCCGGACAAGCTTGCAATGCTTCATATTTCAAAGGACAAGACCGAAAGACGCTTTACATTTACTGATATGCGTAAGGCATCCAGTCAGTGTGCAAACTATTTTGCGTCACTTGGAATTAAAAAAGGCGACAGAGTAATGCTGATTCTCAAGCGCCACTATCAGTTCTGGATTGCAATGCTTGGCTTAAATAAGCTTGGCGCAATTGCAATTCCGGCAGTTGACCAGCTTCACGAGCATGACCTTGAATACAGATTTAATGCAGCCGGTGTAAAAG
The DNA here is from genome assembly GCA_015068845.1 of Oscillospiraceae bacterium. GTDB lineage: Bacteria > Bacillota > Clostridia > Monoglobales > Monoglobaceae > SIG440. The sequence continues at coordinate 13,535 of SVJR01000020.1, forward strand.
CTATTGTTTGTACTTCGGACGGTGAGGTCGCAAAATATGTTGATTTAGCTGCTGAAAATTGCCCGTCACTTGAAATAAAAATGATGGTTGGCGGAAAGAAAGACGGCTGGAAAGACTTTGATGAAGATTATAAGCGTTTCAGTACTCACTTCAACCGCACCGAGGATTCACCATGCGGTGATGACACAATGCTTATGTACTTTACATCAGGAACATCGGGCTACCCTAAAATTGCAGCGCACAACTATAAATATCCGCTCGGACATTTCCATACCGCAAAGTACTGGCACAATGTTGACCCCGACGGTCTGCACTTCACCATTTCAGATACAGGCTGGGCAAAGGCTATGTGGGGTAAGCTCTACGGACAATGGCTGTGTGAGGCGGCAACATTTGTATATGACTTTGACCGCTTTGATGCTGCAGATATTTTGCCTATGTTTGCAAAGCATCATATTACGACTTTCTGCGCACCGCCAACAATGCTCCGTATGATGGTTAAGCAGGATATTTCAAAATACGATTTCTCGTCGGTTAAGCATATGACAACTGCTGGTGAGGCACTTAACCCTGAAGTATACCGCCAGTTTGAAAAGGCGACAGGTCTCCAGATTAAGGAAGGCTTCGGCCAGACTGAAAGCACAATGATTATTGGTAACCTTGTTGGTAAGCCCCACAAGATTGGCGCAATGGGTAAGTCTGCACCGATATACGATGTTGAGCTTCAGGATGCAGACGGAAACCGCGTTAAAACCAGTGAGTCGGGCGAAATTGTTATTAATGTGAAGAATGGTGCGCCTTGCGGCTTGTTCACCGGCTACTACGGTGACGAAGAAAAGACCAGGGAAGTATGGCACGACGGATACTATCATACAGGTGATGTTGCCTGGTGTGATGAAGACGGCTATTACTGGTATGTAGGCCGTGTGGACGATGTTATCAAGTCCTCCGGTTACCGTATCGGCCCATTCGAAATCGAAAGCGTTATTATGGAGCTTCCGTATGTTCTGGAATGTGGTGTTTCTGCTGTTCCGGACGAGGTAAGAGGTCAGATTGTTAAGGCAAGTATTGTACTTGTTAGCGGCACTGAGCCTAGCGAGGAGCTTAAAAAGGAAATCCAGACTTATGTAAAAGAAAAGACGGCTCCCTATAAGTATCCGAGAATAGTTGAGTTTAAAGAAAGTCTGCCCAAGACAGTAAGCGGTAAGATTCAGAGAAACAAACTGTAAATTATAAAAGCCAATCCGTATGGATTGGCTTTTTTCTTGACTTCATTGGCTTGGCGTGGTATAGTATTAAAAAAGAATATGTTTGTTTTATGTTCCGCATTGAATGTAATGTTCATTGTGGCTAAGATGGAACCGTGTGAAAATCACGGACGGTGCCGCCACCGTAAGCGTGGAGCTACAGCTTCGTTGCAAAATTTTGCAGTCACTGACAAATCGTCGGGAAGGCAGAAGCAGTATGTGATGATACGCAAGTCGGGAGACATGCATAAAGCAAAAAATACAACTACGGTATATATGGTTAGTATTTTAAATGATAATACCCATTAAGGGTCTGTTTCATTTTGCCTGCATAAAAACGGCTGCAGCATAAGAAATCTTATGTTGCAGTTTTTTTATTTTTTGCCGTAAAGTTCTTTTTATAATTCCAAGGAAAGGGTGATAGGAAAAACGATTAATTAACGGCAAAAAATAGAAAGGAAAAGGATAAGATGAGAAAAAGAGTATTAAGTTTGGTTTTAACGGTTGTTTTAACTTTTAGTATGGCAGCCAATATTTTTGCAAGTGAAAATGAGAGTATAACGATATATCTGTCGGTTTGCGACAACGGAGATTTTGTGAATTCACCAATAACATCAGAAAAAATGGCAAAAGTACCGATAGAGATTTCGTATTTCGATTTAGCCGACTATGGTATGGAAGCCTTTTATAACTGTGAGACGATAAATGACGAAAGCGTTGTAATTCAGCAGCCTACATTACTGCATTTATTTGTAAAAGCGACAGAAAACTATTATATTGGCGAGACATACTCAAAAACCAATGAAGAGCATAAAGCGATTTTTGATGTAAACGGCAGTGCAGGGTCAGCATCTTTGGACAGATTCTGGAACCATAATTATAATCTTGCATATAAGATAGATAGGGCAAACCCTGAAATCGTTGATTCGCCGTATCTGACCTGCGATGCACTTGTTCTGGAGGATGGGGATGTAATTACTGTTGGTATGTTTACAAGTAATACCTGGTATTTAGACGGGTACTATGCGTATTTCGATGATTATGAGGCCGAGGTTACCGAGGATGCACAAGTAGATTTTGGAATAAAGGGTAGACCGGTTTTTGGAGACGGAACAACGGATGTTCCTTTGGATGGAACTAAGGTTTTTGCTGTTAAAACAACAAACCCCGATTGGTTACTGGATGAAAATCCTGAGATATTTGAAAATATTGCCGAGGACGGAAGCTTTCAGGTGGCCTTTGACACCCCCGGTACATTTTATATCACAATTCTTGATCTGAATACAGGTCTCGATAATGCAGCGATTATTCCTGACAGAATAAAAATAACTGTAAATCAGGCTCAGGCGTTGCCGCAGTATTCAGGTGATTGGACATTATTCAGAAAAAATGATGACAATATGGGGATTGTAAGTTCAGAAACGCCCGAAAAAATTGACAATGCCGAACTTAAGTGGGCAACACAGCATTCAGCAAGCTGGCAGGAGCCGATAACTTCACCAATTATAGTTGACGGAAACCTTTATATCGGAAAGGTGGATACTGTTCAGAAAATAAGTGCCGAAACAGGTGAAGTCATTGCAAGAAGTGAAAGCCTTGCGGGAAATATTGGCTATGGGACAATCCCGTTGACATATGGCGGTGGATTGATTTTTGCTCCGATAGGTAGCGGAAGGATTCAGGCACTCCGTGCGGATACACTCGAAAGCGTATGGGTAAGTGAATTGTTGGGCGGTCAGATCCTAACCCCTATAAGCTATAAAAATGGGGAAATTTTCTGCGGAACATGGACAGACGAGACGATTGAAGGTAAATATTTTTGTATAGATATTGAAGATGAAAATAAAGCTGTTAAAACCGAAATAAAAAATTGTAAGTGGACTGTAACTCATACCGGTGGCTTTTACGGTGCAGGTGCATATATTGGAGACGGTTTTTCTGTTTTTGGAAGTGATAATGGCACGGAAGATAGTAACGGCAATGCGGTCCTATACAGTATAAATATAGAAACAGGTAGCGAAATTGCAAGGCTTGAGGGTATTGCCGGTGATATACGTACAACAATTGCTTATGACGCAGATACTGCAAGCATTTACTTTGCAACAAAGGAAGGTGCTCTGTATAAGGTTCCTATCAATATGGATGGCAGTTTTGGAATAGCGGAAGCAGTAAATCTTGGCGGTATGTGTACTGCAACCCCTATCGTATATGACGGTATTGTATATGTGAGTATTGCAAGTGCGGACGGTGCATGGGTGGAAAACGGGCACATGTACCTGGCGATCGATGCGACAACATCGCCAATGACAGTAAAGGCAGAATGCAGTATACCAGGTTATGCTCAAGGCAGTGCGATTCTGAGTACCGCATTTGAACAGACAACCGGCAAGCTCTATTTATATACAACATATAATAATAATCCCGGTGGAATTTATATTATCGAAATAACAGATTCGGATGAAACGCTCAGTCTTATCGGCAGTGATTTATATGTTCCGTCTGTAGAAATGCAGAATTATTGTTCAAGTAGTCTTGTATGCGATTTGTCGGGAACAATTTATCACAAGAACGATTCCGGATATATAATGGCTGTAAAACGCGAGGTTCCGGTTGTGATAACACCAAGCTATTCCGGCGGTGGAGGCGGAAGCTCTGCGGATAATAATGAAAAGCAGGAAGAAACAGACACAGAAGATCCCAAAACTGAAAATATAGAACCGGAGATTTCTGTGCATCAGTTTACAGATGTTAAGGAGCACTGGGCCTTGGAATATATAAATAAGCTGGTTAAAAAAGGGATTATAAAAGGTAAAAACGAAACGGAATTTGCGCCGGATGATAATATTACCCGTGCAGAATTTGTAACACTTCTTTACAGGATAAGCGGCGAAAAGGTTGAAAATTATAAAGGTTTTTCAGATGTGAACGCAAGTGACTGGTATGCAGATTCGGTTGCCTGGGCGCGTATGTCCGGAATAACCAGCGGAGTAACCGAAAGCTTGTTTGCTCCTCACGAAAATATAACCCGTGAGCAGGCGGCAACCTTTATTGTCAGATTTGCAAACTATATAAAGCTTAATCTTGAAAAGAAAGAAGTGGTCGGTGAATTTGCGGATATCAACCGTGTATCAGAGTGGGCAAAACCTGCAGTTAAGATTATGCAGTCAGCCGGAATAATTTCAGGCAAGGGTAGCAACACCTTTGCTCCGACAGAAAATACCACCCGCGCAGAAACGGCAAAAATGCTCACACTTGTTATGGAAATGGCGGAGTATTTATGAGTTTTATCAAAAAGTATTTAAAGATAATTGGTATATGCCTGTGCATTGCTCTGGTTTTTGCAGGGGCGTTGTTAATTTGTGAAAAATCCGAGATACCGCAAGATACAATTGTGGCATCATCAAATGAAATAACGGTTGATACAGAGAAAACGCAGCCTGCACCGATTAATAACGAAGCTGTCCCTATTGTTGAAGAAAAACCGGCAACTGCGAAAAATGTGCAGTTGCCGGAAGAAAAAACAGAGGAAAATATATCAAAGGATGAGTGTTTTTGCACTGTTTCAATACGGTGTGACACGATGCTTTCACGAAAAGAACAGCTTATGCCGGAAAAGCTTGAATGTATTCCAGAAAACGGAATAATACTTGATACAAAAGAAGTAAGATTTTCAGACGGCGATACGGTTTTTGATATTTTAAAGGCTGTGACAAAAAAGGAGCAAATTCATCTTGAGTTTGTTATGACACCGGCATATAACTCTGCATATATTGAGGGAATTAATAATATTTACGAGTTTGACGGCGGCGAGCTTTCGGGCTGGACATATCGTGTCAACGGCATAAATCCAAATGTCGGATGTTCGGAATGTGCGGTAAAAAGCGGAGATGTTATTGAGTGGCTATATACCTGCGATATGGGACGGGATTTAGTTTAATTGTTATTTAAAGCAGGTGAGCCACGCAAAAATCAGATTTTTCAGTGTAGCAGATACATTGCTTTCGTTTTTTTTGAATATTTGTTTCTTTTCGGCAATATCCTGACCTGCAATTAATGGAAATTCTGCTAAAAGCTTGCCGTCAAGGCTAACATCTATACTACCCAGAGTATCACCTTTTGCAACCGGCGCACTTAAATCCTCAAACACACGGATTTCGGTTTTTATCAGTTGTTCTTCACCGGATTTAAGCGGTATAAAAATGTCTTCTGAAGCAACAAGAGGTACAGTATCAGCTGTGCCTCTTTTGATTTTAGCATCGGTTATCTTTTCACCGCTGCTCTTTATTTGGTAAGGTAAGTATTCTGAAAAAGCTTTATTATACAGTTCCTTGTGGTCGTTCCAATCATCGGGAGCGTTTAAGGTCACGCAAACAAGCTTCATTCCGTCCTTTTCAACCGCAGTTACAAGACATCTGCCTGTTGCTTTTGTGAAGCCGGTTTTTACACCTATGCAGCCCTCGTACATATTTAAGAACTTGTTGTGATTAACAAGTGTTCTGGCAATGCCGCCTTCGCTTTGCGGAAGCTTTTTTATTTTTGTTGATACAATTTCGGCAAATTTGGGATTTTCAAGTGCATAAGCAGTTATTTTTGCTAAATCAAGTGCCGTGGTGTAATGATTTTCGTCCGAAAGACCGTGAGGATTGGTAAAGCTTGTATTAATTGCTCCGATTTTGCTAGCTTTTTCGTTCATTAGCCCGGAAAACTTTTCAACAGACCCTGAAACAGCTTCTGCGATTGCAGTTGCGGCATCGTTGCCTGAAACAAGCATCAAACCGTAAACCAGTTCCTCAAGAGTGAGCTTTTCACCCTTTGCAAGATACATCGAAGACCCCTCTACTCCCGAAGCAGTAGGGGATATGGTTACAGTTTTGCTTAAATCTGTATTTTCAAGTGCGGTTATTGCGGTCATAATTTTTGTGGTGCTTGCCATACCACGCTTTTCATTCCCGTTCTGCGAGAACAAAATGCGACCGCTTGCACAGTCAAGCACAACTGCACTTCTTGCAGAAAGTGCGAAGCATCGAATGGAAGTAAGGAGTATAATGAATACTATAACAAAAGAAATTTTCTTCAAAAAAGTCACCTCGTTAATATCAAATATATTAACGAGATGTTGTTTATATACTATATAATATCAAGATATTTTTTGATTTCGGGCATCATAGCTTTGGTTGAAGAATACCCGTCATTATACATAAGCTGCAGCTTTTCGGGCTGTCTTTCGGTTCTTTTAAAGCCAGTGGTGTCTTTGGGGTTAATGATGATGGCATCGCCTCTGTCGGCCATAGCAAAAAGCTCGTCGCGGTCAGCATTGTATTTTGCAGGGCGTTCAAGCAGAGCATTTGAAAATTCAGGGTATTTTTTGAAGCTTCGGCTTGCAAGCTTTGTAGAGATGTCACTGTGCTTTGAATATGTCCGCTCACGGGTGAGAATGGTTATCAGCTTATCGCATCCATCATTTAATGCTTTTCTAAACGGGATAGGATCGCAAATTCCACCGTCCATATAGAGCTGACCGTCAATTTTTTCCGGCTGGAACAAATAGGGAAGAGCACAGCTTGCCCAAAGTGTACGCAAATGCAAATCCCAGTCATCGGTAGGTAGCTCCTTGTAATCAATCCGACCTGTATGCATATTTGAAACGCCGGCAAGGACGGTCACGTTTTTGCTGTATTGTGTATATGCATCAAAATCAAACGGAACGAGACTTTCAGGGATTTGCCTAAAAGCAAAATCCATATTGTAATATGACCGTTTTTTGGGGTTAAGTAAATGTCTTGTGCCCATATAGCGTTTGTCGTGCAGATACTTGAGTGAGAGTTCAAGATTGCGTCCGAACTGCCGCGAAACATAGCTTGTTCCGTATGCAATTCCGGCTGAAACACCAATTACATAATCTGCGTGAATGTTTTCTTCAAGCAGGGCATCCAATGCTCCACAGGTAAAGAGGGCACGACTTGCCCCGCCTTCTAAAACAAGACCTAATTTCATTGTTAATTACCTCATTATCTAGGATATGGAAGTGCATAGAAAAGGAAAGCAAAGTATTGCAGAATACTTCCGGCGAGCACAAAAAGATGCCATATTGAATGCATATATTTTGGCTTTTTCATTGCAAAGAAGGCAATACCACCGGTATAGCAAAGTCCACCCAGGAGTAAAAGCCAGATTGCGGTTTTTGGAAGTGATATCAGAGTGGGTAGTCCTAAAAATACAATTGACCAACCCATAAGCAGGTATAAAACCATTGCAAGCTTATGAAATTTTTTCATATTAATTGCGGTAAGGGTAACACCGAGAACTGTGCAACCGGCATTAATTCCAAAAAGAACCCAGCCCGCTGTGCCGCGCATAAGTGAGAGTGAAACCGGGATATATGAGCTGAATATAAGGATATATATTGAACAGTGGTCAAGTATACGGAAAACACGCTTTGCTTTCAAATTGCTTATTGAGTGATATAAGGTGGATGCCATGTAAAGAATGATAAGTCCTGCTCCGTAAAGTGAAGCAGAAACAATGCTCCGTGCGTCGCCGTGAAGGCAGGCATACACAATTGCAACTACTGTTCCTGCAATTGCAAGCAGCGCCCCTATTCCGTGAGAAATGGAGTTGGCAATCTCCTCCCCCATACTCTGGTTGTTCATTTTTTTGATTTCTTCAGCATTAAACATATAATTGTCCTCCTAATCGTTACATTTTAGTATAAATCCTAAAAAAAAATTTGTCAAGCATTGAAAGAAGTGTTTGCAATATGTTTACAATTGATATATAATATATAAAAACTGGTAAAACGAGGAAGATAAAATGACAAAATCAAAGGAACTGATTAAACTTTTCTTTTCTTTTTTTAAAATAGGTGCCCTTACCTTTGGCGGCGGCTATGCGATGCTGCCTATGCTCGAACGCGAGGTTGTTGTGAAGCATAAATGGGCAACAATGGAGGAACTTATGGACTATTTTGCCATAGGTCAATGTACTCCCGGTGTCATTGCGGTTAATACTGCCACATTTGTCGGATATAAGAAGTTCGGGAACATTGGCGGAATTGTTGCTACTCTGGGCGTTATATGTCCGTCGGTAATTATAATTTCACTTATCGCGTCTGTTTTATCTGTAATCTATGATAATCCAATTGCACAGCATGCCTTTGCAGGTATCGGTGTTGCGGTGTGTGCAATTTTGATTCAGGCGATACTTAAAATCGGCAAAGCCGGACTTTCGGACTGGTTTACCTGGGTGGTTGCGGCAGTTGCGTTTATGCTTTCGATGTTCTTCAAGGTGTCAACAATTATTATCATTGTGATTGCCGGTGCCGCAGCACTGGTGTACAAAGCGGTTACAAAGCGGATAAGGTCTGAAAAAGGAGGGGACGGGAAATGATATATCTTCTGGTGTTTGCAGAAATGTTCAAGGTGGGACTCTTTTCTGTCGGTGGCGGACTTGCAACCTTGCCGTTCCTCTTTGAACTTACCACAAAATATGATTGGTTTACAGCGGACGAGCTTACAAATATGATTGCGGTATCTGAGTCATCGCCCGGGCCTATCGGGGTTAATATGGCAACATACCTCGGCTTCCAAACCGGCGGTGTGCTTTGTGGAATTGCATCAACTCTTGCGCTTGTTATGCCAAGTATTATTGTTATATTGATTATTGCCAGAATACTTGAAAAATTCAGAGACAGCATTGCTGTGAAAAACCTTTTTTACGGACTCCGTGCTGCGGTTTCGGGATTGCTTACTGTTTCCGTGCTGAATGTTTTTATGCAGACATTCTTTGTTGCAGGAGCCGAAAGCCTTATTTACTCAATTGACTTCAAAAAACTTGCGCTTTTTGCCGTACTTTTGTTCGGGGTGTTCAAATTCAAAAAGCATCCGCTTGTATATATTGCAACAGGGGCGGTTTGCGGTGCTGTTTTTTC
>SVJR01000021.1 GCA_015068845.1 Oscillospiraceae bacterium
CAATGTAGTCGTCTGCACCAAGCTCCAATCCTAAAACCTTATCGAAAAGCTCGCCCTTGGCGGTCAGCATAATAATCGGCGTGTTTGAAACTGCACGAATTTCGCGGCAAACCTGCCAGCCGTCCTTTTTGGGCAGCATAATGTCAAGCAGAACAATATCAGGATTTATCGCCCTGAATTTGTTGATTGCCTCTTCACCGTCGTATGCAACAGCGGTTTTGTAGCCTTCCTTCTCAACATAAAGCCGGATGAGCTCGCAGATGTTTTTTTCATCATCGACAATGAAAACCGTGGTATTACTGTTCATATAAATCTCCCTTTAATTTTAAGATACAGGTCATAGACCTCGCGCTTTGGCAGTCCCAGTTCCTCTGCAACCTTGGCGGAAAGCTCCTTGCTGCGTAGCCCCAGAGAACTGTACTCCTTCAACAGCTCCTCCGGCGTAGGGAGCGCGGCCTTTCGTTCTGCCTCCAAAGCGGCTTTGTCTGCGCCTTTTATAATAAGTACAAATTCGCCCTTGGGCGGTGTTTCTTCGTATTTTTTTATCGCTGCCGAGATGGTGGTGCGGCAGAATTCTTCAAATTTTTTTGTCAGCTCTCTGGCAAGAACTATCTCGCGGTCTCCCAGAACTTCAAGCATATCGGACAAAGTATACATAAGCTTGTGCGGTGCCTCATAGAATATAAGTGTCCGGGTATCGTTTTTAATTTCTTCAAGATGCTCCTTGCGGTTTCGCTTGTTGGTGGTTAAAAAGCCCTCAAACGAAAATCTGCCTGTTGGCAGGCCCGATGCCACAAGCGCCGTGGTGAACGCTGACGGGCCGGGGAGCGGAACAACCTCAACGCCCTCGCGGATGCAAAGGCGGACCAGATCCTCGCCGGGGTCGGATATCGCCGGCATTCCGGCATCTGAGACAAGGGCAATATTTTGTCCGGACTTCAGTTTTTCCATAATTACGCCGCCCTTTTGAGCCTTGTTGTGCTCGTAGTATGAGGTGAGCGGAACGCTTATCTCAAAATGGTTTAATAGCTTTAGAGTATTTCGGGTATCCTCGGCGGCAATCAGGTCAACGCTTTTCAGCACTTCAAGCGTGCGAAAGGTCATATCCTTGAGATTACCAATCGGGGTGGGACACAAATAAAGCTTGCCGTAATCCATATAATTCACTTCTTTCATTAATTATATATAGGAAGAAATTTACACGCGTCCGTAAATCTGCTGAATTTCGTCGGTGTAATTTCCGTTGCTGTCGTGCACATAAAGGGGTGGGTCTAAGAATAATTTCGGGTTGCCGTGCTTTGCACCTTCAACCAAAATCATTGTCGCAACCTTGCCGGGCGACGGGTGAACAAGCCTGAGTCGCTTTGGCTCAATACGGTGCTTTCGCATCAGCCAGATTATATCCGCAAGCCGCTCGGGACGGTGGATAAGGCATAGCTTGCCGTAGGGCTTAAGAACCTTTTCGGCACTTTCGATTATATCCTCAAGACTGCAGCAAATTTCGTGGCGTGCAATTGTTACGGCGTCGGCTGAATTTTTAAGACCGCCGCTTGCTTCCTTGTACGGAGGATTGCAGGTTACATTGTCAAATACGCACTTGCCGTAAATGTCTGCAGCGTTTTTGAGATCTCCTGCCGTAATTTTTATTTTCTCCTCAAGACTGTTCAAACAAACGCTGCGGCTTGCCATTTCAGCAACAGGTTCCTGTATTTCAAGCCCGTCAATGTGATTTGCTGCGGACTTTTCGGTGAGCAGAATAGGAATAATCCCGTTCCCTGAACACATATCCAACACGCGTGCTTTTGATTTAATGCTCTTTGCAGCAAAATCCGAAAGCAAAACCGCATCAACCCCAAAGCAAAACCAATCAGGGTTCTGGATAAGCCGGAGACCCGTCGGGGTCTGCAAATCGTCTATTCTTTCGTTTGGGTTTACCGTTACATTTCCCATACGCTTGTCCTTTCATATTATAAGTATATAACACAGTTGTTAAAAATGTGTTAACAGAATTTGAAATTATTTCTTTGTTAAATTATACCAAATTATCTGTCTGAATTCAAGGTTAAATTTGATTGTAAAAATATGGTAAAAAAGAGGTGAAGTGAGAGGAAATGGAAGTATTCGAGAGGAAACGAAAGAAAAAGGAGATTCACCACATTTTGAGGCCGCGATTTTGCAAAGTAAAACGGGTTAAATCGGTTTAATTCAAGATAATCAAATTTGACTTTTTGGTAAAAAATCGGGTATAATTAAGGTCCTTGCTGCGGCAAAGCCCGCTGCAAAATATAAAAAAACAGAGGTGGTTCGATGCTGAATGGTCTGAAGGATAGAATGCTTAACATATCCTCATCAGCCAAAAAGATTATCCTCGCATCATCAAGTGCAGCGCTTGTTCTTATAGTTGCAATATGTGCTGTTTGTATCTGCGCAAAGCAGATTGTCATCGTTGACGGGGATGCATCTGAGAAAGAAGTTATTACATTTAAAAGATATGTTGGTGAAATCCTTGACGAAGAGGGAATTGTTCTCGGAACTCACGATGACATAAATGTCAGCGATGAGGAAAAACTCAGGGATGGAATGAAAATTGAAATATACAGAGCTTATCCGGTTACAGTTACCGCTATGGGCGAAAGCCGCACGCTGATTGCAACACGGCGCACAGTAGGTGCGGTGCTTACCGAGCTTGGCTATGAATTTAAGGAAACCGACCGCATAACTCCCGCTGCCGACCAGAAGCTTGCGGAATTTGACGAGATTACACTTGTGACCGTTGACGAAAAGACAGTTGATGTGGTTGAGGAAATTCCGTACGAGTCCAAGGAACGTGTAAACAAGGCTCTTGCGAGCGGTGCACGCAAGCTTGTGCAAAAGGGTGTTACCGGGGAAAAGGCTGTTTCGTATAAAATAGTATACGAGGACGGCGTTGAGGTATCCCGCGAAACCGTGAAGGAAGAAATCAAGGTTCAGCCAATCGCACAGATTCGTGAGGTTGGTCCTAAAAAGGCGGCAAGCTACAAAATTGCGTCAGCAGGCGCCGGAACAGTTCAGACCTCCCGTAGCGGAAGTCTGGCGTACAGCAAGGTGCTTACTCTTAATGCAACAGCATACGATGCATCAAGCTGCGGAAAGTCACCGTCGCATCCGGCTTACGGAATTACCGCAACCGGCAGACGCGCAGGCTACGGTGTGGTTGCAGTTGACCCCAGTGTAATTCCTCTGGGCAGCAAGCTCTATATCGAATCTGCAGACGGTTCGTATGTATACGGTACTGCTATTGCGGCAGATACGGGCGGTGCAATCAAGGGTGCAAGAATCGACCTTTGCTACGACACCCGTGCGGAAGCAATCCGCTTCGGCAGACGCTCGGTTAAGGTATATGTTCTTAAATAAAATAAAAAAATGACTTGTGAAAACAAGTCATTTTTTTATTGCAATTTGTAGGGACAGGCAGTCCCGACTATCCGTTGGATGAGGAAATTAATCCTCTAATGTTGTCCATTCCTCAAGATAATCGTCAAGGGCTTTGCGCAGATTATCAGTTTCGTTGCATTTTTCAGCCATCAGCTGATAGTCTGAAAAGACTTCTTCACGGGTCATTTCCTCTTCCAGTTCGGAAAGCCGCGTTTCGGCTTCGTCAATAAGCCGCTCAAGCTCCTTTATGCGGTTTTTACGCTGCGCATCCAGCCTTCTTTGCTCTTTTGACCGAAATCCGCCCTCGATGGTGGTTTTTTTGTTGTTCTGGGCCGCTTCCAATGCGGCTGCTGCTGCAATTTCTGCCAATTCGGCAGCTTTTCGTTCACAAACCTCTCGGTAATAGTCAAAATTGCCGTTGTAAATTTCTGCACCGTCGGCAGTTATTTCCATAATTTTGTCGGGAACCTTGTTAAGCAGATATCTGTCGTGGGATACAAAGATGAGTGTTCCGCCAAACTCGCAAAGAGCCTTCTCCAGAACCTCTTTTGAGGTAAGGTCAAGATGGTTTGTGGGCTCGTCCAGAATCAGCACATTCGATTTTTCAAGCATCAGTATGCAAAACGCAAGCTTTGCGCGCTCGCCGCCGCTGATGACTTTTACGGGCTTATACACATCGTCCTTGGTCAAAAGAACATTCCCCAACGCCCGTCGGATTTCCGTTTCGGGACAATCGGGAAAGCGGTCCCACAGCTCGTCAAGTGCGATTTTTTCGGGGTTAAGGTTAAGGTTCTCCTGCTCGTAGTAGCTGAGAGATACATTTTTGCCCCATTCAACCTCGCCACGGGTTTTTGGAATTATACCCTGAATGATTTTAAGGAATGAGGACTTACCAATGCCGTTATCTCCAATTATGGCAATCTTTTCACCGCGTTTAACTGCAACATTTATGTTGTCGCAAAGCTTTACTTTTTCTTCGCCTACGGCAATTTCAAGATTTTGGACGGTGAGAACATCCTTGTAGGGCTCCTTGGTGTGCTCAAATTTAAGCTTCATAGCCTTAAGGTCGCCGTCGGGTCTCTCTAAAATATCCATTGCCTCAAGTGCCTTGAGCCGTGACTTTGCACTGTTTGAAGTGGAGGAGCGAGCCATATTTTTGTCAATGTATTCCTGCATATGTGCAATTTCTGCCTGCTGGATTTCGTATTCCTTTTGTTCACGGGCACGGCGCTCAGCCTTTTGCGGCAGGTACTTTGAGTAGTTGCCGGCATAGGAGAACAGTCTGCCGCGTTCCATTTCATAGATGTGCGTTACAATCTTGTCAAGGAAGTAGCGGTCATGGGAAACGGCAAGGATTGCACCGCTGTATAACATAAGGTAATCCTCAAGCCATTTAAGAGTTCTGAAATCCAGGTGGTTTGTCGGCTCGTCAAGGATAAGAAGCTCCGGCTCTTCAAGCAACAGCCGTGCGATGGCAAGACGGGTCTTTTCACCGCCGCTTAAGGTAGAGATAATGGTCTGCATATCCTTATCGCCAAACCCCATACCATTGAGTATGGTTTTTATTTTAACATCAATGTTGTAGCCGTCACGGCTGTCAAAGTACGCCTGAGTGCGGTTGTATTCCGAAAAAATGCGTCTGTATTCGTCCGAGGTCTGATCCGTAAGAGAGCTCATTTCGGCTTCTAAGCTCCGCAGGCGTGCCTCTGCTTCCAACACATCATCAAAAACCCGACGCATTTCGTCTATTATAGTACTGTTTCGTTCAAGTCCGCTGTTTTGCTCAAGATAGCCGAGTGTGAGCCCGGGTTTTTTTACCAGCTCGCCCGAATCGTGGGTGAGTGACCCGGTTATAACCTTTAAAAGCGTTGATTTTCCGGCGCCGTTAACACCAATAAGACCGTAACGCCCTTTTTCGTTTACGGTCATTTTTATGTTTTTCAGAATTTCGTCCTGACCAAAGCTTTTGCTCAGGTTGTCAATGGTTATAAGCATAACTACCTCAGTTTTTCTATCTTTATTTCAATGCTGTCCGGAGCAAGTTTTCGAAGGACTAAAACCCCTGCAAAAACAAACAAAATTGCCAAAATAAATGACAGCCACTCGCTACCCCAAATCGCCCCGATAATTCCACCCAAAAACAGCAAAAGGGTAAGGGAAAGATACCCAAGGGCGGAGACCTTCAGGAACTTTTTGTCCTCTGCCAGCAGACGCACCTCGTCACCGACGCAAAGCCCGCCGGGGTTCTTTACGGTGACGGTCATATCACGGTTTGCGCAAAGTCCGCAGGCGGCGCAGTTCTCGCCGCACGCCGAGTCGCGGTGTACCGTAACTTCAACAAATTCACCATCTGTTTTTGTAACTGTTCCAAGCTTTTCCATAAGGTTTAGCTCCTTTTTTTCTCGTCAGCCATTCTTAGCATTTCACGGGCGTTTTCCAAAGTAAGGTCGGTAACGGTTACGCCGCCGATAATCCTTGCAAGCTCATGTATTCTGGCAGCTTCGTCTAAAAGCCGGACAGAGGTGGAAGCCTTATCGCCGCTCTGATCCTTTTCAATGAGGAAATGATTATCAGCCATACTTGCAATCTGGGCAAGATGTGTTATGGCAAAAACCTGCTTGCCTCGTGAAAGAGCACAAATCTTTTCCGCAATTTTCTGTGCTGCTCTGCCGCTCACACCGGTGTCAATCTCGTCAAAAATCATAGAATCAACCATGTCGGAGACCGAAAGTACAGACTTGATTGCCAGCATAATCCGTGACAGCTCACCGCCCGATGCGATTTTTACCATAGGCTTTAGGTCCTCGCCGGGGTTGGTGGAGATAAGGAACTCTGCACTATCTGCACCCGTATCAGTGAAGTGCTCGTCAGCCAATCCGGTAAGGTTAATGCTGAACTTCACTTTGGGCATATCCAGTGCCGAAAGCTCCTCTGCAATTTTAGTTTCAAGTACCTTTGCGGCAGTATGCCGTTTTTCGGAAAGCCTTGCCGCAAGGTCTTTGACTTTTGAAAGAACGGTATTCTTCAAGTCTTCAAGCTCTTCCAGTCGTTCGTCGCTTTTCTCTATTTTATCTGCTTGCTCTGCGGCATTCGCCGCAAAGGTGTTTATTTCTTCAATTGTGTTGCCATATTTACGCTTAAGCGAGCTTATCAGGTCAAGGCGTTCTTCAATGCGGTCAAGCTCTGCTACGCTGAAATCGGATTTTGACAAAAGGTCGCCAATGTCAGAGGCGATATCCTCGGTTTCCGCTACAACGCCCGAAAGCCGATCAAGACTTTCTGAAAGAGTTGGGTCAAACTGTGCAACCGAGGAGATTGCCCGAACCGCCTGACGCAGAAGGTCGCAGGCCGTTCCCTCGTCGCCGCCGTAAAGCACAGCGTATGCCGAGCCTGCACCGGAAATAATGCTTTCCATATTGTAAAGCCTGTTGCGGCTCTGTTCAAGTTCATCGTCTTCGCCGATTTTGAGTGCCGCGGCTGTGATTTCGTCTGCCTGAAAGCGGAGAAGTTCAAGGCGGCGTACCCTTTCGTCCTCGTCTGCCGAGAGTGCCTCAATTTCCTTTTCGATACTTCGGTATTCGTGGTACACCGTGCGGTACTCATTAAGGTCGCAGCTAAGATTGGCATATTCGTCAAGCAGGGCAAGATGATTTTTTGCATTGAGAAGCGACTGATTGTCGTTCTGTCCGTGAATATCAATCAAAAGCGATGCCGCCTCACGCACCATATTGGCAGGGGAAAGCATACCGTTTATGCGGCAGGTGCTTTTTCCGTCTGCGGTCAGCTTTCGGCTTACGGTAACAATACCGTCCTCTGCATCAATTCCAAGCCCGGAAAGGGCGGTGAAAACGGCAGGGTTTTCAATCTCAAAACACATATCTACTGATGCAAAATCACAGCCGTGCCGGATTATGTCACGACTGGTACGATTGCCAAGTGCCATATTGATTGAATCAATAAGGATTGATTTTCCGGCACCGGTCTCACCGGTGAGGGCATTGAAGCCTTCGGCAAATTCAATATGTACTTCGTCAATAACTGCAACATTTTTAATATGCAATTCCTTAAGCATAGTGATACTGCCTTTCTATGGGTTAATCTGATAGTTTGGTTCTTACAACATCAAAGTAATTTC
Organism: Oscillospiraceae bacterium; assembly: GCA_015068845.1. Taxonomy (GTDB): domain Bacteria; phylum Bacillota; class Clostridia; order Monoglobales; family Monoglobaceae; genus SIG440. Next base: position 7,550 of record SVJR01000021.1, read on the forward strand.
TGTCGTTAAGTGTGACAAGGGGTGCCTTTATGGGTGCCCTTGTGATTTCAACATAGTCGCCGGGTTTCAGCTGTGCCATGGGATTTCCGTCTGCTTTGAGGTCCGCCTCAAGACAGTAGGAAGGGTCAAACCTCAGCACTACCGAGGCGTCCGGTGGAATAACAATACACCTTGATTTTAAGGTGTGCGGACAAATCGGGGTGAGGATAATACAGTCAAGTGCCTGATGAACAATGGGTCCGCCGCAGGATAATGAGTATGCGGTGGAGCCGGTGGAGGTAGCAACGATTATTCCGTCGGCAAGATACCGGTTGGTAACTGTTCCGTTAACCTCAACCTCCAGAGAAATCATTTTTGCGCCGTTGCCACGCAGAATAATATCGTTAAGCGCGTTACGCTGTGCGGTTTTACCGCTGCTTTGGTGAAGCGTTGCAGTAAGCATCATTGGCCGGCTGACGGTAAAATCGCCGCTCAGTATCTTGTCAAAAAATTCCGCATCGTCCTTTTCCGCCTGAGTAAGAAAGCCCAGATGACCAAGGTTTATCCCCATAACGGGAGTATCGTATTCTGCGGCATCGGCTATTATCTGCAGAATGGTTCCATCGCCGCCTAAAGCCATTATAAGGTCTGAGCGTTCAAGCATCTCGGCGTGCGAAACAAAGCAGGCATCAAGCGCCGGCTCGGATTTAAGCTGTTCGTCTAAAAGAACGGATACCCCGCGCGAAGCAAGCGCTCTTACAGCTGTTCGTGTTGCGGAGAGGTCCGGGTCACGGTGACGGTTCACAAATATTCCTATGTTCTGCATAAGCTCACCTCTTTTAGTTATATAGCTTGCGAATGTGACAATTCGACCAAAGCCGGAACATCAAAGTCAAGGCTTGGTTCTTCGGTTTTCTTTACATACATCAGATATTCGATGTTGCCCTCCGGACCGCGTACGGGCGAAAAGTCAAGCCCCGCTACCGAAAATCCGATTTCTTTGGTGAATTCAAGCACGGTTTCAATAACCTCAGTATGTGTTGATTTTTCGCGGACAACACCTTTTTTGCCGACCTTTTCGCGGCCTGCCTCAAACTGTGGCTTGATAAGGCAAACGCCCTCGCCGCCGTCTGCCAGAACATCAAATACCACCGGCAGAACCAGTTTAAGGGAAATGAACGAAACATCAACCGAGAAAAAGTTGGGAATATCTTCAAGCATTTCGGGCGTTAAATGACGGATATTGGTGCGTTCCATATTGATAACGCGCGGGTCCTGACGGAGCTTCCACGCAAGCTGACCATAGCCGACATCAATGGCGTAAACCTTGCTTGCCCCATTTTGCAGCATACAGTCGGTAAAGCCGCCGGTGGATGCACCGATGTCCATACAGACCTTGCCGGAGGGAGTGATGGGGAATTCCTTCATTGCTTTTTCAAGCTTAAGCCCGCCACGGCTGACATACTGAAGTCCCTTCTCGCGGATTTCTATATTTTCTGTTCCTTTAATCATTTCGCCGGCCTTCATAGCCTTCTGGTTGTCGATGTAAACACCGCCTGCCATAATCAAAGCCTGTGCCGCACTGCGGCCTGGTACAAGATTATTTTCTGTCAGGTATACATCAAGTCGGATTTTTGCCACTTTTATTCACCTAAAACTTCTGAAATTTTATTTGCAATCTGTTCGGGGGTCAGTCCGGCACGCAGCTTTTGCTGCGGAACTGTTCCCTGCATAAGCGGTACGTCCGGGAATGCAAAGCCCAGAACCTCGCCGCCGTATTCCTTGCGTATAGCGGCGGCAAGCCCGCCGATTTCTACATTATCTTCAATAACCGCCACAAGCCGGCAATACTTTGCTGCCTTTTTAAAAAGTACGCTGTCAAAGGGCTTTAAAAACCTTGCGTTCATAACTTTAGCGGATATATTTTTTTCGCTTAAAAGCTTTGCCGCACAAACTGCATCTTTTACAGCCGTGCCAATGGCAACGATGAGAATATCGCCGTCCTCGCCTAAAAGAGCCCCTTTGCCATACTCAACGGGAGTGTCGCCGTAAACCGAGCGATCGGCAGTGCCTTTGGGGTATCTGATTGCAACCGGACCGGTACAATCGTTGACCGCAAGACGAAGCATCTGGCGAAGCTCTGCCTCGTTTGCAGGTGCCATAATTGTCATATTTGGTATGTGCGAAAGGTACGAAAGGTCGTATATCCCCTGATGGGTCTCGCCGTCGCTCCCTGTTGCTCCGGCACGGTCAATTGCAAAAATTGCGTGCAGGTTCTGCAGTGCCACATCGTGCAGAATCTGGTCATAGCCCCTTTGGAGAAAGGTCGAGTATACCGCAAAGACGGGAGTGAGCCCACCCTTTGCAAGGGCTGCGGAGAATGTGACCGCGTGCTGCTCGGCAATTCCCGTGTCAAAGAATCTGTCGGGGAATCTTTTTGCAAATTCCGAAAGTCCCGTTCCGTCGGGCATTGCGGCAGTAACCGCAACAATTTTCGGGTTATCTTTGGCAAGCTTTAAAAGCTCTCTGCCAAATATGTCTGAATATGTGGGGCTTTTGCTGTCCTGCAACATACCGGTGTCGGGGTCAAACGAATTAACCCCGTGAAAATATGAGGGATCCGCCTCGGAGGGGGTGTAGCCTTTACCTTTCTGGGTTACAGCGTGAACTATAACCGGGTATTTAAGGGTCTTTGCATAGCTCAGTATCGCAACCAGCTCGCCTAAATCGTGACCGTCAATCGGGCCGAGGTATTCAAGTCCGAAATTCTCAAAGAGCTTTTTCTGCAGAAGGATTTTCTTCAGAATGTGTTTAGATTTATGAATGAACTTCCTGAAAGGTTCACCCCAAAAGGGTAGGTTTTTCAGGAAATTATTAATTTTTACTTTAAGTGAAATGTACTCCGAGCGGCTGCTCAACTTTTCGAGGTAGTCCGAAAGTCCGCCGACATTCTGGGAAATGGACATTCCGTTATCGTTGAGGACGACAATGAGCGGAGCACTGCTGCTGCCGGCGTGGTTCATAGCCTCAAACGCCATACCTCCGGTTAGTGCTCCGTCACCGATTACGGCAACGGAGGAGGCGTCAATCCCCTGAAGCTCAAAGGCTTTTGCAAAGCCGAGCGCGGCGGAAATGGAGGTGGAGCTGTGCCCTGTGTTAAAGGCGTCGGCAGCATTTTCCTCGGTTTTGGGAAAGCCGCTTATCCCGTCCTGCTGACGCAAGGAATCGAAAGAGTCCTTTCTGCCGGTAATAATTTTGTGGGTGTAGGACTGATGCCCTACATCCCATACGATTTTGTCGGCAGAAAAGTCAAAAACCTTGTGTAGTGCAAGCGTAAGCTCCACCGTGCCAAGGTTTGAGGATAAATGTCCGCCGCTTTTTGAAATGTTGTTTATCAAAAATTGACGGATTTCCCCTGCCAGAACTTCAAGCTCGGGGATATTAAGTTTTTTTATATCGGCTGATGAATGAATATCATCAAGAAACTTTTTCATAAAAACACCGTAAATTATTTTTTTCTTATGCTCAGAATGGTCAACACATTAGATGCAAAATACACGATGGTATTACTTCGCCGTATTGCAAAGGTCTTGCCCATTGCCTTACCGCCAACCGTAAGCGCCGCAACAAGAGAGGTGATAACAAGACTGAGCAAAAATCCGTTGATAGATGGGGAAATCTTCAGGATATACGCAACAACCGCCGCCGAGGCAGAACCGCTGATAATACCACAGATATCACCCACGACATCGTTGCAGAAGTTTGAAACCTTGTCCTTTGCCTTGATGAGCCGGATTGCACGGTCGGCGTATCTGACACGCTTTGTTGCCATTGAGTGAAAGGGCGCTTCTGATGCTGTGGTTACTGCCATCCCGATAATATCAAAAACTATACCGGTAAAGATGATGAACAGCAGAATACCGACTGCAATCCAGATGCTTACAAGATTCATTATACCGCTTGATAGTATATTGAATACTGCAGAAAGGGTAAATGTAATAATTATTGTCTTGATTACCCACGACTTATCGGTTTTTTTCGAGGACGAAGGCTTGAATTTCACCTTCTGTTTTCGTGGAATGTCTTCTTTCAATTTAAATATCACTCCGGAAAATAAAATGTAATGAGAAATAAAAAGGGTAGCATATACAGTAAATCTTGTGCCTTAGGTCAGGTTGGATTTCCCAAAGAATTACCGGATTGTTGCCAAAACGGAAGTTCCCTTTTAAAATTCTTTACGCGCCGTTACCGGACAGCGTTACCTGATTGCCACTGAGTACACACTGCAATCCCGTATATGCACCGGACAAAAGTCCGAGAACGGTCTAGGGGTTTTCCCCGACAGTCACAAACACTCCTTAGCCTCTTTTGCAAGCATGGTTTCAAAAAGCGATAACTCAAATTCCGTGGCCGCGGAATATTGAGTCTGAACGATTATCCGCCATACCCACTCAAGGCAGGCTACGCTGTCCACAGCACCGAAAATGATACCGCAAGACAGGTTTTAACCTGAGGCGTATAGCGGCGGGATGTCCCAACCGTTACACGGACACAGGCCTCCGCGGAAAAGGGGTCAACGCCCACATGCCGTTGCGGATCGCCCCTAAACCTTAACTCCCAGCACACGCCCACGACTGGGCGTCGCAAGCACGCACAAGGAACTTCATCGATATGCCCTTCGGTGAATTTTTAGGCCCACCCTGGGGAATGAAGTGACCGACTAGAATACCGTTACCCATATTCTCATACTAATTATATCTTATTTAAATTGCAATGTCAACAGCGAAAAAAACAAAAATCCTTTGAATACAAAGGATTTTTGCGCGTTATTTTAATTTGTGTTATAAATTCTTCTTGTATTTTTCAATTACACCCATTACGGTCTCTTTTGCGGGACCTCCGGGGATTTTCCGCATATTAACACAGGTATCAAGGGAGATTGCATCGTAAATATCATTGTCGAAGATTTCAGAGAAATCCTTGAATTCGTCCATCGTAAGTGCGTCGATTACGGTGTCCTTGTCAAGACAGTAGGCAACCATTCTGCCCACAACGGCGTGTGCATCACGGAAGGGGAGCCCTTTTTTAACAAGGTAGTCGGCAACATCTGTTGCGTTTGTGAAGCCGCCCTTTGCACCCTGAAGCATTTTGTCCTTGCGGAGCTTCATAGTTGCAAGCATTCCCGCAAATACCGGCAGACACATTTTAACGGTGTCAAGTGCGTCAAATATCTGTTCCTTATCCTCTTGCATATCCTTGTTATAGGCAAGCGGCAGACCCTTAATCATTGTGAGAAGTCCCATCAGGCTGCCGAACACTCTGCCCGACTTGCCACGGGCAAGCTCTGCAATATCAGGGTTCTTTTTCTGCGGCATAATGCTTGAACCGGTGCTGTACGCATCGTCAAGGTCAATAAACGAGAATTCGTGCGAACTCCAGAGAATAATTTCCTCCGAGAAACGGCTTAGGTGTGCCATTATCATCGAAAGGACAAATGCCAGTTCACATACAAAATCACGGTCAGAAACCCCGTCAATGCTGTTTTGCGTGATGCTGTCAAACCCTAATTCCGATGCCACAAATTCACGGTCGAGGGGGTAGGTTGTGCCGGCGAGCGCGCCGCTGCCGAGGGGCATAACATTCATACGCTTTCTCCAGTCCGAAAGACGGGAAAGGTCGCGTGAGAACATCTCGTAGTACGCCATAATGTGGTGTGCAAAGGTGATGGGTTGTGCCTTTTGCAGATGTGTGTAGCCCGGCATAATTGTGTCAAGGTTTTCCTCTGCAAGACCGAGAATGGTTTTCAGCATATCCCGAAGCATCTTGTCAAGCTCTTCCGCCTCGTCACGGAGGTAAAGCCTTGCGTCAAGTGCAACCTGGTCGTTACGGCTTCTGCCGGTATGCAGGCGTTTGCCCACATCACCGATTCGGGATATGAGGATTGTTTCAATATTCATATGAATATCCTCGGCGTCAATGGTGAACTCCACCTTGCCGTCCTCAATATCCTTTAAAATTTCGCCGAGAGTTTTTACAATAAGCTCGGAATCCTCTTTCGGGATAATTCCCTGCTTGCCAAGCATTTTGGCGTGTGCCTGACTGCCGCGGATATCCTGAGCATACATACGGCTGTCAAAACGGATTGACGAGTTAAAGTCGTCAACCGATTTATCTGTTGATTTGGAAAATCTTCCGCCCCAAAGTTTCATATTTTTATCTCCTAAATACAGAAATTCAGGGGCATCAGAGATGCCCCTGTTTAAAATACTATTTTATATTATTCTTGGATTTCATCATTGCTCTAACCTTAAGCGGCAGACCGAAGAGGTTGATGAAGCCCTCGCTGTCCTTATGGCTGTAAAGCTCCTTGCTGTCGCCAAATGATGCGATGTCCTCGTTGTAGAGTGAGAAGTCGGATTTTGCACCTGCAGGTGTGCAGTTGCCCTTGTAGAGCTTAAGTCTAACTGTACCTGTAACATACTTATCCATTTCGTCATACATAGCTGACATTGCCTCGCGGAGCGGTGTAAACCACTTGCCGTCATATACCAGCTGTGAGAACTGTGTCTGTGTCATTCTCTTGAACGCTTGAGTGTCACGGTCAAGACAGAGATATTCAAGCTCCTGAATTGCGGTGTAAAGAATTGTACCGCCGGGAGTTTCGTAAACGCCTCTTGACTTCATACCAACAAGTCTGTCTTCAACGATATCTGCAATACCAACGCCGTTTGCGCCGCCAAGCTCATTGAGCTTTTCAACCAATGCAACGGGTGAAAGCTTTTCGCCGTCAACCGAAACGGGAACACCTGCTTCAAAGCCGATTTCAACATAAGTGGGTGTGTCGGGAGCAGCCTCGGGTGATACGCCAAGCTTTAAAAGACTGTCAAACTGCGGCTCGTTCCACGGGTCTTCCAAATCCATACCCTCGTGGCTGATGTGCCAGATGTTTCTGTCGCGTGAATAAAGGTCCTTTTTGGTAACAGGGATTTCAATTCCGTGAGCTTCTGCATAGTCAACAGCGTCTTCACGGGACTTGATGTCCCAGATTCTCCAGGGAGCAATAATCTTAAGTGATGGGTCAAGTGCCTTGATACCAAGCTCAAAACGAACCTGGTCGTTACCCTTGCCTGTTGCACCGTGACAGATTGCAACTGCGCCTTCCTTCTGTGCAATCTCAACAAGTCTCTTTGCGATAATGGGTCTTGCGTGAGATGTGCCGAGGAGGTACTTGCCCTCGTACATTGCGCCGGACTTCAGTGTGGGGAAGATATAATCCTTGACATAATCCTCTCTCAAATCTTCTATGTAGCACTTGAGTGCGCCTGACTTGATTGCACGCTCCTCAAGACCGTCAGTTTCCTTACCCTGACCAACATCGCCGCAAACACAGACAACATCGTAGTCATAGTTCTCCTTAAGCCATGAAATAATGATTGATGTATCCAGACCGCCTGAATACGCCAGAACAACCTTTTCCTTTGCCATTATAAAAACCTCCTGAATTGCCTCAAGCCTGAGGCAAAAAATGCTTGTTTTATTTAACATTTTATATTATAATAGCATTGTTGGAAAATTGCAACACTTTTTTAAAGTTTTTGTATTTTTATGCAAAAAAGTGAATTTTTATGCATTTACACTATTGAATATGTGTAAAATGCGAAAGGAAAGGCGTATGAGGATACTTGGAGTTGACCCCGGCTATGCAATCGTTGGTGTCGGTACGGTGGATTATGAGGGAAACCGCTTTAAGGTGGTTGACTACGGTGCAATTACCACCGAAGCAGGCGAGGATATGTTCGACAGGCTCAAGGCGATATATGACGAAATGACCAAGCTGATAGAATATGTAAAACCCGACGCAATGGCGATTGAAGAATTGTTTTTTCAGAATAATCAGAAGACCGCAATCAATGTGGCGCAGGCGAGGGGCGTGCTTATTCTTGCTGCAAAGAACCATAACATTCCGGTTTTTGAATATACGCCGCTTCAGGTCAAGCAGGCGGTTGTGGGTTATGGTAAAGCCGAAAAGAAGCAGGTTCAGCAGATGACAAAGGCGATACTGAATTTAACTGAAATCCCCAAACCCGACGATACTGCGGATGCCCTTGCGTTGGCGGTTTGCCACGCGCATACCGGCGGCAGAGCGATGTGGGGTTAAAATTAATTTGGGACTTGTTTTTTATATGAATAAGTAGTATACTATATTAATAGGTATTTTTTCGGAAAGGCAGAGGAAGTATGTTTTACTATATATCGGGCGAAATTGCCCTTAAAACAGACAGCTTTGCGGTGATTGATGCAGGCGGAGTGGGCTATCGGCTTTATGCCAGCACCAAAACACTCGAGACAATGGGCGCAGTTGGTGATTTTGCCAAGCTATATACCTATTCAAACTTCAAGGCGTCGGCAGATGTTTTTGATATTTACGGCTTTGCAACCCTTGAGGAACTCAACCTTTTTGAAATGATTATAGGGGTACAGCGTGTAGGTGCAAAAACAGCTCTTGCGCTGCTTTCCAATATATCCCCGTCAAAGTTTGCATTATGTGTTGTGACGAACGATTACAAGTACATAGCAAGCCAGACCCCCGGACTTGGTGCAAAGGGAGCCGAGCGTATTGTACTTGAGCTCAAGGACAAGTTCCGCGATGTTGATTTGGGCAATGTTTCGACCGACGATGCAATCGAGGTCTACCACGGCGGCACATCCGAGCTTGACGAGGCGGTCAGTGCACTCACGGTTCTGGGTTATTCACCCACCGAGGCAAAACGGGCACTCAGCGGTGCAAAGGGTACTGTTGAAGAGCTTGTGAAGATTGGCTTGAAAAATTTGATGAAAGGTTAAAACCTTGTTATGGAATTTGAAAACGAAACCAGAATTGTCACCCAGTCAGCAATGAGCGGTGACAACGAAATTGAATATAGCCTGAGACCAAAGCTGCTTGATGACTATATAGGTCAGACAAAGGTTAAGGAAAACCTAAAGGTCTTTATGGAAGCAGCAAAAAACCGTGGCGAATCGCTCGACCATGTTCTGCTCTACGGCCCACCGGGTCTTGGCAAAACCACATTGGCAGGGATAATCGCTAACGAGATGGGTGTGAATATCCGCATCACCTCCGGCCCTGCAATCGAAAAGCAGGGCGACCTTGCGGCACTCCTTACCAACCTGTCGGAAAATGACATTCTGTTTATTGACGAAATCCACCGTCTTAACCGCAGCGTTGAAGAAATTCTCTATCCGGCAATGGAAGACGGTGCATTGGATATAATAATCGGTAAAGGCCCCTCGGCACGGTCAATTAGGCTTGACCTCCCACGGTTCACCCTTATCGGTGCAACAACCAAAGCTGGTGCGCTTACTGCGCCGCTCCGTGACAGATTTGGCGTTATCAGCCGTCTTGAAATATACAAAAAAGAGGATTTGGAGCAGATTATCACAAGGTCTGCCGGAATACTCGGCATTGAAATTACTCCCGGCGGTGCAGCAGAGATTGCATCAAGGTCGCGAGGTACTCCCAGAGTTGCAAACAGACTCTTAAAAAGAGTCCGCGACTTTGCGGAAATCAAGGCAAACGGTGTTATCACCGACCAGGTTGCAGACTACGCTCTTCGAATGCTGGAGGTGGACAAGCTTGGTCTTGACTCCACCGACAAACGGATGATTCTCTCAATTATCAACAACTATGGCGGTGGCCCGGTAGGACTTGATACCATTGCCGCAACCATTGGCGAGGAAAGCGACACCATCGAGGATGTGTATGAACCGTATCTTATGCAGATTGGCTTCATAAACCGCACCCCGAGGGGAAGAATGGTAACACGACTTGCTTACGAGCATTTCGGTGTTCCGTTTGGCAAAGACGAGCCTACATTGTTTGATGAAGAGTAGAGATGTTGCATAGATTATAATATAAAAGGATTGATATAAAATGGAAAAGAAAAAGTTTTATCTGACAACCGCAATTGCATATACTTCAAGAAAGCCCCATATCGGTAACACTTATGAGGTTGTGCTTGCCGATGCAATTGCAAGATTTAAAAGATTTCAGGGCTATGATGTGTTCTTCCTGACCGGTACAGATGAGCACGGCCAGAAGATTCAGCAGCTGGCAGAGGACAGCGGAATTTCACCGCAGACTTATGTTGACGGTGTTGCAGGCGAAATCCGCGACATCTGGGATTTAATGAATTCGTCTTACGACAAGTTTATCAGAACAACCGATGACTACCATGTAAAAAGCGTTCAGAAGATTTTCAAAAAGCTCTATGATCAGGGCGATATTTACAAAAGCTCATATACCGGTTGGTATTGCACCCCCTGCGAGTCGTTCTGGACAGAAACTCAGCTGGTTGATGGTAAATGCCCCGACTGCGGCAGAGAGGTTCATCAGGGCAATGAGGAAGCGTACTTCTTCAAGATGAGCAAGTACCAGAAGGCTCTTGAAAAGCACATTGAGGAAAATCCCGACTTCATTCAGCCCGAATCCCGCAAAAAGGAAATGATAAACAACTTTATCAAGCCCGGTATTCAGGATTTGTGCGTTTCCAGAACAAGTATCAGCTGGGGTATCCCGGTAAGCTTTGACGAAAAGCACACAGTTTATGTATGGCTTGATGCCCTTACCAACTATATCAATGCCCTTGGTTATACACCCGACGAAAAAGGCGAGCTTTACAACAAGTACTGGCCCGCAGATGTTCATATTATAGGTAAGGATATCTTGAGATTCCACACCATTTACTGGCCTATTTTCCTTATGGCTTTGGGCGAACCTCTGCCGAAGAAGGTGTTCGGTCATCCGTGGCTCTTAAGCGGCGAGGACAAAATGAGCAAGTCCCTCGGCAATGTAATTTATGCCGACGATTTGGTTCGTCACTTTGGCACCGATGCGATAAGATACTATCTGCTCCGTGAAATGCCCTATGCTCAGGACGGAACTATCACCTATGAAAAGATAATCAATTCATATAATACCGACCTTGCAAACACCTTGGGTAACCTTGCAAACAGAACCGTTGCAATGGTGAATAAGTATTTTGAAGGAGTTGTTCCGGCAAAAACTGCGTCGACAGGTTTTGAGGACGATCTGGCGGCAGTGGCAGAAAAGGCAAAGGCTGACACCATTAGACTCATGGAGGAATTCCGCACAGCGGATGCCTTAGAGGCTCTCTGGAGCCTTGCAAGCCGTGCCAATAAATATATTGACGAAACAATGCCCTGGGCACTTGCCAAAGACGAGGCAAAAAACGACGAGCTGAAGACAGTTATGTTCAGCCTTGTTGAATCGCTTAAGTGGATTTCATCACTTCTTTCACCGTTTATGCCCGAAACTGCAGAAAAGCTCGCAGCCGCACTTGGTATAAGTATTCCGGCACTTGACGAGCTTGAAAGCTTTGGGTTATCGAAGGCGGGACAGAAGGTTGGCGAGGCAGCGATGCTGTTCGCCAGAATTGATACAGAGAAAAAGCTTGCAGAGCTTGAAGAAGAGGCTGCAAAGAACGCTGCTCCCAAAATTGAAATTGAGCCGTTCAAGGAAAATATCGACTTTGAAAAGTTCCTTGAGCTTGATATCAGAGTGGGGAAGGTTTTGGAATGCGAGGCTGTTCCGAAATCTTCAAAGCTTTTAAGATTTACAATCGAGACCGGAAGTGAAACTAGACAGATACTTTCAGGTATTGCCAAGTACTATAAGCCGGAAGATTTAATCGGCAAGAATGTACTCTTTATTGCAAACTTTGCGCCCAGAAAGATGATGGGCTACGAGTCTCAGGGAATGATTTTAAGCGCAGAGTATAATGATAAGTTAGTAGTTACTTCCGTTCTGGAAGATATACAAAGTGGTGCAACCATAGTATAATTATAGAAAGACATTTCGTTATATTTGGAGGACTTATGAGTATTTTCAGCAAAGCAGATATTCTTCTGCCGGATTGTGTTAATATGGAAAAATGGAGCGTTGTTGCTTGTGACCAGTATACCGCCCAGCCTGAGTACTGGAAGCGTGTGGAAGAATTTGTCGGCAGCGACCCTTCAACATTAAAAATTGTATATCCCGAAGCCTTTCTTTCAGAGGGTGATTCAAGAATTGCGGCGATTAATGCCGAGATGCAAAACTATCTCGACAAAAAGATTTTTGCCGAGCTTGAGGGTAGCCTTATCTATGTTGAAAGAACAATGAACAGCGGCAAAATCCGCCGCGGCCTGATTGGTCAGGTAGACCTTGAATGTTATGACTTTTCCAAAGGCTCAAAAAGCGAAATCCGCGCGACCGAGGGCACCATTATTGAGAGAATTCCACCCAGAGTTAAAATTCGTGAAAATGCACCGGTGGAGCTTCCCCACGCAATTCTTCTTATGAACGACCCCAAGGATAAAATTATGGGCAGTATCGCAAAGGAACGCCCACTTTATGATTTTGACTTGATGGAGGGCGGCGGACATATCTCCGGTTGGCTTGTTTCCGGAATGATGGCGGATGCACTTGTTGACCGCATCGACGCCTTTGCAAAGACCGCAAAGGATAACCTCGTGTTTGCTGTCGGCGACGGCAATCACTCGCTTGCAACAGCAAAGACCTGTTGGGAGAATATAAAAAATACTATTCCCGAAAAAGAATGGTCGGCTCACCCCGCAAGATACTGCCTTGTTGAGATTGAAAATATCCACGATAAGGCTCTTGAATTTGAACCGATACATAGAGTTGTTTTTGGTCAGACACTTGACAGCGTTGCAGCAGAGCTGAAAAAGTATTATGCGGTTTCTGATGTACCCGTAGACGGTAGTCAGGAAATCGTAATGACCGAAGGCGACAAAACCGAAAGGTTCTATGTAACAAACCCGTCTTCGGGATTGGAAGTTGGAACTCTCCAGAACTTCCTTGACAAGATGGGCTACGAGCTTGACTACATACACGGCGAGGAAGTTACCCGTGAGCTATCAAACAGAGGCAATGCGGTAGGCTTTATTCTTCCTTGCCCTGAAAAGAACTCGCTTTTTGAAACGGTAATTTCGGACGGAGCACTTCCTAGAAAGACTTTCTCAATGGGCGAAGCAAACGAAAAACGCTTCTATCTTGAAGCGAAGAAAATAAAGTAGGAAAAAGTCAGGGCGGATTTATTATCCGCCCTGATTTATGAGATTAATAATTATGAAAAAACTAAGCTTTGAACATACAAAAACCGCGTGTTATCTCGGTTCGGTTTCCCAATCCATAGTCTGCGGGTTTCTTCCGCTGTTGTTTGTTATATTTAATCAGGACTATGGAATACCGCTGGCTTTGGTAACGCTTTTTGCAACGATAAACTTTGTGATGCAGCTCACAATGGACTTTACATCGCTGTTTTATATTGACCGTGTTAGCTACCGTAAAACGATAGTTGTGGCGCATCTGCTTGCGGCAGGAGGCTTTTTGTTTTTGGGACTTGTTGCACCACGGGTTCAGAATACATATCTTGCGGTTTTGTTTTCGGTAATGCTGTTTTCTGGCGGCGGCGGACTTTTTGAGGTTTTGCTCAGCCCGATCATCGAGGGGTGTCCGTCAAAAAATAAAGCGGCAACGATGAGTATGCTCCACTCGATGTTTGCTTTCGGGTCAATTGGCGTAATACTGTTGACAAATCTTCTGCTGTTCATTTTTGGTAAGAACAACTGGCATTATATTGCAATAATCTGGGCATTTATTCCCTTTGCCAATGCAATTTACTTTATGCTTGTTCCCATAAACAGAATTGTTGAAAATAACAAAAGAACCCCACTTTGGAAGCTGTTTAAAAAGAAAAGCTTTCTGGTGTTTATACTGATAATGTTCTGCAGCGGTGCAACCGAGATTGCAATGAGTCAGTGGGCGTCAGCCTTTGCGGAAAGCTCCCTGGGCGTATCTAAGGTTATGGGCGACATACTCGGCCCGTGCATTTTTGCTTCAATGATGGCTCTCGCAAGGGTTATGTATTCAAAGCTGGCTGATAGGATAAACCTTGCAAAATATCTGCTTGTATGTGGGTTTCTTACCGTGATGTGCTTCTTTATGGCGGCACTCTCGCCGGTTAAGCTGGCGGCACTACTTGCTTGTGGTTTCTGTGGCTTTACGGTTGGCATAATGTGGCCCGGTGCTGTTTCACTTACTGCAAAAACATACCCGACGGGAGGAGCTGCAATGTTTGGCGTTCTGGCTCTTGCCGGAGATATTGGATGCACATCTGGTCCAACGCTGGTCGGATTTGTTGCATCAGCTTTTGGCGGCGAACTAAGAATGGGACTCCTGATTTCAACCATATTCCCAATACTTCTGGTGATCAGCACAATACTATTGATGCGCAGAGTAAGGAAGCATCCCGAAATGAACATATAAAAAGGGAATGTAAAAATAGTTCAGACCGCAAAAAAACACATTTTTTTGCTATAAATAAACTTCGCCTCTCGGTGTACACCCGGTACACCTTCGGGTAACTCAAAGCAGAGCTTTGGCTCAGTTTATTCATTCTGAATCTATTTTTCCTATTCCCTGAAAAGACTATTAAAAAAAAGGGGTGGCATTTTTGCCACCCCTTTAGATTTACTGCTATTAGATTTCTGCGAAGTACTTGATTGTTCTAACCATCTGGCTTGTGTATGAGTTTTCGTTATCATACCATGAAACAACCTGAACTTCGTAAAGGTCATCAGCGATTTTAGCAACCATTGTCTGTGTTGCATCGAATAGTGAACCGTACTTCATACCGATAACGTCTGAGGAAACGATCGGGTCTGTGTTGTAACCGAAGCTTTCTGAGCTTGCTGCCTTCATAGCAGCGTTGATGCCGTCAACTGTAACATCTGTGCCCTTAACAACAGCTGTAAGGATTGTTGTTGAACCTGTTGTAACAGGAACTCTCTGTGCAGAACCGATGAGCTTGCCGTTGAGTTCGGGGATAACAAGACCGATAGCCTTAGCTGCACCTGTTGAGTTAGGAACGATGTTAGCAGCACCAGCTCTTGCACGGCGCATATCGCCTTTTCTGTGAGGACCGTCAAGAATCATCTGGTCGCCTGTGTATGCGTGGATTGTTGACATGATACCTGACTGAATTGCAGCGTACTTGTTAAGTGCGTTTGCCATA
>SVJR01000044.1 GCA_015068845.1 Oscillospiraceae bacterium
CCGCAGCTGCTGTCCGTGGAATGCAGTCGGCAGGTCTTATGGTTGCAGGCTGCAAGCACTTCCCCGGCGAGGGCGTAGACGGCAGAAATTCACACATGACAGTTTCTTACAACGACCTCCCCTTTGACGAATGGATGGATACCTTTGGTTATGTATACAAAGAGATGTTCAAAGAGGGTACCGCAAGCGTTATGGTGGGCCATATTGCCCTTCCATCTTATGATGAGCCAATGAATGATTGGATAGGCTGTCCCCCTTGTACATTCAGCCGCAAGCTGATGACAGAGCTTTTAAAAGGCGAACTCGGTTTTGACGGCTGTATTGTTTCTGATGCAATGACTATGGCAGGTGCCGGTGTAGTTGTGCCTCGCGACAGAGTCGCAGTTGAATTTATAAAAGCCGGCGGAGATATTGTGCTCTTTCCCAAAATTGACTACTTTGACCATATTAAGAATGCTGTTCTCTCGGGAGAAATCCCAATGGAGAGAATAGACGACGCTGTTCTCCGTGTTATCAAGCTTAAAGAAAGGGCAAGACTCTTCGAAGATGAAGAAGAGGTCTTAAAGGGAATTGAACACAAATACGATTTGGCAGAGCTTGCAAAGCAAATAGAGGAAAAATCAATTACACTTGTCCGCAACTTTGGCAAGATTGTTCCCTTTGATTTAAAACCGGGGGCAAAGGTTGCTGTTATAAACCTTCAAAAAGAGGGTGAGGTTCCAAGCATTTCCAATTCTCTTGAAACAATGGAAAACGAACTTAAAGTCCGCGGCTTCGAGGTTAAAAGCTTTACAAACCCCGGCAGACCCGATGTTGCAGATTATCTGCCCGAGGCTGATGCTATATTTGTAAATGTAAAAATAAGTTCAAGAGACTGCGTTGGGGGAACTCTCAGACTCCACTATATACATACAGCTCTTATGTGGAGCGGTTTTCTCACACAATTTGACAACGTTGTATTTGCATCCTTTGGCGACCCATATAAGCTTTATGACTATCCCTATGTAAAGAATTATATCAACGTGTATTCTCCGACTCCCGGCTCACAAAGAGCATACGTGCGTGCAGTTCTCGGCGAAATCCCCTTTGAGGGCAAAAGTCCGGTTGGACTCAAAGGGCTTATAGAAAGACAAGTATAACTATAATTTCCAAAACACAAGTCCGCACCAAAGGTGCGGACTTAATGTTTGGTTGACAAACTTCACACCTTTGCAGTATAATGACCTCTGTTATTGAATATAACATAAGAGGTGATTTTATGATAAATCAATTGAATAACAATGCAATATCTCATACGGGACATTGTGCCCAACAAGATACAGAGCCTCATTTTTTTGAAAACAGCGCTTTCTTTAAGAATGGTGAAAATGTTTATATTCAGTTATCTACCGAATTTCCGGAATTCGTTGGGATTGAGCATAAACATCAATTTGTGGAAATTGTATATATACTGTCAGGAAGCGCCGTACATACTGTCGGCGGTCGCGAATACCATGTTAAATGCGGAGACATAACCATTATAAACTCGGGTGTTACACATAAGTTTACATCAGATATAAACTCGGATGAAAACTTTGTTACCTATGACCTTATGTTCTCGCCGGATTTTTTTGGGGCAGGGGATATTGAAATGGGCGAATTTGAGGCCCTCAAAAACAACTTCCTCTTCCACTCCCTGTTCCCGATGGATGCAGGCTCTCAACCTGATATGCACATTTCAGGCGGTGGTTATTCAGACTATGGCGAGATATTTACTCGCATATACCATGAATATAACCGTAAAGAGCGTGGTTTTATACAGATTATCAGAGCGTATATCATAGAGCTGATTATAAAGCTGTTTAGAAACATCGAACAAACCGAAGAAATTGTTCTTCCTCCCGACAAATTAGACAGTATCACAAGCGCCGCTAAATATATCGAAGGCAACTACACATCAAAGCTCTCAATTGATGATATTGCATCCCGGGCTTTCCTCTCACCTGATTACTTCCGAAAGCTGTTTAAAAAAGTGACAGGCAGCTCTGTCACAAGCTTTCAGCAAAAGCTCCGAATCGATGAGGCGTGCCGCCTCTTGTCTACTACTGATGTTCCGATAAAGGATATATGTGTATCCATAGGCTATAATGATATGGCGGCATTTTATCAGATTTTTAAAAAGATTACGGGAAAAACTCCCAACGAGTACCGAAAAAACCAATAAAAAACCCAATTAGACTAATGACTTTGACTCCTTTCTATCCTATAATCAAGGTAGAAAGGAGTTTTTTTATGTCTGTTCAAACAGTTACAGGAGTGGTTAATAAAGCCGACCTTGGCATTACCACCCCGCACGAACACATTTTTATTGAACTTACCGCATTTTTTGAGGAACATTATGTAGAGGACTGCGAAAGTCCGTCTACAGCCTATGTTACAATGGATAAGCTTGGAATACTCAACAGAGACCCATACGCAATACGGGACAATTTGAGTATGCTGGATTACGAAACCCAAAAGAGTGAGATTTTGCGATTTAAAAAGGCAGGGGGAAAGACGATAGTAGACGCTACCTTGCCGGGAATCGGCAGGAACCCCGAAATGCTTAAAAAGATTTCAGAAGCAACGGGGCTGAATATCGTTATGGGTACGGGCTACTATGTATACTCCACCCACCCTGAAGAAATGAAGAAAATGAGCGAAGCCGAGATTGCAGATTTGATGATAAAGGAAATCAGGGACGGCGTCGGCAATACAGGAATTAAAGCGGGCGTTATCGGTGAAATTGGTATAAGCGAGGTTTTTAACGAGGAAGAACGCCGAGTTCTAAAAGCTTCTGCAATTGCCCACAAGAAAACAGGTGTAAAAATTCTTGTGCACATCAACCCATGGACAATAAACGGCATTGAAGCAACTCAAATTTTGCTTGACGCAGGTGTTGCACCTGAAAATATTGCAATATCTCACATAGATGTTGCAAACAACGAGGAGTA
>SVJR01000022.1 GCA_015068845.1 Oscillospiraceae bacterium
AATTTAGGTTATTTATAAAAGCATATCATCTCTCAAACCCCTTATTTTATGGGCATTTGCATTAACCGTGTATATGTATCATACTATAAGAACATTATGGCCGCCTGCCGCCGCAATCTCAAGGGCACGCTTTGCAAACGCCTGCCCCTTGACATCCGAAAAATCGTATTTAAACGCATCCGACTCAGAAAGCAGCTCGTCAATGCTTACATCTGCCGACTTAATTTCGTTTTGTCCTGTAAAATGCTGAAGAATTTCCTTGAGGTTGTCTGCACCGTAGACTTCAAGGCCCTCGACAACTGCCGCCTCTTTTTCATTAGCCTTTGGCAAAAATACCTTTTTTATACCGTTTTGGAATGCGGAAATCGCCATAGGCAGAGCGCCGTTCACCCGACGCAAATCGCCGCTGAGCGAAAGCTCACCGAAGAACACCGTATGCTCGGCATCGGGGATATCCAGTTGTTTGGAAGAAACCAGAATCCCGAGGGCTATGGGCAGGTCAAAGTGCGAGCCTTCCTTTTTGATGTCTGCCGGGGCAAGGTTAACTGTTATCCGCTTTGACGGCATTGCAAGTCCGGTATTTTTTATTGCGGCACGGATTCGTTCCTTGGATTCCTTGACCGCCGCATCCGGAAGCCCCACAATATCAAAGCCGGGGAGCCCGTTTGATATATCGGTCTCAACATCTACTAAAAATCCGTCAATTCCGTAAAGTGCCGCACTGCTTAATTTTGAAATCATACTATTAATCTTCCTTTATTTCGACTTATTTCTCTGGCGTACCGCCTCGTACATAAGAACACCTGCGGCAACAGATGCGTTCAGGGATTCCGCCTGACCAAGCATCGGGATTTTAACCAGAAAGTCGCATTTCTCACGAACCAAGCGGCTGAGTCCCTCGCCCTCGCTGCCGATTACTATTGCAAGCGCTCCAGTCAGGTCGGCATCATAGTGGAGTGAGCTGCCCTCAAGGGCTGTCCCTGCAATCCAGAGCCCTGCCTTTTTCAGCTCGTCAATGGTTGAGGAAATATTCGTCACTCTTGCAACAGGAGTGTATTCAAGCGCACCTGCCGAAACCTTGGCAACCGTTGCGGTAAGACCCACACTCCGGTTCTTGGGAATAATAACACCGTGAGCACCTGCGGCATTTGCCGTTCTGACAATACTGCCGAGGTTGTGAGGGTCGCTTAACCCCTCTGCGATTATTATAAACGGTGCCTCATCCCGTTCCTTCGCTAAGCTCAGAATATCATCAACTGTCGAGTACTCGTGAGCCGCAGCAAAAGCAAGCACGCCCTGGTGGTTGCCGTTTTCAGAAAGCTCATCAAGCTTTTTTCTACTGACAGTTGTGTAATGTATCCCCCGTTTTTTTGCAAGGGAAATTATCTGGGCAAGGCGGCTGTGCCGTGCACCCTCCAGAATAAATATCTTGTCTATCTCCCTGCCCGAGCTGAGCGCTTCAAAGACAGGGTTTGTTCCAAAAATGCGGTCGTCCATAGTTAAACACCTCATTTGTAAAAAATCCGCAAAATTATACAGAGTAATTATATCACAAAACTAATAAAAACGCAATAAAAAACTTAGTGTTTCTGCAAAAAACCACATATAATATATAGCGACATTTTGCGACAGCATAAAACACTTGACCGAAAACAAAAAATAGTGTATTATATAGAATGTATAAATGTAACATATAATTTCCGTTTCAATATTAACAATTGATAGGAGGACAAATAAATGAGTGCTGAAATCAAAAACGAAAGAGGTACTATCAGCATATCCAACGCAGTTATTGCAAAGCTGGCAGGCTACACCGCAACCCAGTGCTACGGTGTTGTTGGTATGTGCTCGAAAACGGGTAAAGACGGCATTGCAAGCCTTTTGAAAAAAGAAAATATCGACAAGGGCATCAAGGTAAAAACCGATAACGGTGTGATTGACATTTCACTTTTTGTTATTGTGGAATACGGTCTTAACATCGGCACAATCGGCGAAACTATACGCAGCAATGTTAAGTACAATGTGGAAAAGTTCACGGGAATGGAAGTTTCAAGAGTTTCTGTGAACGTTGAAAGTGTGCGTGTTGAGCAGTAATTCCGTTTTTTGAGGTGATAATGTGAATAATTTAGATACACAAAAGCTGAGAATGATGATTGAATCTGCCTCGGCGCATTTACGAAATAACCGCAAGCTGATTGACGACCTTAATGTGTTCCCTGTTCCCGACGGCGATACCGGAACAAATATGAGTCTTACCTTCAGCGGTGCAACAGAAATGACACTTTCGGAGGATTTTGACCACGCAGGAAGGCTCCTCTCAAAGCTGGCATCTGCTGCGCTCCGCAACGCAAGAGGTAACTCAGGTGTTATTCTCTCCCAGATTCTAAGAGGCTTTGCCAAGGCGGTTGAAAACAAGGAAGTACTTGGCTTACCGGAACTGAAGGATGCATTTGTCGGTGCAAAAACAACTGCATACCGTGCAGTTATGAAGCCCACCGAAGGTACAATCCTTACGGTAATCCGTGAATCCGCAGAGTTTGCCGAAGCTAATTTTGAAAGCTTTACCGATATAACCGAATTCTTCTGTGCAGTTGTTGACGCCGGAAATGCAAGCCTTGACCGCACCCCCGAGCTTTTACCCGCCCTTAAAAAGGCAGGCGTTGTTGATGCCGGCGGTAAGGGTCTTATGACCATCTTCGAGGGTATGCTGATAGCCTTGGAAAGCGGCACGGCTGTTGAAGTTGCGGATACAAGCTTTAAAGCACCCAGCGCAGCAAAAACAACAAAAACCGATGCGGACATCAAGTTCCTTTACTGCACCGAGTTTATAATCAACAAGCCGGCAGACCGCAAAGCAGGTCCATTCCAGGCAGCAATCACCGATAAGGGTGATTGTATGCTTGTTATTGAAGACGAGGATATTGTTAAGGTTCATATCCACACCAACCACCCAGGTTTTGTTATCGAACAGGCATTAAAGCTTGGCGAGCTGACCAATCTTAAAATTGACAATATGAAGTATCAGCACGAAGAAAATACTCTGGACGATTTGGATAGTCCGGCAAATGCTGAAGAAGCCAAACCCGAAATTGCAACGCCAACCAAGAAATATGGTTTTGCCGCAGTTTCGGCAGGTGAGGGTTTGACGGAAATCTTCCGTGAGCTTGGTGCTGATGAAATTGTTGAGGGCGGTCAGACAATGAACCCAAGCACACAGGATTTACTTTCTGCTGTTGAGAAGATTCCGGCAGAAATTGTATACATTCTGCCCAACAACAAGAACATCATTCTTGCGGCAGACCAGGTTGACGCACTTACCGACAAAAAGGTAATTGTTATCCCGACAGTCAATATCCCTCAGGGAATTTCAGCGATGACAGCGTTTGATGAGGGAATGTCGCCCGAAGAAAACGCAGAGACAATGAAGGAATTTGCAGACTCGGTCGATTGTGGACAGGTTACATTTGCTGCCCGTGACACCAACCTTGACGGGGTTGAAATCAAGCTGGGCGATTGTCTTGCCGTGTGCGGCAAGGATATAGCTGCAGTTACCGCGACCCCCGAGGAATCGGTTGAGGCATTAGCCGAAAAAATGGTGAATGACGAATCCAGTGTTATCTCCCTCTACTACGGTGAGGACACCACCGAGGAATCTGCAAACGCCATTTCCGCAAAGCTTGAAGAAAAGTATCCCGACCTTGATGTATCGGTAATTTACGGCGGTCAACCCGTCTACTTCTACATTATATCGGTCGAATAACATAAGGGGATGTAAAAATAGTCCAGAGCGCAAAAAGGCGGGGAAAATTAAAAGGTTTTAATAAAACAAACAATAACCTTTATAGTAAAAAAGGATGAAAATCTCATAATTCGATTTTCATAATAATTTATGCCTTTCTGCTATAAATAAACTTCGCCTCTCGGCGTACACCAGTACGCCTTCGGGTAACCCAAAGCATATGCTTTGGCTCAGTTTATTCATTCTGAATCTATTTTTCCTATCCCCCCAATAGGGTTGTTTAAAAAGTTACACTTTTTAAACAACCTTTTTAGGTGAAACTATGAAACTAAGCGACAGCATCCAATTTGTAAAAGGAATAGGCGAAGCCCGCGCAAAGCTTTTTGCAAGGCTCGGCATACACACTGCCGGAGACCTTCTGTTTCACCTGCCCAGAACGCTTGAGGACCGCACACAGACAAAGCCGATTGCCGAGCTTATGGACGGCGAGACCGTGGGCGTTTGTGCATCGCTTGCCGGCGGTGTTAAGTCCTATCGCAGTCGCGGCAGACTTTCAGTCACTCAGGCAACCGTTTCGGACGGCGAAAATATGATGAAGGTCACCTGGTTCAATGCCCCGTATGTGTCAAAAACACTAAGTTCCGGCTCGGAATTTATATTCTTTGGGAAAGCATCATACAAAGGCAGCAGCTTTGAAATGGTGAACCCCGTTGTTGAAGTCTTTGACGGTGAGAACAAAAAAACCGGCAGACTTCTGCCCGTTTACCCCTCCACCGCTGGACTCAGTCAGACCCATATACGGAATGCGGCAGAAAAAATTCTTGATGGCCTCACCGAGCTGCCCAAGGACATTCTTCCGTCGAAACTATGCGATAAAATGAGCTTTCCGCCGCTTTACAGCGCACTAAAGGAGCTTCACCTCCCCAAAAGTGCCGAGAGCTTTGAAGCGGCAAGACAGCGGCTTGCCTTTGAGGAATTTTTTATTCTGCAAACGGGTATCCACACATTAGGCGAGGAACGCAAAAAATTCCGTGCAGTCCCAATCAATGATGTTAAATGTATTGCAGATTTTGCAAAGGCACTGCCCTTTGAGCTGACAAATGCCCAAAAGCGTGTAATAAACGAAATTTCAGCCGATTTGAAAAAAAATTCGCCTATGAACCGTCTTGTTCAGGGCGATGTTGGTTCGGGTAAAACAATGGTTGCGGCGGCGGCTATGTATGCTGTTGCAAAATCCGGATATCAGGCGACTTTGATGGCACCAACCGAAATTCTGGCGGCACAGCACTATAAAAATCTTAAAAGCCTATTTGAAAAATTCGGTTTTGAAACCGTACTTTTGAGCGGCGGTATGTCCGCTGCCGAAAAACGGGAGTCCCTGAAAAAAATCAAGGACGGC
The DNA here is from genome assembly GCA_015068845.1 of Oscillospiraceae bacterium. Classification (GTDB taxonomy): domain Bacteria; phylum Bacillota; class Clostridia; order Monoglobales; family Monoglobaceae; genus SIG440. Next base: position 5,139 of record SVJR01000022.1, read on the forward strand.
ACGGCACAAATTATTGTCGGTACCCACGCCCTGATTTCGGATAGCGTAACCTTTAAAAATCCAGCGCTTGTGATTACTGACGAGCAGCACCGCTTCGGCGTAAGACAGAGAACACTTTTGACCGAAAAAGGCTATGGCGCACATACCCTTGTTATGACCGCAACACCAATTCCCAGAACGCTTTCACTTATTCTGTACGGCGACCTTGATATATCGGTAATCGACGAATTACCACCCGGCAGAAAGCCAATCGAGACCTACTCGGTTGCGGAGCATACAAGACAACGGCTTTATAAATTTATTACGCAAAAAATCACCGAGGGTAGACAGGTATATATTATTTGTCCCTTAATCGAAGAATCTGAAGCCCTTGCCGCAAAATCAGCGGTGGAATACGCCGAAAAATTAAAAAAGACCTCCTTTAAAGCCTTTTCCGTTGAGGTTATGCACGGAAAAATCAAGACGGTAGAACGCAAGGAAATTATGGAGCGTTTTGCACGGGGCGAAATTGATATTTTAGTCGCAACCACCGTTGTTGAGGTCGGTGTTGATGTGCCCAACGCCACGGTTATGGTGATTGAAAATGCTGAAAGGTTTGGTCTTTCGCAGCTGCATCAGCTTCGCGGCAGAATTGGCAGAGGCGAGCATCAATCCTATTGCATTATGTTTTCCGAGGGCGGCAAAATTGCCGACGAACGAATGAAGATAATGTGTAAGACCAACGACGGCTTTAAAATCTCGGAAAAGGACTTGGAGCTTCGTGGTCCGGGTGAGTTTTTTGGAGTTCGTCAACACGGCTTGCCCGAGCTGAAATGTGCAAACCTTGCCTCGGATATGGAGCTGCTTGTGCGTGCCAAGGACGGGGTGCGCGAACTGCTTGCAGCCGACCCGAATCTTGAAAAACCCGAGCATCTGGCACTTAAAAACCGTGTCCGTGAACGCTTTGCCGAGGTTGGCGAAAATGGAATATTGAATTAGTTTGTCATTCTGAGGCAAAGCCGAAGAATCTTAAATAAAATAAAGATTCTTCACTCCGTTCAGAATAGCATACAACATAAGCGCATCCTTACAGTAAAACAGACCTTGCCATCAGGCAGGGTCTATATATTTTCTTATCATCATATATATCGCATACGCCAACACAATCCCCCCTAAAATATCGGTGGGGAAGTGCACAAACAAATACATTCTTGAAAACGCAATAAGAATTGCAAGCACAAGCGCCGGAATGCCAAATTTTCGATTAATCCGCATCAGCACAAACGCCGAAATAAACGACGAGAGTGTATGCCCCGACGGAAACGAAAAGTCGGTCGGATTCGGGATAAGCAACGGCACATCATATATCCAGCAAGGTCTTGGTCTTGCAATCAGATTTTTAAGAATCACATTGCCGAAAATCAGTCCAAGCAGAAGTCCCACAAGCAGAAAAACACCGCCACGGCGGTATTTTTTTGTGCATAATAGGACAAGCCCGACCAGAATCCAGATAATCCCGGCATTGCCGAGCGCCGTAATTTTGGGCATCAGAAAATCCAGAAATCCACAACCGAATATATCCTGTATTAAATTAAGAATCCAAAGTTCTGCCGCTTCAGTTCCAAACAGCATAGGCTCTACTCCTTTATAAAACAGCAAAAATTCCGCCGGTAACGGTTGCAACAATCGCACCGGCACCCACAACGCCGAGGAAGATGGCAGGAACTGCGTCTTTCAGCCGCATCTCCATCATCGCCGCAACCAAAGCGCCCGTCCACGCACCTGTACCGGGCAGGGGAATTGCAACCAGAATGACAAGGCCCCAGAACTTGTAGCGGTCAACAACCGCACGGTTCTTTTCCGCCTTGTTCTCCATTGCCGTTACAACCTTGTCGAGCTTTTTGCTCAATTTCCGCATCAGCTCAAAAATCTTGCGGATAAATATAATTATGAACGGAACCGGTATCATATTCCCGATAACCGAAACAATAATTGCCGTCCACAAATCAAGACCCATTGCCGTGCCTATGGGAATTGCACCCCTAAGCTCGATTACCGGAACCATTGACCAAAAAAGCGTGGTCAGAATTTTACCGAAAAATGTGCTGAAAAACTCCATATCAATTTTCTCCCTGAATGTATCTCTCCAATTATTATACCAGTTACTATATATTTGTCAATTAATTAAAATAAATATCTACACCGTATTTTCCCGCAAGCGCCGCACCCTTTTCCCTGCCGAGAACATACACCGCCGTGGCAAGGCAATCCGCCTGCATTGAACTGCCACCCACAACCGTTACGCTATCGAATTCATGTCTTGAGGGTTGTCCTGTTGAGGGGTCGATTATGTGGTGATATTGCTCTCCGCCGTATTCAAAGTACCGCTGATATGTTCCGCTTGTCACAACCGACGCCTCGTTAATCTCAACCGTCTCGCTGTATTCACCGGTCGGGGCAAAAGGCTTTTGCAGACCTATACGCCACTTTCCGTCCTTTGAATTTGGATTTTCGCCGATGCAGCTTATATTTCCGCCAAGGTCAACGATTGCCGCTTTTGCGCCCATTTCACGAAGAACCTTTGCCGCAGCATCACCGGCATAACCCTTTGCAATGCCGCCCAGATCAAGCTTTGTTTCGTCCGACAGCTTGGTAACGGTCAGGCTCTCTGCATCTACTTCAATACCGCCATTTTCAACAATGGCAAGTGCCGTTTTGATTTGCTCTGCCGTCGGAGGCACAGGCTCGCCCTCGTCAAACTTCCACAGCATTGAAACGGGAGCAAGTGTGACATCAAATGCTCCCTCTGACTCTCTGTCCATTTCAAGAGCTGTTTCAAGAATTTCAATCACAATCGGATCAACCTTGATTGGCTCGTTTGCTTTGGCCTTGTTTATCCTTGAAATATCCGAGTTCTCATCAAAGAAATTGGTCAGACGGTGAATCCGGGCAATCTCATCAAACGCCGCACTTACTGCTGTTTCAGCGTTTTTTGAGTATGCTGTTATTGTGCAGTAGGTGTCGAAAAGAAACTCGGTAGATTCATATTTTTTATCTGTACCGCCGGCGCGGAAAAAAAGCCCCAGAATCAGGGTCGCCAGAATGATTGTTGAAAAAACAATTTTCAGTCTTTTCATACTCCGCACTCCCTTTCCATAAATCTTATTCTACCACATAATTAATTTGCCGTCAATAATCTTTACTTTTGCCAATCTTTATGATATACTGTATATACTTATGTATTAAGGAAGTGATTTGTTGAAAGACAATTCCTCTGCCAAAACCGTGAAGACTATCGGTTTTATGGCGATAATTATATTCTGCGCCAAGTTTATGGGGCTTTTCCGCGAGGTTATCATTGCCGGAATCTACGGCCAGAGCTACGCCTCGGACATATTGAACAGCGCAACACAGATACCTCTTTTATTCTTTGATATGACATTGGGCGTAGCGATACTCTCAACCTTTGTCCCTATCTTCAACGGCTATCTGGAAAAAGAGGGTAGAGAACGGGCAATTTTGTTTGCAAATAACTTTATGTCGGCGGTGGTTTCCCTTGCAACCGTGTTCGCCGTTTTGGGTGTAATCTTTGCAAAGCAAATTGTAGGGCTGATGTGCCCCGGCTACGCTCCTGAAAAGATTGCCGAGACCGCTCAGCTTCTCAGAATAATATTCCCGTCAATAATCTTCACCGCAGCGGCATATACCTCTGTCGGAATACTTCAGTCCTTTGGCGAATTCAATATCCCGTCAATCATAAGCGTGGTTTCCAACCTGATTATGATTTTGTACCTTGCCGTATTCGGTAACCGCTTCGGGCTGACGGGCGTTATTGTTTCAATGTTCGTTGCCTGGGCGGCACAGCTCTTTGTGCAACTGCCTCACCTTAAAAAGTTCGGCTACCACTACAAGCCGACCCTGAAATTCCGTGACGAGGGGCTTATGTCGGCGGCAAAGCTTGCCGTGCCCGTGCTGATAAGCTCGTGGGTTCAGCCACTTTGTGCGGTTGTCAATATGGCGTTTGGCTCATCACTCGGTAACGGCGCTGTGTCCGGTCTTAACTGGGCAAACAAAATATACATCATTATGGTCGGCGTTTTTGCGTACGCTGTTACCAACTTTATCTTCCCCAAGCTGTCGCGAATGAACGCAGGCGACAAAAATGATGCATTTTCGGAAACCACCCGGCTTTCGGTCGGCTGGACAGTTTTTATAATCGGCTACATTGCGGCAATGTTTATTGCTCTTTCCCGACCCATTATCAGACTGGTGTTTGAGCACGGCGCATTTACCGCCGAGAACACCGCACTTACCGCAACGGCTCTCCTCAACTACTCGATTGGTATGATGGGCTATGCCATCTGCGAAATACTTAACAAGAGCTTTTATGCCATTCAGGACGGAAAAACCCCGATGCTTACCTCAATCGCCGGGGTTGTGATAAACCTTGCTTCCGCATTTATACTTGTCGGCGTGCTTAAAATGGGAGTTGGCGGCCTTGCCCTTTCAAGTGCAATCAGCTCGATATTTATGGCGTGTGTTCTGCTGTGTTTGATGAACAAAAAACGCCCCGGCACCTTTGGCAAAAGCTTTGCCGTAAATCTTTCCAAAATCATTTTTTGCAGCGTTGCCGCAGGTCTTACTGCAACGATAGTATACAGCTTTGCAGAAAATTTGGGAGGCGGCAAGGTAATTACCTTTGTTCAGCTTTGCATATCTGCCGCTCCGGCGCTTATTATCTACGCCGTAGCCGCTTTAGTTTTTAAACCAGACGAAATCAGACAAATCAGGAGGTTCGGTCATGAAAAATAACGGATACTTTCTCACAGCTTGGCAATTTCTGTGGAACCGCTATATCAAAAACAGTCTTTTATACCGCTTCCTTTGCGGCGTGTATGCCTTCTTCTCGCATGCGTGGCGGGAAAGCTTAATTACCGGCATATTCCGCAAAAACTTTCTTGACGAAGGCACCGCATCAAAGAGCATTTTCGGGAAGATTCTGTTCTGGCCGTTCAGGTTGATTGAGCATATACAGAAAAAGCACTGCGAGGGTCTGACAAACCTCAAGGAGACCAGCAGAATAATCCGTATCTGCAAGTATTTTCTGCATAATCTGCTGGCAGTCAACCTCCGCTTTATCGGCGTGATGCTGTTCTTTGCCGCATTGAGTGATTTTGTTTTATCATTTGTGTTCGGCGGTGGCAAAATCCTTGACCTTATCGCAATCGCCGTCGGTGCAGGTCTCTATTTCCTTGATATTAATGCCGTTGACCTGCTTCGCGGCTCGGCGCTGGTCAAGCTTATTGAAAAGCTTTTTGATTTAGACTTTTCCTTTGACTTTTACTATATGACCAAGTGCGGCGGCAAAGCCCGGCTTATCTGTGCGGCAGTATTTGGCATACTCACCGGCATTATTGCGGCAAAGCTCTCAATTATTTACGCAACTTTGTTTGTGCTTGGTCTTTGGTTCTTCTTTATGGTTCTTTATAAGGTGGAGTTCGGCGTGTTTGTAACGCTGTTCCTCGCCCCGATAATCCCCACCATGATGGTTGTCGGACTTACCCTACTCTGCCTTTTCTCGCTTATCATAAAGGCTCTCACAACCAGAAGGTTTGAGTTCCGCACTGACGGTATGGGCTTTATGGTTGTGCTTTTGCTCCTCATTTATCTTATGGCGGCAGTAACCTCGTTTGCACCGCTTAAGAGCATCACCATCTGGGCAGTATACTTTGCCTTTATGGCGTTCTACTTTGTCGTAATCAACACCGTGAAAACCGCAAAACAGCTCAAGGTTATCCTTACCGTCTTCTGTCTTTCGGGATTTCTGGTTTGCCTATACGGAATACTTCAATATGTGTTTGGCTGGAATGTCACTCAGGCGTGGATTGACGAGGAGATGTTCGAGGACATCAAGATGCGTGTCTACTCCACCCTTGAAAACCCCAATGTCCTTGGTGAATATATTCTCCTTGTGATGCCGGTGTGCATCGCACTTATGTGGAAGAAGAAATCCTTCCTCGCAAAGCTGGTATTTGCCGGAATGGCAGCGGTAATGGGCGTCACCCTTATCCTCACCTTCTCACGCGGTTGCTGGCTTGGCCTTATGTTTGCGGCGGCTGTATTTGTTACCTTTGCCGCAGGCAAGCTGTGGGGACTGGCTATCCCCGTTCTTCCGGTTATACCGATGGTTTTGCCGGAAAGCATAATCAACCGTTTCACCAGTATCGGTGATATGGGCGACTCGTCCACCTCGTACCGGGTATTTATCTGGATGGGAACCCTGCTTATGCTGAAGGACTTCTGGCTGTCGGGTATCGGCCCCGGAACCGAAGCGTTCACTCAGGTTTACCCCTTCTATTCATACAGCTCAGTTGTAGCTCCCCACTCCCACAACCTGTTCCTTCAGGTATTGGTTGAATCGGGCATACTCGGAATTCTTACATTCCTGACACTCATCATCCTGTTTGTAAAGCAGCTTTGCGTTGGGCATCAGGCATTCGGCAAAGGCCACACTTTATCGGTCGTGCTGGTCGGCATCGGCGCAGGTGTTTTTGGATTTTTAGTTCAGGGAATGTTTGACAACTGCTTCTATAACTACCGTGTATTTATGATTTTCTGGTCGGTGCTGGCTCTTGGCTCTGCCGCCGCCCGGATTGCAAAAAACGAAGCCGCATTAACGGAGGTGCAAAAAAATGCTTAAGGTTCTTCAGGTTTGTTCGGACACAAACATTGGCGGTGCAGGTAAATGCATTCTTACCTACCTCAAGCACTGTAACCGCGAAAAGCTTGATATCGCTGTGGTTTTACCGGAAAACAGTCTCTTAAAACCCGGCGTTGAGGAATTAGGCTTTAAAGTTTTTGAGATTGATGCAATGGCTGACAAGTCGCTGGATGCCGGAGCAATAAAAAAGTTGCTGAAGGTATTTAAACAGTTTGGTCCCGACATTGTTCACACCCACGCAAGTATGTCGGCACGAATTGCCGCAAGGCTTTACGGCGCAAAAATCGTCTATACCCGTCACAGCGTGTTTCCGCCGTCACCACGGCTGACCCACGGACTTGGCAAGGCGGTTTGCGGTCTGGTTAACAATTCCACCGCAGATAAGATTATCGCCGTTGCCGAAGCCGCAAAGGATAATATAACCGCAATCGGTGTAAGCGACAAAAAGATTGATGTTATTTTAAACGGCGTTGAACCCCTCCGCCAATACTCCGCAGAGGAAATTGCGGCGGCAAAGGCAGAATACGGCGTCCCCGAAGGCCACAAGTGCACAGCGATTGTCGCAAGGCTTAACGAGGTCAAGGGCCACAAGTATTTTGTTGAAGCGGCAAAAATCCTTAAAGACCGCGGCGTTAAGGCGAGGTTCCTTATTGCCGGCACGGGGGATATGGAAGAACCCATCCGCAAGCAGATTGCAGAGAACAACCTTGAGGATTATGTGATTATGCTGGGCTTCCTCAACAATGTTGAGCCACTGATGAATGTGATTGATGTTCAGGCAAACTGCTCGTTCGGGACAGAGGCAACCAGCCTTTCTCTCCTTGAGGGTATGAGCCTCGGAAAGCCGGCGGTTGTTTCGGACTTCGGTGGCAATCCCGGAGTTATCAAGGACGGCAAAAACGGTTATATCGTACCCACTCACGATGCCACAGCCCTTGCCGACCGGTTGGAAAAATTATTTACCGACGAAAAGCTTTACGGCGAAATGTCAAATACAAGCTCGGAAATATTTAAGTCAACATTTACTGCGGCGGTTTACGCCCGGAATATAGATAACATCTATTTAAATCTTGGAGGTAAGAACAATGGATAAACCAAAATTCAATATTATCGACGGACTGATTGTGTTGCTGGTTGTGGCAATTATTGCCGCAGGAATATATTTACTCAGCGGCAACAACACAGTCGACAGCCCAGAAACACAAAACACCACAGCAGTGTTCCAGCTTCAGCTCACAAGGGCAGATGAATCTCTTTACAACAAGTTTTTAGCAGCTTTGGACACCCAAGAAACTGTATGGATTGGCGTAAAAGAACGCTTCCCCGGCAAGATTGAAATTCTTGAAAAGTCACCTTCATCAAGAATTACCACCAACACTCAGACAGGCAAAGCCGTTCTTGCAGAAGACCCCAATTTGTTTGATTTGACTATTCATATTAGTACACCTGTTCTTGAAACGCCCTCAGGAATTACTGCATCCGGCACACCCATTCGCGTTGGCGAAGAAGTTGCTGTACGGGGCAAGGGTTTTGCAGGCTACGGCTTTGTGATTGACCTTAAGACAGTTACCGAATAACACTTAGAAAGGCAGGAATATACTATGATTATTAACAAAGAAGGAAAGCTGTTTGGCAAAATCAGCATCATTGATATACTTGTTGTTATCGCAATTGTAATTGCGGCACTAGGGATATATTCAAGATTTTTTGTTGCAGGTCCGAAGGTTGAAACCGCCTCAAGCCGTATTGAATACACAATGAAGATTCGGGAAGTGCGTATTGGAACCGTTGAAGCCCTCAATAACTTTAAAGGCCCCGTTACCGACACCTCCACTAAGGAATATTTGGGGGAAATAGTTGATGTGACCTACACCGATTCAGTAAAGGCGGTTGAGCTTTCAAACGGAAAACTTAAGGCGTCCGTGCTCCCCGAAAGATACGATATAACCGTTACCGTTCAGGTTGACGGCAAGGTTAATGATTCAGGCTACTACACCGCCAACAATCTTGCAATTACCGCCGGCTCGTCGTATGTATTTACCTCAAAGGCGGCTAAAACGACGGGAACAATAATTGATGTATACGAAGTAGAATAAATATAGACTTTTGGCAGTGGCATCAGCCGCTGCCAAATTTTGAAAGAGGTACTTTCATATGTTTAAAAGATTTTCAGTTTACTACAAGCCGTATATAGGAATTATTATCTTTGACCTTATCTGCGCCGCACTCACAACTGTATGCGAGCTGGTTTTCCCGATGATTGTGCGTACAATCACCAATGCCGCCTCACTCGACGGACAGGCTCTTTTGGTTTCCACCGTGCTGAGGCTTGGCGGACTTTACCTGTTTTTACGCATAATCGACACCTTTGCCAACTACTATATGGCGAATATGGGTCATATTATGGGTGCAAAGCTTGAGACAGATATGCGCCGTGACCTTTTTGACCATCTGCAGAAGTTGCCTTTTAAGTATTTTGACAACACAAAAATCGGTCAGATTATGTCAAGAGTTACAACCGACCTCTTTGATGTTACCGAGTTCTCGCACCATTGTCCTGAAGAATTCTTTATTGCAGGAATTAAAATCGTCGGTGCGTTTATAATCCTTGGCAGAATTAACTGGTGGTTTACGCTGATAATATTTCTGCTTCTTCCCTTGATGCTTGTTTCAATATTTGTATTCAGAACAAAGATGAAAGAGGCGTTCAAGGAGCAAAGAAAACAGGTGGGCGAGCTTAACGCCGACCTTGAGGACAGTCTGCTTGGAACAAGGGTTGTCAAGAGCTTTGCCAACGAGGATTTAGAGCGTGAAAAGTTTGCGCACGGCAATAATATGTTCCTTAACTCCAAAAAGAAAGCCTACAAGTATATGGCTTTGTTTCAGGCGGGAACACGGTTCTCGGACGGACTTATGTATATTGCGGTTATTGTTATCGGCTCACTGTTTATGATTGATGGCAAGCTGACCCCTGCCGACCTCATTGCATACCTGCTTTACATACAGACCCTTATCACTTCAATCCGCCGGATTGTGGAATTCACGGAACAGTTCCAAAAGGGCATCACCGGTATCGAAAGATTTTATGAAGTTATTGACGAACCAATTGAAAACTACACCCCCGAAGATGCGGTTGAGCTTGACAATGTGGTTGCAAATATTGAATTCAACGATGTTCACTTCAAGTACTCCGACAATACAAAGGAAGTTCTTACGAAAATTAATCTCAATATCAAAAAGGGCGAGAACATTGCCTTTGTCGGTCCCTCCGGCGGCGGTAAGACTACCCTTTGCAACCTTATCCCCAAATTCTACGAGCTGACCTCGGGAAGTATCACGATTGACGGAGTTGACATCAGCAAAATCACTCTCGGCTCGCTCCGCAACAATATAGGAATGGTTCAGCAGGATGTTTATTTGTTCAGCGGCACGGTTTACGAGAATATTCTCTACGGCAAGCCCGACGCAACCCGGGACGAGGTTATTGAAGCCGCAAAGGCGGCAGGTGCTCACGATTTCATTATGGAGCTGAAGGACGGCTACGACACCTATGTGGGCGAACGCGGGCTCAAACTGTCCGGCGGACAGAAGCAGAGAGTTTCAATCGCACGGCTGTTCCTTAAAAATCCGCCCATACTCATACTCGACGAGGCGACCTCGGCGTTGGATAACGAAAGCGAATTGCTTGTTCAAAAGTCCCTAAAAAAATTGTCAGCGGGCAGAACAACCTTCACCATTGCCCATCGTCTGACCACCATCAAAAATGCGACACGAATTTTTGTACTAACCGCAGACGGAATTGCGGAAGAAGGCACCCACGAAGAACTTATGTCTCAAAATGGTGAATATGCAAAGCTATATTCAATGTACAGCACCCTTTAAATTCGGGCTGCGACAAAATGCACAGACCGCATAAAGCTGAATTTTATATTTTATAAAACTCTATTATTTCAAAACCAATACCCACCGATAAGATGGGCATTGTCATTCTAAAACGAAAGCCCCGTACCTAAAAGGTACGGGGCTTGTTGCTTGAAATTTTGCCACCCTAAGCGTCCTAAAAATCGTGGCAGCCGCAAAAGTCAAGATTGTGCCGGATAAAAACCGAAACAATTTCGTCAACTATTAAAAAATCGTCTTCTTCACCACTCTTTAAAATCTCCTGTATCTCTGAAAGCACCTGAATTGCCTTTGAATCAGCTACTTTATTCTCGTCAATCTCAAAATCCGTTATCCTTCCACATACCATTTCCGCAATACTGCTTTTTATTAGTTCTGTTTTGATATTCAATTCACTCTCTCCTCACTTTTACATTCAAATAAATGTTATTTGGAATTATTATAGTATAATTGTGCTAAACTGTCAATACATTTATTTAAGTGTATGGAGGGTTGTATATGGCATATTATCCGCACCTAAAAGATTTGCGAGAAGATCGTGATTTAAAACAAAAAGACATTGCAAAGCTTTTATTTATTACACAACAGCAATATTCATTGTACGAAAAAGGTTATCGTGAAATTCCTACGACCGCATTAATTACTCTTGCAAAATTTTACAACACCTCGGTGGACTACATTCTGGGTCTGACCGATAACCCAAAAAGAAATTAAAAAACGCTCCGGTGATAATTGTCACCGGAGCGTTAATTTTAGAAATCAATTGCCTTTGGCAAATTAGTTCATTGCCTGTGCGATAGCAACAGCAACTGCAACAGTCATACCAACCATGGGGTTGTTACCTGCGCCGAGAAGTCCCATCATTTCAACATGGGCAGGAACTGATGATGAACCTGCGAACTGAGCGTCTGAGTGCATACGGCCCATTGTATCTGTCATACCGTATGATGCAGGACCTGCAGCCATATTATCAGGATGGAGAGTTCTGCCTGTACCGCCACCTGATGCAACTGAGAAATACTTCTTGCCCTGCTCGATGCATTCCTTCTTGTAGGTACCTGCAACGGGATGCTGGAAGCGTGTGGGGTTGGTGGAGTTGCCTGTGATAGAAACATCAACACCCTCAAGGTGCATGATTGCAACGCCTTCACGAACATCGTCGGAGCCATAGCAACGAACCTTTGCTCTCTCGCCGTCTGAATAAGCCTTTTCGCGAACAACCTTAACCTCGCCTGTTGCGTAGTCAAACTCGGTCTGAACATAAGTGAAGCCGTTGATTCTTGAAATAATCAACGCAGCGTCCTTACCAAGACCGTTAAGGATAACGCGAAGGGGTTCTTTTCTTACTTTGTTTGCGCTGCGCGCAATACCGATAGCACCTTCTGCTGCTGCAAATGATTCGTGACCTGCTAAGAATGCAAAGCACTTTGTGTCCTCGCTGAGGAGCATTGCGCCGAGGTTACCGTGGCCGAGACCAACCTTTCTGTCATCAGCAACAGAGCCGGGGATACAGAAAGCCTGAAGGCCTTCGCCGATAACCTTTGCAGCTTCTGCTGCAGTCTTTACGCCTCTCTTGATTGCAAGAGCCGCACCAACAACATAAGCCCAGCCTGCGTTTTCAAATGCGATAGGCTGAATACCTTTAACGATTTCATAGGGGTCAATTCCCTTTGCGTCACAGATTGACTTTGCTTCTTCGATTGATGCAATGCCATTTGCGTTCAAAACTTTGTTTATTGTATCAATTCTTCTTTCATAACTTTCAAATAAAGCCATTTGTTAATACCTCCTTATTCGTGTCTGGGGTCAATCATCTTGACCGCATCCTGAACTCTGCCGTATGTACCCATAGCCTTTTTCATAGCATCGTTTGCGTCCATACCGCCCTTAATCATATCCATCATCTTGCCAAGGTGAACGAATTCATAGCCTATGATTTCGTCGTCTGCGTCAAGAGCAATCTTTGTAACATAACCTTCTGCCATTTCGAGGTATCTTGAACCCTTTGCAAGTGTTCCGTACATTGTACCAACCTGGCTTCTGAGGCCCTTACCAAGGTCCTCAAGACCTGCGCCGATAGGAAGACCGCCCTCTGAGAAAGCTGTCTGGGTTCTTCCGTAAACAATCTGGAGGAAAAGCTCACGCATAGCGGTGTTGATAGCGTCACAAACAAGGTCAGTGTTGAGAGCTTCAAGAATTGTCTTGCCGGGGAGAATTTCGGATGCCATAGCAGCTGAATGAGTCATACCCGAGCAGCCCAGAGTCTCAACCAGAGCCTCCTGAATGATGCCGTCCTTAACATTAAGAGTCAGCTTACAGGCGCCCTGCTGAGGAGCACACCAGCCAACACCGTGTGTCAGACCTGAAACATCTTTGATTTCCTTTGATTTTACCCATTTTCCTTCCTCCGGTATGGGTGCGGGACCGTGATTTGCGCCTTTTTTAACAACGCACATTCTTTCTACTTCTGAAGAATAAATCATTTTTTTCTCCTTTCCAAAAGGCATTATCTGCCCATTTCCACTGATTAAAAATCATTTCCTATATTCTAACATAAAATGACACCCTTTTACAAGTATCTTTTAAGATTTTTTTCAAATTTTTCGTCACTTTCTGAATTTTTGTTAAAAATATAACACATGCCTGTTGTTCCGCGGATATTTTATAGTGATTTTTTTGATTTTGGAATATGGAAAACTTCGCTTGTTTTTTCTTGACAATTGGCGGTAAATAGTATATTATATATGTTAGAGTTTACTAAGGTAACGCATTTTCTTTTGAATTCGACGCATCATATATATAGATTAAAAAGCAAGGTAAGGTGATTGATTATGTTCGGACAGGATATCGGTATCGACCTGGGTACAGCATCAGTATTGGTTTATATCAAGGGTAAGGGAATTGTTGCCAAGGAGCCCTCTGTTGTCGCTGTTGACAAAAACACCAACAAGCTTTACGCCGTTGGCGAGGAAGCTCAACGGATGCTGGGCAGAACCCCCGGTAACATTGTTGCTATCCGTCCACTTCGTGACGGTGTAATTTCCGACTACAACACCACCGAAAGAATGATTAAATATTTCTTAGGCAAGGTTGCAAAGCGCAGCATCTTTAAGCCCCGCGTTATCATCTGCGTTCCCAGCGGTGTTACCGAGGTTGAGGAGAGAGCTGTTATTGATGCCGGAATTCAGGCAGGCGCAAGCAAGGTTCACCTGATTGAAGAACCCCTTGCAGCCGCAATCGGTGTAGGAATTGATATTTCCCAGCCCTATGGTTCAATGATTGTTGATATGGGCGGCGGAACATCAGATGTTGCCGTTATTTCACTTGGCGGCATTGTTACGAGTAAGTCAATTAAGGTTGCCGGTGACAAGTTCAATGAGGCAATCGTGAGATATATCCGCAAAAAGTACAATGTCCTCATTGGCGAAAGAACCGCCGAGGACCTCAAGATAAATATTGGTTGCGTATATCGTCGTGACGAAAACCTCACAATGGATGTCCGCGGCAGAAGCCTTGTTTCAGGACTTCCCAAAACAATCACTGTAAGCTCCCTCGAGATGCTCGAGGCACTTACCGAGACCTCAGCAGAGATTGTTGAAGCAATCAAGTCCGTTCTTGAAAAAACTCCGCCGGAACTCATCGGCGACATTAGTGCCCGCGGCATAATCTTAACCGGCGGCGGCGCATTGGTTTACGGTATGGATAAGCTTATCGAATCCGAGACAGGCATCCGCACCATCATTGCAGACGACGCAGAGTCCTGCGTAGCACTTGGTACAGGTAAAGCTCTTGACAACATTTCAATTCTCCAGAGCTACAACCCCACCGCAAGATACAACGACTAAAATTTTGGGCGGAGCTTTCCGCTCCGCCATAATTTACATTTGGGACTTGCCATCAACAAAACATACCCAAGTAGGCTCGAAAGCTTCTACGTCTAACGGAACTCCCGTAGCCCGAAACCCTTGATTTTATGCGGTTTCTGTAATTTTATTTTTAACTTACTTTTGCTTGTTTTGCCCTGATATTTGCCTTAAATATCATTTTGCCAAATTTGTCAGGGCTGACATATAAAACAATTTCATATCTGGAGAAGTATCGAAGTGGTCATAACGGGGCGCACTCGAAATCCCCTCGGTTACACTGTAACTATAC
>SVJR01000023.1 GCA_015068845.1 Oscillospiraceae bacterium
ATATATAAATTGTGTGGTGCCGGAAACCGGGATCGAACCGGTACGGGAAGTTAATCCCACAGGATTTTAAGTCCTGGGCGTCTGCCAGTTCCGCCACTCCGGCACATCGTTGTCACCAACCATTATATATTAGCACAAGTTATTCTCTTTGTCAAGGTAAAATGTAAATTTTTTTATTTTTTATTCTGCAGTGCCACACTTTATTATATGCAGCACTGCAAAATTATATTCCTTTAATTATTCATAAATGCCTTGTAGCCTTTATATGCCATATAGATATCAAACTTACCTGCAACCTCGTACGGGGAATGCATTCCCAAAAGCGGCACGCCGGCATCAAGAACCTCAATATCAAGGTTTGCTACATAGCAGGCAATTGTTCCGCCGCCGCCTATATCCGTTCTGCCCAGTTCACCGGTCTGCCAGATTACACCGGCTTTATCCAGTATTCCGCAAATCTTTGCAACAAATTCCGCATTGGCATCGCTTGCACCGCTCTTACCTCTTGCACCAGTATACTTAGTCAGTAAAAGTCCCTCGTTCACAAAGCAGGAATTGTTCTTTTCATACACTTCGGCATAATTTGCATCGTATGCCGCGCCAACATCTGCCGAGAGGCACGCAGAATTTGAAAGACATTCACGAAGGATAAGGTCATTGTAACTTTCCTTGCAAAGGCTGCAAACCTTGGCAAGTGTATTTTCAAAATATCTTGACTGCATACCCGTGTTACCCTCGCTGCCGATTTCCTCCTTGTCAACAAGCAGGCACACCGCAGTTTTTGCGGGTTTTTTTGTCTCAATAACAGCTCGGAGTGCTGTATATGCACAAACTCTGTCATCGTGACCATAAGCCGCAATCATACTTCTGTCGAGGCCTAAATCCTTTGCCTGGAATGCCGGTACAAGTTCAAGTTCACTTGTTATAAAGTCCGCCTCACAAATGCCGTATTTCTCATTAAGAAGCTTCATAACACCGTACTTTAGCTTATTCTTCTCCGTATCGTCGCAGGGGATATTTCCTACAATAACATTGAGTTTTTCAGCTTCGAATGCGGCACCAACCTTCTTCTCCGACTGACGCTGAGCAAGGTGCGGAAGAAGGTCCGAAATACAGAAAATCGGGTCATCCTTATCCTCACCGATTGATACAGAAATCTGCGTTCCGTCACGCTTTACCACAACCCCGTGAAGAGACAACGGGATATTAAGCCACTGGTACTTTCTTATACCGCCGTAATAGTGAGTTTTGAAATATGCCATACCGCCGTCTTCAAACAGCGGATTGGGTTTTAAATCGAGGCGAGGCGAGTCAATATGCGCACCGACTATATTGGTTCCGTTTTCAATTGAATCGGTTCCTATAACGAACGCCGCAACACCCTTGCCACGGTTAACTGAATACACTCTGTCGCCGGGTTTGAGTGAGCTTTTTGAGCCAAGCTCAACAAATCCCGCCTTATCGAGAAGACTGATTGCCAAATCACTGAATTCTCGTTCGGTTTTTGCAGTTGTTATCGCATTGCTGTATTCTGCACAGAAATCAAAAATCTCTGTCCTTTCCTCATCTGATATTCCTTCAAAGCCGTTCTTTTTTTCATAAAGCAATCCATCCATTATATCTTCCTCCGTATTCTATATGTTATTTTTATATAAATCCATATAAGTATTGAATGTTTTTATCACCTTTTTGACATACTGCTTTGTTTCCGGATACGGAATGTCTGCAAGTCCGCCGTTACCATCCGCAAGGCTTGCATCTGCCAGCCATTTGTCAACATTTCCAACTCCGCCGTTATATGCCGTTACGGCAAGTTCGGTATTTCCATAAATATCCATCAGTTGCTTCAGATAATAACAACCCAGTTGTATGCTGCATTCGGGAACAAACAAGTCGTCCGGAATTGAGTAGCTAAATCCGCCTTTTCGATTACAGTCCTGAGCTGTGTTTTCCATCATCTGCATCAGACCTCGTGCCCCGACCCTCGACACAGCATTCTCGTCAAAGCCGCTTTCAACTTTGATCACAGCATAGACAAGATACTTATCCAATGAATATTCATCCGCATACCGCTCCACCAGAGTCTGGTATTTTACCGGATATATTTTTTTAAGTATAGCCGTTTTGCCCTCGCCTACTGTAAAATACAACAGAACCGACGCAAGCAAAACAAATATTATCGGCCTTAAACAGCCGCCGCGCCTCTTTTTCACAATCCCAAATATCCTTTAAATCAAATTTTAGTTTTTGCACAAATTTTCCGCAAACTCCCGTATACTTTCGGGATTGCCGTCGTTTTCAAAACAGATATCCGCCAATTCCTTATATTCGGCATCGGACATCTGATTTTTCATCCGTTCCAGTGCTGCGTCTTTTGAAATATCGTCACGATTCATTATCCGCTTGAGCCGCAATTCAGGATCAGCAAGCACCGCTACCGTCAAATCGCATTTAAACGGGAAGTCCGGCTTAAAAAGCAGCGGGACATCCATCACAACAACGTAGCTCGTGCACCCGTCAAGCTGTTTTTGCATCTCGGCAAATATATGCTTATGCGTAATTTCATTAAGTAATTCCAGTTTTTGTTCATTATTGAACACAATTGCCGCAAGGGCTTTACGGTCAAGCTCGCCGTCTGCGGCAAGAATGCCCTCACCAAACGCCTCAACAATCTCTCGGAATGCTGCACCTCTACTTTTTGTAACCTGCCGGGAGATATAATCGCAGTCGATCACTGTTGCTCCGCACTTTTTTAATTCGTCGCACAGCACAGATTTCCCTGCACCTGTGCCTCCGGTTACGCCTATAATTTTCATAGCCATTTTCCTTACTTTATTTGGTTTCATACCAGGTTTTGCCGGTATTGCAATCCACCTTTAAGGGCACTGAAAGCTTCATTGCCTTTTCCATCTCAGACACCAGAATTTTTGTCGCTTTTTCCACCTCGTCGGGCATTGCTTCAACAATCAGTTCGTCGTGTACCTGAAGTATAAGCTTTGAGTTAAGCCCTTCCGCACGAAGGCGTTTAAACACATTTACCATAGCAATCTTGATTATATCTGCCGCAGAGCCTTGAACCGGGGCATTGAGTGCAACCCTCTCGCCAAAGCTCTGGGTAATTTTGTTGCTTGCCCGAAGTTCAGGGATATACCGTCTGCGGTTCATAAGAGTTGACACATAGCCCAAAGCTTTGCCGCTTTCAACTATATTCTCCATATACTTTTTGATTGACGGATATGTGTTGAGATAGTTTTCAATATATTGTTTTGCCTCTTTAATGGAAATTTTAAGGTCTTGAGACAGCGAAAACTCGCCTATGCCATAAACAATGCCAAAGTTAACAGCCTTTGCGCCGGAACGCATTGACGATGTTACCTCAGAAACCGGAACACCAAACACCTGAGCCGCAGTCTGGGTATGGATATCCGCACCGCTCAAAAATGCGTTTTTCATATTTTCGTCATCGGCAATATGTGCCAGGACACGAAGCTCAATCTGCGAATAGTCGGCATCAATCAGCACCCGGTTGCCCTCTGCCACAAACATACGGCGCATTTCGCGGCCGCGTTCGGTGCGAACCGGAATGTTCTGAAGATTAGGTTCGGTACTGCTTATTCTGCCGGTTGCCGTAACTGTCTGCTTGAAGTTGGAATGTATTCTGCCGGTTTCGCTGTTGATTACCGCTAGCATTCCCTCAACATAAGTTGACTGGAGTTTTGTAAGGGCACGATATTCCAGAATATCATCAATTATCGGGTGGACACCCTGAAGCTTTTTCAGGACATCCACATCGGTGGAATAGCCGGTTTTTGTTTTTTTGCCGTGTGGCAGCTGCAAATCCTCAAACAAAACAACGCCAAGCTGTTTGGGGGATTTAACATTGAATTTCCTGCCGGCGTAACCGCAGATTTTGCCTTCCAGCTCGGAGATGCGGTCGGTCATACCGTTACCGAATTCTTCAAGCGCTTCTTTATCCACAAGCACGCCTGTATACTGCATATCAGCAAGAACCTCTACGAGAGGAAGTTCCACATCATAGTAAAGACTGTGCTGTTTGTTTTCTTCTATTTTTGCATCAAAATTCTTCCATAGATTAAAAAGCGCAAAAAGCTCCCAACCATAGAAATCATTTGCCGGTTTTTCATCATCAAAGTTAAGAAAAAACTGACCATTATCCTCCTCGTTCTGCTTCTTCTGCGGAGCTAAGCCGAGAAATTCAAAGGCAAGACCCTCGATGTCATATCCGGTTCTGCTCGGCTGGAGCAGATACGCTGCAATTGCCGCATCAAAGGCAAGGCCCACAAACTCGATACCCTTCTCCTTTAGCCAAAGGATATCGTCCTTCACATCAAAGCCGATTTTTTTGCATAACGAGCTTTCGAAAAAGCCTTTTATAACCTCAACATCGACATCATCAACGCAATAAAAATCCTTGCCGTTGTCCGTAATGGCAATATCTGTCAAGTCGCCGTTATGACCTAACCGGTACACAAAACTGCCGCCGTTTTTAACCATATCCAAAAATTTGGAGCTGTCAATCTTTTTACATTCGCCGTCAAACACCAGTTCCTCTTTGACTGGCTCTGCTTTCAGTTCCAGTTTACTCATAAACGACTTGAAGTTGAGCCTTTGGAAAAGTGATGAAAGCGCATCCTGATTATAACCCTGCACTGCACAGCTTTCGATATCGAAGTCCATAGGTACACTGCGGTCAATTGTTGCCAGAGTACGGCTGAGATACGCAGACTCCTTACCTTCCTCAAGCTTTTTGCGGACTGAAGGGGTAACCTCAATTTCATCAAGTCGGGCATAGATATTATCTATACTTTTGTAGCTTTCAATCAACGAAAATGCTGTTTTTTCGCCGATACCCTTTACACCAGGGATATTATCGGAGGTATCGCCCATAAGGCCTTTAACATCAATAAATTCCGACGGAGTAACCGCATACTTTTCGTATACCTCGTCTGCACCGTACACCGTTGTAGTGGTGCTGCCAAGCTTGGAAATTACCAGCTTGACCTTTACCTTGTCCGATGCAAGCTGAAGGTCGTCCTTGTCACCCGTGAGGATTGAACATTCAACGCCCTGCTCTTCGCATATCCTTGAGACGGTTCCTATAATATCATCTGCCTCATAGCCGGGCTTTTCGAGGCATACGCAATTCATTGCCCGAAGAACCTCTTTCATAAGCGGAAGCTGAACAAGGAAGTCCTCAGGGGCGGGCTTGCGTTGAGCCTTATATAAATCATACATTTTGTGACGGAAGGTCTTTTCCTTTACATCAAATGCCACGCAGACATAGTCTGGAGAATCCTCTTCAAGATTCTTAAAAAGAATGTTCAGAAATCCGTAAACCGCATTGGTGGGTGTACCGTCCGGTGCGGTCAGCATACGGATTCCGTAATATGCACGGTTCAATATACTGTTTCCGTCGATAATAAGTAACTTTTTCACTGTTTTCAGCCTTTCGGATTACAAGTATGTAAAAGACATCTGCGGCGGCAGAAATTTTGCCGTCGCAGTTTTAATTTCGGTCTTTACTCAGCAGTAAACTCTGAATTTGCAGAGGTATCTACTGCCTTTTTTGCTTCTCTTTTTTCTACAATTCCGTCTTTGATTTCCACAATCTTGTCGATTGCTGCCGGAACCATATCCAGAATTCTGTCATATACAGTATTTTCGGGGTTAACGGGCATAAGTCTTATCTGACCCTTGCCAACAACCATAAACGCAACGGGGCTGATTGATACACCGCCGCCTGCACCACCGCCAAAGAGATTTGTGCCGTTCTCTGCCGGTTTGCCGTTCTTTGATGCATAGTCGGAACCACCGACACCAAATCCCAATGCCACCTTGGAAATCGGGATAATAACTGTACCATCTGGGGTTTCAACGGGGTCACCGACTATTGTGTTTACATCAATCATATCTCTTATGCTCTGCATTGCTGTATACATAAGTCCCTGAATTGGATGCTGTTCTGCCATTTTAAATTCGCTCCTTTGTAAATTATATTTTTAACATAAGATTAATTTTAAATTTGCTGCATCTTACTTTCCTGCTCTCAGCTTCGGAAGCAGTTTGATAACACACTTTATAATATGCACAAGCCGGGTTGTGATTATTCCCTGCGCCTCTATTTCAAAGGCTGTTTTATCGAATTGAGGTTCAAGCTCAACCGTCGGGAACTCCACATAAAAGTGTCTGCATAGATATGCATATACATTGCCCGTCAGGGACCAGATTGCACCATACAGGATTCCCGTATTTGCCGCATCACCTGTGCCGTAACGAAGCCGCACATAAATATCTGAAAACCTTGCCCGATGCTTTACCAAATCGAGAATTTCATCAAGTGCGTCTTTGGCACTATCGAAACCTGTCTGCATTTTTTTTATTCGGGAAGCTCCGTCATTGGGGGCGTCATCCGTTTTTTTGTTGTTAGACTTTGCCGTCTTCTCTTTTTTGCGGAAAGCTGAGTCCTTTACCGTGAACTTCAGAAATGCACAACGGAAAATAAGCTTTACCTTTTTGTCACGATATTCCACAATAATCTTAAGCGGAGAAAAAAGCAATAATGTGATAAACGCCAAAATAATGGCGACAACAATCAAAAAAATCTTCATTCATATCACCGATAATCTAAATCTGCGGTTCTTCAAGAGATACTTCTGAGGCAAGTCTTTCTTCTTCTTTGATTTCTGCTGTTACCTCAGCGGCTTTGGCAAAATATTCGTCCTCGCCCTCGAGGGTAACCTCGTCAGAGCTGTTCTTCTCATATTCGGGAAGGTCGGTTACGCTGCCGATACCGAAGCATCTCAAAAACTCCTCAGTTGTTCCAAAAAGCATCGGTCGACCGGGGGTGTCCATTCTGCCCACTTCCTCGATAAGACCTCTTTCAAGAAGTCTGTTAACCAAAGCATCGCAGGAAACGCCGCGAATCTGTTCTATAACCGAACGGGTCACCGGCTGCTTGTATGCAATAATCGACAAAACCTCCATTGCCGCATTTGAAAGGCTTTGGGCACGCCTTGGTTCTGCCAGTCTTGCAATATACTCATGATACTCAGCTCTGGTACACATCTGATATGCTTCCTCCAGACGGATTATCTGAAGGCCGCGATTTTCTTCATCGTATTTATCTATCAGGGCAGTCATTAAGGCTCTTGTGCTTTTCAGGTCGATGTCAAGGATATCTGCTATCCGCTCAATCTCCACCGCATCGCCTGCAGCAAATAAAACGCCCTCAATAATCGCCTCGGCTTCTTTAAGTTTCATTTGTATTTCCTCCCGGACAGAAGGCTTTTAGTCTTCTACTCCCTCAAAATTAAAGGCATCATCTTCCGTGATTTTGATAACAGAGTATTCACCCTTCGTGTCCGTTTCTTCAACTGCAATTTTGTTCATTTTTATCATTTCAAGCACCGCAAGGAACGATGCAACCGCTTCGGGCTTTGACTTTACGCCTTTAAAAATATCCTCAAAAAGCACTTTGCCACGGTCAACAAGCTTCTTCCAGATATTTTTTACCCGTTCCCTGACCGACACCTTTTCATGTCCTACAATGCCCGAAAACGAGCGTTTGGGAGGCGGAAGCTTGCGTTCCAGCTTGGAAAACGACATTTTGTATGCCTGAAGCAGATTTTCGGTTGTAAGTGCCGAATAATCGATAACCGCCGGCGGTCGTTCAATCACATCGGGCAGCTTGAAAAACAGTGCCGCATCGGAATTTTCGTGTTCTCTGAAAAAATCAATCGTTTCCTTTATGCGTTTATATTCAACAAGGCGTCTTACAAGCTCGGTTCTGGGGTCTTCCTCTTCCTCATCGTCCTCTGCAGGGAGAAGCATTTTGGATTTTATTTGAAGAAGGGTTGCCGCCATAACAAGGAATTCGCTGGACATTTCAAGGTCCAGTTCCTCCATCTGCTGCATAACTATCAGATATTGTTC
This sequence comes from Oscillospiraceae bacterium, assembly GCA_015068845.1. Classification (GTDB taxonomy): domain Bacteria; phylum Bacillota; class Clostridia; order Monoglobales; family Monoglobaceae; genus SIG440. The sequence goes on from SVJR01000023.1 coordinate 7,954, forward strand.
GAGTATATCCGCAATGGGAATGTCGTATATACTCACCTTATTTTTTTTGATAAGCATCAAAAGAAGGTCAAGCGGGCCCTCGAACGAGTCCAGTTTAAAAGAAAGCTGCGTCATATCAAAACGCTCCTGATTCTATAATTTAAAAAAACGGTAACAGTTCAATAATCTGAATAAAGAATCTTATAACTCCATATTGCAGCATTGTGAGTAAATTGCTGAAAACAGGTAAATTGAGAATTAATAAAAGAATTATAAATCCGTACTGCTCGTACTGCATTATTTTGAAATAAATCCTTGCAGGAAGAACTGCGTTAAGTATTTTAGACCCGTCAAGAGGCGGTATGGGAAGCAGATTAAATATAGCAAGTCCTGTATTCATATAAACCAAAGTTGTAAAAACTGCCTCTAATACTGAAAATACAGAATACGCAACGCTGTTCGTTTCCGGCACAAAAATATACATAATATTAACAAGCAATAAAGCAATAAACGAAAGCAGCAGATTGCTCACAGGCCCTGCAAGAGAAGTAATTGCCATACCAAGTTTTCTGCTTTTGATTTTAAAGTTATTTGGGTTTACAGGGACAGGGTTTGCCCAACCAAAGCCAAATAGAAATAAACAAATTGCACCAATCGGGTCGAGATGGCTTGACGGTTTTAAATTAAGCCTACCCATATACTTGGCCGTTCCGTCGCCCAATTTATATGCTGCGTAGCCATGAAAAAATTCGTGTATTGAAAGAGAAAGAAACACACAAAGTACAGTTATTAAAAGGTTAACTATTCCCATCCAGCCATTGCTGAACCAGGATTGTAATCTGCTAATCATTTTTGTCACCTGAATTCGATATATATTCTGTTTTATTTTAGCACAGTATCATTTTTTTGTCAATTGAATACACCCGTATTTTCCCTTTTAAATAGTGTTGACAAAAAATCCAAAAATTAAAAAAGTAGCATACATATAAAAAACATCGGCTTATCGATGATAAGCCGATGTTTTTATTAACTTAAATTTAAGCTTCTACTTCCTTCTTTGTAACTGCTTTGATTACAAACAGTGTTGCAACCATAAGTACTGCAGCGATGGGAAGAGCAATCATCCAGTTCTGAACATAACCTGCAATGATGTATGAAACAAATGATACAGCCGCAACGGTTATTGCATAAGGAAGCTGGGTTGATACATGGTTGAGGTGGTTGCACTTTGCACCTGCAGATGACATAATTGTTGTATCTGAGATAGGTGAGCAATGGTCACCACAAACTGCACCAGCAAGACACGCTGACATACCGATAATGAGAAGCGGATCGCCTGCTTCAAAGATAACAGTAACAATCGGTATAAGGATACCGAATGTTCCCCAAGATGTACCAGTTGCAAAAGCAAGGATACAAGCAACAATGAAGATAACTGCCGGAAGAAGATTTGCAAGAGCACCTGCACTTGCAAGGAGATTCTCAACATATGTAGCATAGCCAAGGAGACCATTTACATTCTTAAGTGCTGTTGCAAATGTAAGGATTGTGATTGCAGGAACCATTGCGATAAAGCCCTTGGGAACACATTCCATAGCTTCCTTGAATGTAATGAGTCTTCTGCACATAAAGTAAGCAATAGTAAGTACCAGGACAATCAAAGCACCCCAGGGGAGACCGAATGTTGCATCTGTGTTACCAAATGCGCCGATAAAGTTACCTGCGTTATCTGTACCGCCCCAGATATCTGTGCCGTAGTATCCGCCTACATAGAGGAGAGCAAGAACGCAGACAATAATCAAAACGACAATTGGGAGAACAAGGTCAATAACCTTACCCTTTGATACCACAACTTCCTCCGTTTCTTCAACACGGTCGCCGCTTGTAAAGAGGTCACCCTTTGTTATAGCGTTGAATTCGTGAAGCTTCATAGGACCAAAGTCAAACTTCATCAGGCAGATTGCAATAATAAATACAAATGTGAGCAGTGAATAGAAGTTGTAGGGGATTGCCTGAATGAACAATGAAATGCCCTGGCCTTCTTCTGCATAGCTTGCAACGGCTGCCGCCCACGACGAAACAGGAGCAATCATACAAACAGGAGCCGCTGTTGCATCAATAAGATATGCAAGCTTTGCTCTTGAAATCTTATGACGGTCAGCAACGGGAGTCATAACCGAACCAACTGTAAGGCAGTTGAAGTAGTCATCTATGAATATAAGAACACCAAGAACAAATGTTGCAAGCATCGCACCTGTGCGGGTTTTGATGTGCTTTTCAGCCCATGCACCGAAAGCTGCACTGCCGCCGGCCTTGTTAACAAGTGCAACAAGGATGCCGAGAACAACCAGGAATATGAAGATACCTGCTGTACCTGAAACAGCACCTATAAGACCCGTTTCAAGAAGATTATCCATTGCTGTAACGGGATTAAAGTTTGCAGAAAAAAGACCCGCAAGAGCAATACCTATGAACAGTGAGGAATAAACCTCTTTTGTTACAAGGGCAAGAACGATTGCAATAATCGGGGGGAGAAGTGACACAAATGTCGCATAGTAGTTACTGGGAACAGGAACCTGACCTGAACCTGCGCAATCTGCACAGTCAACGCCTGCACCCTCGCAGGTTGCGCAAGCGATTGTTTCAACCGAAGTATGTACTGTAGTAGCACAAACAACAACTGCAACCAATGCCAGCAAAATCACTGCGATTTTGATGATGCTTGATTTTTTCATAAAAATCCTCCTAAAAAATAATCCTAATCTTTGTTTACACAAAGTTTACATATATGAATTTATTATCACATAAAATTCCTTAAAAGTCAATATTTTTACCTCAATTTACAAAAAAGGTCTGCAGCTTTGCTGCAGACCTTTGTGGATCAATTTACTCTTTTTTGCCTATTCCTTCACCAAATCTGTCATATTATAAAGACCTGGCTCCTTGCCGTACATAAACATTGCCGCACGGACTGCTCCAACAGCAAAAACCTCCTTTGAGGTTGCGGCGTGCTTGATTTCAATTACTTCGTCGTTGCCGGCAAAGATAACCGTGTGCTCGCCTACAATATTACCGCCACGGACAGCGTGGATTCCTATCTCGTCCTTGCCGCGCTTCTGTCTTACCGAATGACGGTCAAACATATACTTGGGGTTAAAGCTTACCGTTTCGGAAATGGCATCAGCAATCGCAAGGGCTGTACCGCTGGGAGCATCAAGCTTTTGGTTGTGATGCTTTTCAATAATCTCAACATCAAAGCTTCCGTCAAGAATTTTTGACGCACGGCACACCAAATCTATAATAAGGTTTACGCCGATTGACATATTTGCAGAAAAGAAAATCGGGGTTTCCTTTGAATAAAACTCCAGTTTTGACACCTGCTCCTTGGAAAGTCCGGTTGTGCAGATAATTGCCGGAATTTTTTTGACCTTGGCATACTCAATTATTGAATCAAACAATGCCGGATGCGAAAAGTCGATAATACAATCAATCTTTTCTTTTACAGCATCAAGGCTATCGTACACGGGAAAGCTGTCGGACTGAGTGTTTATGTCATAGCCTGCAACGATTTTCACCGTTTCCTGTTGGGCTGCAACTCTTGTTACTGCATTGCCCATTTTGCCGTTGGCACCGCACAAAAGAATATTTATCATTTGTAATTCACCTCGTACTTGTATTTGTAAAAAGTATGCAGAGGCTCACCTCTGCACACTTTCAGTTATTTAATTTTAAATCCGTATTCTGTAAGGGTCTTTTTCAGCCGGGCAAGATTTGTATCTTCCATTGTGCAAAGCGGAAGTCTGAGTTTGCCTGCATTAAAGCCTAAAAGTTTCATTGCAGTTTTTACCGGAATCGGGTTAACCTCATAAAACATAGCGTCCATAAGTCTGAGCATTTTGAGAAAATCAGCTTTTGCGCGTCCTATATCTCCGTTTTCGTAGTCGGCACACAGATTGTGCATTTCCTCCGGAATAATGTTTGCCACCACCGAAATAACACCGCAGCCGCCCACCGCTAAAATTGGTAGAGTTACATCATCGTTACCGGCATACACGGCAAGACCGGTTTCGGCTAAAACGCGTGCAGCAAAAGCTACATCACCGCTTGCTTCCTTGACAGCAACAATATTATCGTAGTTTTCGTCAAGATAAATGAGGGTATCCAGCGAAATTGAAACGCCGGTTCGTGACGGAACATTATAGAGTATAATCGGGAGCTTTACACTTTTTGCAATAGCACCGTAATGTTCCTTAAGACCCTTTTGGGTGGTCTTGTTGTAATAGGGAGTTACCAGCAGAAGTCCGTCATATCCGATTTCCTCAGCATATTGACTGAGCCGGATTGACTTTTCGGTGTTGTTGTTGCCCGTGCCGGCAATCATAGGAAGTCTGCCCTTTACCTTTTCGGCACAGAACTTAAGTACCGACTTATGTTCCTCCTCCGACATTGTGGAGGCCTCGCCTGTTGTTCCGCAGATAATAAGTGCATCCGTCTTGTGATTAAGATGGAATTCCAAAAGGTCTTCCAACGCCCGGTAATCAACGCCGCACTCAGCGTACGGAGTAACCAGAGCAACGCCCGAACCTTTAAAAATCAGTTTTTTCATAATTCGCACAGCCTTTCTGCCCACGCAAAATATTCAAAAAACCTTATTCACACCGCAGTGGGTCGCAATGTGTTTTTTATCTGTCAAAATAACCCTTTGCTGCAAGAAGTTCCGCCATCAGAACTGCACCGCCTGCCGCACCGCGGAGGGTATTGTGTGAAAGGCAGACAAACTTGTAGTCATACTGGCTGTCTTCACGAAGACGACCGATAGAAACTGCCATTCCGCCTTCCATATCACGGTCAAGCTTTGCCTGAGGACGGTTATCCTCTTCGAAATAGTTAAGGAACTGCTTGGGTGCAGAGGGAAGTTCGATTTCCTGAGGAACACCCTTGAATTCCTTCCACGCCTTTTTAATCTCATCAATGGTGGGCTTCTTTTCAAAGCTTACAAATACTGCCGCTGTGTGACCGTCAGAAACGGGAACACGCAGACACTGTGTTGTGATTGCCGGAGCGGTTGCATCAACAATCTCGTCACCTGAAATCTTACCCCAGATTTTGAGGGGTTCAACCTCGCTCTTATCCTCCTCGCCGCCGATGTAGGGGATAAGGTTATCCACCATTTCAGGCCAGGTTTCAAAGGTTTTACCGGCGCCTGAAATTGCCTGGTATGTGCAAGCCAGAACATTTTTAACACCAAACTGCATAAGCGGATGGATTGCCGGAACATAGCTCTGCAGTGAGCAGTTGGATTTTACCGAAACGAAACCGCGTTTTGTACCGAGTCTCTTTTTCTGAGCTTCGATAATCTCGGCATGCTCGGGATTGATTTCCGGAATAATCATCGGAACATCCTTTGTATGTCTGTGCGCAGAGTTATTTGATACAACAGGACACTCAGCCTTTGCATAAGCTTCTTCAAGGGCACGGATTTCGTCCTTCTTCATATCAACGGCACAGAACACAAAATCAACCTGTGCTGCAATTTTTTCGATATCCGCTGTGGCATCGTACATTACCATATCGCGTACCTTTTCGGGGATTTCGGTCTTCATCGCCCAACGACCATCTACCGCCTCGGTATATTTTTTACCGGCACTTCTGGGAGAAGCTGCCAAAAGTACAATGTTAAACCAGGGATGGTCCGCAAGGAGAGTTATAAATCTCTGGCCAACCATGCCGGTTGCACCGATAATACCTACATTATATTTTTTCATCAAATTGTCCTCCTGATATGTATTTTCCTTCTACTTAAATATTATATGCCATAGTGCAATGAATGTCAATTATTTTTTGTAACACAATTTTAACATTTATTCAAAGGATTTCAGGGTTTTTTTGTCGAATTTTTAGTAATGAGGAAAGTTTGAAAAGGATGATCTCTTATGAAAATGTATATAAAGCCTTTAATAATTGTAATAATTCTTCTGTCTCTGATTTCAGGACAGGCACTTGCCGCAGAATATGCGGATACTTTGCGCGTCGGCATTTATTACGGTTCAGGAGCCGTGAGTTCCCTTGATGTCAAAAGCGACATCGGTATTTATGCCGGTATTGTTGCTGACCGCGAGTTTACTCCGGTTGCGTTATCCGAGACTGGTTCTGCCGTTATTGAGCCGGACACCGTAGAGTCTGTACCGGCACATCATGTTCTTTACTCCTCGCATCAGACTCCGGACGAGGCATTTGCATCCGCTGTCACTCTTGTTGATGCCGGTATGGAAGTATTCCTCGGTTATGTAAATTCTGCCTACTGTGTGCTTGGCGGTAGCTACAAAAACAACAACGATGCACTCTGGGCGGCAGAAAATCTTGCCGTTAAGGGAACACCGATTGAGGTTTCGGCAAAAGCAGTTCGAGCAGTCGATGCGGCAACGAAAAAGATTTTGTTTGTAACAGATGACTCAAGCAAAGGTTTGGGTGTTTACAGTAAGGATTTTGAAAATCCGGATGCACTCCTTAAAATATCAGGCTCGGCAAAAGGGACCTACCGTGGCGGTTTTGAATGTCGCAGACTTACGGACACAGCAATGACCGTTACCAACATTGTCCCCGTTGAATCTTATCTTTACAGCGTAGTTTGCCGTGAGATGTCCTCTTCCTGGAATGTCGAGGCGCTTAAAGCTCAGGCGGTTTGTGCAAGAAATTTTGCACTCGGCAGAATTAACTATCACAAGCAATACGGCTTTGATGTATGTCGCACGGTATGTTGTCAGGCATATTCAACAGATGCAGACCAGTCTGAAAGCGTTCATACCGCAGTTGACGAAACGCGGGGAATACTCCTCTTCTATGAGGATGAGCTGGTTCAGGCGGTTTACTCCTCGTCAATGGGTGCATACACCGAAAGCGTTGAGAATGTGTGGGGCTCGAAGTTCCCATACCTTGTAAGCGTTGAAAACCCCTACGAGGACACCGAAAACATATACAACGGCAAATGGACAAAGACTCTGACCGCAAGCCGTGCCACCGAGATTATGAATTCAAAAGGCTACAATATCGGCGATGTGATTGAGATTAAAGTTGTTGAACGCACACCCTCCGGCGGAGTTTTAAAACTTATGGTCCGCGGCACAGGCGGCGAAAAGATTTTCGAACGGGAAAGCTGCCGCAGTATATTCAGCGAGGTTACATACAGCCAGCGATACACCGTGGAAAAGGGCGGTCAGACAATCAAACCGGTTGTGTATGTTGCCGATGGCAGCAATAAAACCTCTGCTTTTACTTTAGGCTCGGTTTCCGTCCTTTCAGGCGATAAATCCGTTAAAACTGTTAGTGAGGCTTGTTCTGTTTCAAACGGTAAAGCAAAAAAGCAGTACAAGACCACCCAGACCTCCGGCGATGCAAATACCTATACCTTCAGCGGTGAGGGTTGGGGGCATGGCGTTGGTATGAGCCAATACGGTGCAAAGGGAATGGCCGATTCCGGCTTTGACTTTGAAGAGATACTCACTCACTACTACACCGGGACACATCTTGAACTGGCATACTAAAAATTCATTGGAAAGGTAAGAATTTATTTTGGATATAAAAGACTTTTATTATGACTTACCGGAGGAGCTGATTGCACAGACTCCGCTTAAAGACAGAACAGCATCAAGGCTTATGGTTCTTGACCGAAAAACCGGTGAACTTCATCACAAGCACTTTTACGATATTATAGATTACTTAAACGAGGGCGACTGTCTGGTTATGAACAACACCAGGGTTATTCCGGCAAGGCTTTACGGCGTTAAGGAAAATAGCGGCGGCAAAATTGAATTTTTGCTGCTTAAGCGTATTGACCTCTGTACCTGGGAAGTTATTCTGCGTCCCGGCAAAAAAGCCAGAGTCGGCAGTCGATTTGTTTTTGGCGACGGACTTCTTAAAGCCGAGGTCATTGAGGTTCGTGACGATGGCAACCGTATTGTCCATTTCGAGTTTGACGGAGTCTGGGAAGAGCTTTTGGACAAGCTTGGCGAAATGCCACTTCCTCCCTACATCAAAGAAAAACTTGAGGATAAAGACCGTTACCAGACTGTTTACTCTAAAATTGAAGGGTCCGCCGCGGCACCCACTGCAGGCCTGCACTTCACCGATGAGTTGCTTGAAAAATTACGCAGCAAAGGTGTAAACACCGCATTTGTCACACTTCATGTGGGTTTGGGTACATTCCGACCCGTTTCGGTTGACAAAATTGAAGAACACAAAATGCACTCGGAATACTACGAGATTTCTCCGGAAACCGCCGAGCTTATAAACAACACACGCAAATCCGGCGGCAGGATATTCTGTGTTGGCACCACCTCTGTCAGGACACTGGAAAGCAGTTCCGCTCCCGACGGCACGGTAATTGCCGGATCGGGCGATACATCAATTTTCATTTATCCCGGTTACAAATTTAAAACCGTGGATTCGCTTATCACCAACTTCCACCTGCCGGAATCCACACTTCTTATGCTGATTTCGGCACTTTACAACCGTGACTCAATAATGAAGGCATACACCGAGGCTATATCTGAAAAATACAGATTTTTCAGTTTCGGCGATGCGATGCTGATTTTGTAGAAAGGCAAGATGTTATGTTTAAACTTATAAAAAAGGACGGAAACGCCCGTCGCGGCGAATTCCATACCGTTCACGGTGTCATACAGACCCCGGTGTTTATGAATGTCGGCACAGCAGCCGCAATCAAGGGCGGGCTCGACGCATTTGACCTTAAAGAGGTTGGCTGTCAGGTTGAGCTTTCAAACACCTACCACCTTCACCTGCGTCCGGGTGATGAGGTTGTAAAGTCTCTTGGCGGACTCCACAAGTTTATGAACTGGGACAGACCCATCCTCACCGACAGCGGCGGCTTTCAGGTGTTTTCCCTTGCAAAGCTCCGCAAAATCAAAGAGGAAGGCGTTTACTTTGCATCACATATTGACGGACGCAAGATTTTTATGGGACCTGAGGAAAGTATGCAAATTCAGTCGAATCTTGCTTCTACCATAGCTATGGCTTTTGACGAGTGTGTGGAGAATCCCTGCGAAAAGGACTATGCAAAAGCCTCGTCCGAAATGACGGTACGCTGGCTTAAGCGTTGCAAGGCGGAAATGCAGCGACTTAATTCATTGGAGGACACTATCAACCCGCACCAGATGCTTTTTGCAATTAATCAAGGCAGTACTTATTCTGATTTGCGAGTTGAAAATATGAAGCAGATTGCAGAGCTCGACCTTGACGGTTATGCTATCGGCGGCCTTGCAGTCGGTGAGCCAGCGGAGGTTATGTACAGCATAATTGAGGCAGTTGAGCCCTTTGCACCAAGCGACAAGCCCAGATATCTTATGGGTGTTGGCACCCCTGAAAATATAATTGAGGCGGTGTACCGCGGCGTAGACTTTTTTGACTGTGTTATGCCCAGCCGAAATGCCCGCCACGGAACACTTTTCACCTCTTTGGGAGTTGTGAACATCAACAACGCCAAATACGAGCGTGACGACACGCCTCTCGACCCCAACTGCACCTGTCATACCTGTCGTAATTTTTCAAAAGGCTATCTTCGCCACCTTTTCAAGGCGAACGAGATTCTGGCACTTCGCCTTGCGGTTATACACAATCTCCATTTTTACAATAAGCTGGCAGCCGACATCCGCGAAGCAATTGAATGTGACCGTTTCGATGCATTCAGGCTCGAAAATATCGGAAAATTGTCGCAAAGGATATAAACTCTCATAAACAATTTGTAAATATTTTAAAATATACTTGCAAATTGTGGAAATAAAGGATATAATACCTATTATAAATAAAAAAACACTCAGGAGGTAACAAAGATGTTTACTACAGTTTTTGCTGCAGGTGCAGCAACACAGGAGGCCGGCTTTGCAGCAATGGCACCCTCACTGATTATGCTGGTTCTTATGTTTGTTGTTTTCTACTTCATTCTTATAAGACCCCAGAAGAAAAAAGAAAAAGAGCTTCGCGAGATGCTTGCATCACTCAAGGTTAATGACGAGGTTGCTACAATTGGCGGAATTCACGGCAAGATTGTAAGAATTAAGGACGACCTTTTTGTTCTTGAATCAGGCATTGGCCAGAACAAGTCATACATCACTGTTGACCGCAGTGCGGTTAGCCGCTTCTTAAAGCGTGGCGATGAAGCTAAGGCTACTCCCATTCCCGGCGAGGAAACTGAAATCGCTGAATAACTACGGAATATACCCCCTTCCCCTTTCATATATTTACAACAGGTAAATATGAAGGGGGTATTTTTTTGTCCAAACAAGTTCAAAACACACCGTCATTGGGTCCTTTGAATCAATTTTTATTTATGTTGAAGGCCGTTGCTATCTCGTACATAGTATCTGTTATACTTCTGTTCCCTGCGGCATTGCTTGCAAACTTTCAAGCATATTCCACTCAGGGAATCAGTATTCTCGCTAACATAATAACGGCTTTTGGAACAGCTTTTTCCGGATTCCTTGCCGGTAGAAACGCCGGAAGCAAGGGTATTTTTGTCGGTGCCGGTTGCGGAATCATCTATTGCCTGATTTTATGTCTTGCCGGAAATCTGATTACCAAGACCGTATCCTTTGGAATAGAATTTTTAACTGCACTTATTATAGGCATACTCTGCGGCGGCGTGGGTGGAATTGCCGGTATCAATACCAAAAGGCAAAGACGGAGATAAGTTTTCACAATAAAAATATGGTGGCACAAAATTGTGCCACCATATTTTTATATTCTTAAATCGTTTATAAACATCCCCGTATATTGAGGAACGCCGAACTTATCGGCAAACATTTTGCATTTACACATAAATGCATAGTAAACATTCTTTTCGCAAAATCTGAGAGTTTCAAAATTACCCTGTCCCTTTGCAAGTATCACATCCGCTGTATCAATCTTCTCACGGGAATCTGCAGAAATTCTATCAAGGCAAGTTCCGGCAATACCGCATCCGTTGTCTGTAACGCTCACCATACTGTCAAGCCCTACCTGCTTTGCATCGTCCATTGTTGCATCATTAAGCACAGGCAGTCCCCTGACTATAACCTCAACATTCAAATTTGGAAACCGGCTACATATTGCTTTTATAAGAAGCTTATCCAAAACCACCTCTCCGCAGTTATCCGTAAGGAACACCAGACTTTGGGCATTACCGAGTTCTGTTTCAAACTGCGTGAACTCGTCCTCTCTTATTTCTATTTCTGGAGCTTTATCCAGAAATTCCATCAATCTTTTCTCATCAACATTTTCAACCACACCAAAGTCAATGTAGTTGCCAATCATTGAGTATTTAAGAGCAGTTTTGATTATATTGTCACTATTTGTAATTTCCCCATATATTTCGTCTTCAAGAGACATCACAAGGGCATTGAAACGCTTTTTTATAGCCGTAAAATCTTTCGGTGCGCCAAAAACTCTTTCGCGCACAAGTGACACCCTTTCCACCAGTTCCGGAGCACTTTCATAAGGCTTTGCCGCCGCCAGAATTGCCAGCACATCCTGAATATACTCAATGCGTTTTTCGTAGGCCGCATTTTCAGGATAATCCTTCAAATATTTGCTTATAATACAATGGATACATTCCTCGTTCAGTTTTATATTTTTCATTCAATTGCCTCCGCATTCGGTAAATCGTTTTGTTAAGTTAAATGAAAATTGAGACCTTGAACTCCTTATGGTATAATAGTTTTACCCCTAAAACCTATACCTCCCTGAAAATCAGAGAAAGGAGAACAAGATCTCATGGTAAAAATTATAT
>SVJR01000045.1 GCA_015068845.1 Oscillospiraceae bacterium
TAGCTTTTTAGTTCCTGAGCTTATGGAACTCGGCTTTTCAAAAGATGAAGCAATGCAGATAAAAAAAGATTCTCTTGCTGTTTTATCAGAGAAAGAACTTTACAAAAAAATAAAGAGAGAACTTGGCGGTCTCCCTTTTGAAATTTCCCGTCAAACAAGCCGAGAAGAACAGTTTGAAGGCTGGATGCCGGTTGGTGTTTTGGGACACGTTACAAGTTCAAATGATGCAATGCTCCCTTTTTTCAGTTCTGTAGAAGGAATTCTGACAGGAAATATAAATATTATTAAAACTGCTTCAGGTGCACACAAGGTTGCAATGAAGCTGATTGAAAAACTTTGTGAAGGAGACGAAAGTCTTTGCCCGTATTTTTATGTATTTCCTCTTTCATCAAAAGATAAACAGCTTTTAACTAAGCTTTTCGGTTTGTGTAACACAGTTGCGGTGTGGGGATCTGACGGTGCAGTTTCAGGCGTAAGAGAGCTTGCACCAAACGGCGTAAATATTGTTGAATGGGGTAACAGAATCAGCTTTGGTTACTTTACAGAAAAAGGCTGCACAAAAGAAAGACTGATAGGTTTAGCTCACGATGTATGTGTAAACGACCAGCAGGCGTGCAGTGCTCCGCAGATTGTATACTATGAAACAGATTCTAAAGAAGAACTTTTGAAGTTTGCGAATGATTTTTATACAGAGCTTCAAAAGGTGTCGGACACATACCCTCTTCACCCTATGACTCAGCCCGAAAAAGCTGAACTCACTGCACAGACAAAAATGTGCTATCTTGAAGGAATTATGGGAGATGCAAAGCTTATTGACGGAAACGGATGCCGTCTGTTCGTTAAATTTGATAACGAACTTTGTGCATCACCCTTGTATCGTACTGTTATTGTTAAGGGAATCAAGAGGTGTGAGCTTGTCAGCGTTTTGAGACCGTTCCGTTCATATTTGCAGAGCGTAGGTCTTGCGTGCGGCACGGATGAAATTGTTCCGCTTACAAACCTTTTGCTTGCCGGGGGTGTTAACCGTATAACAGAACCTGGACTTATGATGGGCGGATACACAGGAGAACCGCACGATGGTGTTTATGCTATGACACGCTATCTTAAAAGGGTAAGCCTTATTAACAGTGGATTACCTTCAGGAAGTATGTCACTTACTGAAATGAGCGCCGATATGAGAAAACCTTTTGAGGACGGCACACCGGTACTAAAAAAAGACGACTTCCCTGCCAAAAGAGAAATCGAAAATGAGGGTTATCTTGTGCTTAAAAGCGGAGGTAGTTCGGGAAAAGCAAAATATGCACCGCACACCTATGCTGATGCCGAAGTTACCTACAAAGAAACTGGTCGCTTTATTATAGCTGCAGGTGTTAATCCTAAAAAAGATATCTGTATGAATCTGTTTTATTCGGGCGAATTGTACGGTGGCTTTATTAGCATATATGAAGCTTTAAAGAGTGCTGAGATAATACAGCTTCCTATGACTGCGGTTATGGATATGGAACGCGTGGCAAATGAAATCGTGGAAAGCAAAGTAAATGTGCTGATGGGTATGCCCACCTATCTTTTAAGACTGTTCTCTGAACAGAAAGAAACACTCAAAAATTATGGCGGTATTGACCTTGTACTCTACGGCGGAGAGCATTTTGACCCTGCACAGGCAGAGTATATTAAAAAGACATTTAATATAAAAAGGATTGCATCCATTACATACGGCTGCAACGAAATTGGCTCTATGGGATATGCTTGTGAGTATTGTGAAGGAAGCATTCATCATGTTGCTCCAAGCAAGTATCTCGAAATATTAAAGATGGATAGAGATGAACCTGCCGAATTTGGTGAGGTTGGCAGACTTGTATGGACACCCGTTGATCAGGAAAATACGCCTATTAAAAGGTATGAAATAGGTGATCTTGGCAGATTCATAAAAGAGCCGTGTAAATGCGGAAGGCTTTCTCCGAGATTTGAGCTTTTGGGAAGATTCGGCGATGTTTTTAAATTTGCAACCAATTATGTGAATTACAAAACAATTAAATCCATTTTTGCGAAAAAAATGAACTATAACGGATGGCTTCAGGTTATTTTGTCCTATGACAAAGTGAGTGTAATGACGATTTGCGTTGAACCTGAGTTTGCCGGCTCCGAATCTGACGTCCTTGAAATTCTTAAGAGTAATTATCCTGAAATAAATGAGTGCTTAACCGATAAAACCGGTATTGTAAACATTGTAAAACAGGATAAGGACAGCTTTGAACTCAGCTCGGGCGGCGGAAAGGTAAGAAGCGTAATAGACCGCAGAAATCAGAATTAAGGAGGGCATAAAATGGAAAATTCATTCAGCGTTAAACGAAGCCCTCTTGTGACTCGAACATTTCTGTCTATTCTTATACCGACAATTCTTATGAATCTGACAACAGCAATCGGTTCAATGGCAGATACGGTTATAATAGGTCAATATCTCGATGATTTGTCACTTTCGGTTGTAACTTATGCAACGCCGATTTATATGGTTATCAATACGATTGCGGCACTTTTTGCTATCGGAGGCTGCATAGCTGTGAGCGTTGATACAGGAAAAGGCGATAAAGC
>SVJR01000024.1 GCA_015068845.1 Oscillospiraceae bacterium
CAACTTTTGTCAACCCTTTTTTTGAATTTTTTTAATTCTTTTTTCGGGCTCGACCCCGTCGCTCGGCGCAACTCGTTCATATTAACACATCCTTCTCCCTTTGTCAAGTACTTTTTTACAAAAAATTTTAAAAATTTTATATACTATATCCAAAGATGAATATTGGCCGATTTTCTTCATATATAATATACAACCATTAAATGAAGAAAGGCTGATTTTATTATGAAAATACTTCTGAAACTTATATGCATGGTCTGTACTGTGGCACTTATATCCGGCACAATTGCCGGTGCTGAAATTGTCAGTCAGGTCAATGCCGATGTTTCGGCTCAGCTGGTAACCGCACCGTCGGCAATACTGATGGAGGCTGCCAGCGGTCAGGTTCTATACGAGCTGAATGCAGATGAAAAGCTACCCATTGCCAGCGTTACCAAAACAATGACTATGCTTCTTGTAATGGAAGCTTTGGACTTCGGCAAGATAAAGCTTGAGGACAAAGTTACCACAAGCGACTATGCGGCATCAATGGGCGGCTCGCAGGTCTTTTTAGAGGTTGGCGAGGAGATGAGTGTTCAGGATATGCTGAAGGCTATTGCCGTGGCATCCGGCAATGATGCCGCAGTTGCAATGGCAGAGTTCATTGCCGGCACTGAGCCCGCATTTGTAGAAATGATGAACAAACGTGCCGCGGAGCTTGGCTGCAAAAACACACACTTTATCAACTGCAACGGTCTTAACGAAACCGCTGAGCATTACAGCACAGCACGGGATGTAGCCGTAATTTCCAAAGAGCTTTTGAAGCATCAAAAAATCCTGGACTACACCACCATCTGGATGGATACATTGCGAGGTGGTGAGTTTGGACTTTCCAATACCAACAAGCTTATCCGTTTTTACAAGGGCGCAAACGGCCTGAAAACAGGCTCAACTTCTATGGCAAAATACTGTCTTTCAGCAACCGCCAAGCGCGACGGAATGCAGCTGATTGCAGTTGTACTTGCCGCACCCTCCAGTGCAGAGCGTTTTGCAAGTGCAACCAAGCTTTTGGACTACGGCTTTGCAAACTACTCGGTGGTTAATGCCGCAGAAAAAATTGGAGCGTTTGAGCCAATGTCCGTAATTGGCGGAAAGATCGAAACCGTTACACCGAAGGCCGACCCGAATGTAAGCTTTATAGTAAAAAAAGGAAATCAGGACAAGATAGATGTTTCAACAAGCTTTGACGAGCCTCTTAAAGCGCCACTTGCCAAGGACCAGAAGATAGGAACATCAACCCTGACAATAAACGGCGAAAAGGTTGCTGTATGTGATATTCTTGCATCTGAGGAAATTCCCCGTATGAGCCTTGGAGCAATGTTTGTAAAGCTGTTTTACCGATGGCTTTGTGCATAAGACTTCCTCGGCTTAAGTTGACAAATTATATTAAATAGGTTACAATATGGGCTGTTGAATTTTGAAATACACGGAGGATAACTCATGATAGGTATAATCGGAGCAATGGATGTAGAGGTCAATAAGTTCAAGGAGCTGATGCTTGGCAAAAGCACCGAGACGGTAAGCGGCACCGAGTTCGTTTGCGGAACTCTTTGGGGGCACCCCACCGTGGTTGCCGTAAGCGGAGTAGGTAAGGTTAATGCTGCAATCTGCACCCAGACAATGATTTTGAAATACTCACCGAGATTTATTATTAACAGTGGTGTTGCCGGTGGTCTTGAATCCACACTTAATATTTGCGACATCGTTGTTGCCGACAAGGTTGTTCAGCACGATATGGACACATCGCCGCTCGGCGACCCGGTTGGGTTCATTTCAGGGCTTGACATTGTTGATATCCCCTGCGACAGTGAAATATCACAAAAGCTGTATGATGCCGCAACAGAAAACGGTATTCACACACTTTCCGGCAAGATTGTTTCCGGCGACCAGTTTATAAACAGTGCCGACAAAAAGAAATACCTTGCAGAAACCTTTAACGCATTCGCCTGTGAAATGGAATCTGCATCAATCGGTCATGTATGTTATAAAAACGAAGTACCCTTCGGCATACTTCGTTCCATATCAGATAACGCCGACGGTAGCTCACACCTGTCGTACACCGAATTTGTTCAAGCCGCTGCCGATAATCTGGTAAATGTTATGAAATCGTTTTTTGAAAAAGTATAAAACAAAGCTCTGCGGCTGTACTGCCGCAGAGCTTTGTTATTTTACATCTGTCCGACCTGTCAAATAATCTAAAGATACTTCAAAAAAGTCCGCTATTTTAACGAGAATTTCCAATTTAGGTTCTCTTGTCATTAGCTCGTAATTTTGATATGCCTTTTCTGTAATATCACAATATATAGCAACCTGCCCTTGGGTTATACCTTTTTCTTTTCTGCACTTACGCAAGCGCTCAGCTAAGATACTTCTCATTTTATCACCTACATTTGTTCTTGACAAAACAAGTATAATGTATTATGATAAAAGATATACCAACAATCGTTGGTGTTTGAGGGGTGTTATAAAGTGGCAGAATTTTGTACTTAATGGAGAAAAATAAAACACCCACTTGGTATACTTGTTCGTTTTTTGGCTCTTGTGAACTGTCGGGGCGTTTAAAAACAGTCCGGTGGACTGTTTTTAGTCCCGAGCACCGAGTGCTGTGCCGAGGTGCCCGAAGGCCGAAAGGGGGTAAAAAAACAACACCCACCAAAATTGATGAGTGTTGAAAAATACATATTGTTGTTTTTTATCTCTTTGAGAACTGAGGCGCACGACGAGCAGCCTTGAGTCCGTACTTCTTCCTTTCCTTCATTCTGGGGTCACGAGTGAGGTAACCTGCAGCCTTGAGGGTTGCACGGAATGCTTCTTCGTCAACTTCGAGGAGTGCACGAGCGATACCGTGACGGATAGCGCCTGCCTGACCTGTGAAGCCGCCGCCCTTAACATTAACAAGAACATCGAATTTGCCGAGTGTGCCTGTGAGTTCGAGGGGCTGACGAAGGATTGTCTTGAGTGTTTCAAGACCAAAGTAATCGTCGATGTCTCTGCCGTTGATTGTAACAACGCCTGTGCCGGGTACAAGTCTTACCCTTGCAACAGATTCTTTTCTTCTACCTGTTCCGTAATACTGAACTGTATTTGCCATATCTCTCTACCTCCCCTTATATCTCGCCAGTCCACGCAACGGGTGACTGAGCCTCGTGATTGTGGTTTGCATCTGCGTATACCTTGAGCATCTTAAGTGCCTGTCTACCCAGAGTGTTGTGGGGAAGCATACCTGCAATTGCAAGTTCCATTGCCTTTTCGGGGTTGTTAGCCATCATATCCTTGTAGGAAACTTCCTTAAGGTGGCCGATGTAGCCTGTGTGTCTGTAATACTTCTTCTGTTCAAGCTTTTTGCCTGTCAGAACAGCATCCTTTGCGTTGATAACGATAACATATTCACCGCAGTTTACATTGGGTGTGAATTCAGGACGATGCTTACCTCTGAGAATCTCAGCAGCCTTTGCAGCAACACGGCCGAGGGGCTTGCCTGCAGCGTCGAGAATGTACCACTTCTTTTCAAGCTCATTAGCTTTTGCCATATAAGTTGACATTTTTGTACCTCCTAAGATTATTTCAGACTATGAGCAGATGAACACACCGCATTGACATATGTGCATTTGCCCACAGTCTGCAATCTGAAATTTTTTACTTGCGAAAGGCGCCAATACACCGACCCCTTAACGCAGCATATCCAATTATAATATCTTTTATTTACTTTGTCAACCCCTTTTTTCAAATAATTTAATTTACCATTGGCAAAGGTCTGTTTTTCTTTGTTTTTCTCCTTTTTACTCTTGTTTACTCTGACTTCAAGTCGAAAAATTTTTTATTTTAGCCTTAATTTTGACCCTTTTTTACCATATTTTTTAAATTTATTGAAATCTGCGGCTAATAATGGTATAATTTAGAAAATTACATTGGAGGATCGTCAAATGAATAGCGAACTGAATTCGTTTTTTCTCGAAACACTTTCATCAATTAAACAAGCTATCTATACCTGCCATAATTCTTTGGAGCACATCTCGGGGAGCAATTTTTCTCTCGCAGAGTTTCAGCATTACAAGGCGGTGCAGCTTGGACTTTTTCAGATGAATCGAATCTGCAGCTCGGCAGAGTATCTTTTGACCCATAACAGCTACAACAGCCACCGGACATATTCTTCCTATAATATAGACGAACTGCTTGAGCAGATATCGTCAAGTTTCTGTTCCACCGTATCTGAATATTTTCCTGTTTCGGTCAAACACTACACAAGGCTTGACCATTCATTTTTCGTGCAGACCGACGAGCGCAAGCTGGAGCTTGCCATTCTGCAGATACTATACTGTTGCCTGAAAAACTCATCCATTGAGAGTTTTGACCCTATAAATATTACATTCTACGCAACCGAAACAAAAAACTCGATTGTTTTTCATATCCGCGACAACAGTCTACCGCTTAATCCGGTAATTACTGACGCAATCAACTCTAATGATAGCTCCGTGCTGTTTATAAGCGACGAAATAAGTTTTAATGCAATCATGGCGCAATCGGTTGCAGTTGCAAAAAAAGCTGTTGACGAGCTTTCCGGGAAGCTTGTGTATGCTCCTCTGAAAAGTGGCAATCGCTTTGATATTTACCTGCCAAAGTTCCAGTCCCACGGACAACTCGGCATGGCTTCACCGGCGCCATATATCCCCAACCTTGCCCTCTATGCCGCAACTTTTGCCGAGTTCAAGCTTGCTTTTACTCTTGATAAAATATGCAAAGCTAACAATGAAGCGGAGGTCTTGGAATGATTGATGTTCCCGAATATATTCTCCCGATTTTAAACATTTTGGAAGACTCCGGCTTTGAAGCATATACCGTAGGCGGCTGCGTCCGTGATAGTTTTTTAGGAAAAGTCCCCTCAGACTGGGATATTGCCACCTCCGCCTGCCCCGAAAAGGTTCTTGAGATTTTTTCAGAGTTCACCACCATCCCCACCGGGCTGAAGCACGGAACCGTTACCGTCATAAGCGACGGCAATCCCGTTGAAATAACGACCTATCGTATTGACGGGGAATATGCCGACTGCCGGCATCCGGAGAAGGTAACCTTTTCGGCAAATTTAGAGGATGACCTCAGCCGTCGTGATTTCACTGTTAACGCAATGGCGTACAACCCAAAGAACGGTCTTAAAGACCCATATAACGGACAACTCGACCTTAAAAACAAAGTTTTGCGTTGTGTAGGTGATGCACGGCTGCGTTTCAACGAGGATGCCCTGCGGATAATGCGGGCACTTCGCTTTGCCGCAACGCTGGATTTTGAGCTTGAAGTCCATACTGCAGAGGCAATCAAAAATGGTGCGCATCTTCTCCAAAACATTGCAAAAGAAAGAATAAGTGCTGAGCTATCAAAACTACTACTTGCAGAAAAACCAGAAAACATATTGCTTGCTTATAAAAATATCTTTCTGGAAGTTTTGGGGATTAAGCACCCTGTCCCGGACTCCGTATGGGAAGAAAACTGCAAGGCAGCATCTTTGGCCACGCCACATCTTCCACTGAGGTTGGCACTTATGCTGAACGGGCTTCCTGTTTCCGATGCTCTCCGGCATCTTAAATTCAGCAATGCCGTAAAACACGCCGCTGAAACAATTACAAAAGGTTTAGCTGTTGAAATTCTGCCGGATAAAGCTTCGATAAAAAAACAGCTCCGTGAATTTGGTGCTGAAAATATGGACTATATTATTAAAGGAAAATGTGCACTATCCGGCGATTCAGAAATCTTGCGGGATATTGAAGAAATAATATCGGATATAAAAGCAAACAGCGAGTGTTATATGATTTCGCAGCTTGATATAAACGGGCAGGACCTTTTAGAGCATCTTGGCATTAACGGACCGGAAATAGGAAATGCACTTGAAACACTTTTAGATGCCGTAATTTCCGGAAAATGTGAAAACCAAAAAAATGCTTTGCTAGAACTTTTAAAAAAATAAGGCTGTGATTTTATCACAGCCTTATTTATATACATATTCTGAGTTATGCGATCTGGTCATTTTGTCACAGCGCTTTGTGTAGGCGAAGATAAAATAGCGCAGAACGGACAAACCGAACCCAAGGGGGTTACCCGAAGGCGTATACAGATACGCCGAGTGGTGAGTTTGTTCGTAGCATAAACGCATTTTGCGTTATGCGGTCTGGGCATTTTGTCACAGCGCTTTGTGTAGGCGAAGATAAAATAGCGCAGAACGGACAAACCGAACCCAAGGGGGTTACCCGAAGGCGTATACAGATACGCCGAGTGGTGAGGTTTGTTCGTAGCATAAACACATTTTGCGTTATGCGGTCTGGGCATTTTATCACAGCCTAAAAATTGATGGATTTGCTTCGGTACTTAACATTAAGCACAAGCCCGATTGCAATCATATTTGTCAGCATGGATGAGCCGCCATAGCTGAAAAACGGAAGTGGTATACCCGTTACCGGCATTATGCCGATACACATGCCGATATTTTCAATAATATGGAACGAGAACATTGCCGCAACGCCCATACAGATGTATCTGCCCAGATTGTTACGGGCGTTCATACCGATAACCAAGCATCTTATAACGATTGCAACCAGAAGTGCAATAACTATCAGACCGCCCAGAAATCCGAGTTCTTCGCATACTACCGAGAAAATGAAGTCGGTATGGCGTTCGGGCAGGAAGTTATTATACTGACTGCCACCCTTGTAAAGACCGTTGCCGAACATACGACCTGAGCCGATTGCAATTTTTGACTGAGTTACCTGATAGCCCGTTCCGGAAGGGTCATTTTCCGGATTGAACAGATTGATTATTCTTTCCTTTTGGTAAGGCTTCAGAACAAAGAACCAGCCCAGGGGGGCTGCAACAGATACCGCACCGACTCCGCAGGCTATATACTTCCAACTGATATTTGCCGCGAAAAGCATTGATACCATAATGAACCCGAACACAACCGCTGTTCCAAAGTCAGGCTGGAGCAGAATCAGCCCGATAAGAAGTCCTGCGTGGAGAAGCAGAAACAACACATTTCGCGGTCTGTCAATCAAATCGTCAACCTCAGACAAATGCTTGGCAAAGGTAATAATGAACGCCAATTTGACAAGCTCCGCCGGCTGAATTCCTATCAACGAGCCGAAACGGAACCAGCTTCGCGCACCGTTTTCCAGCTTGCCTATGCCGGGGATAAGAACCAGAATAAGAAGTATTACCGAGATACCGTAAAGATACAGCATCAGGTCTGCCAGGTATTCGTAGTCGAGCACCATCAAGAGACCTATCGCTCCTATGCCGAGTATAAGTGCACCGGTCTGCACCGCCACATGCCTTCCCGGCGAGGGCGATGCGCTGGAAATCATTACTATTCCAAATACCGCTGCCGCCATAACAAGAAGAAATAGCGTGAAATCAAAATTCTTTTTTAAATCCTTGTGCTTGTTGAGATTATCAATAACCAAAGCACCATCACTCCTTAAATCTTATGGTGTTGCCTTACCTTTCCTTAAAACTTAACGCAATTCCATCACCAATTGGCAGTATCGCCGTACTGAGCCCCTCGTGGGCATTCAGCATATCAAGATACGCCCGGAGGCGGCGGACAATTGTTATCTTTCGTCTGACCACCAGCTCGTCTGTTGCGGTCATACCTTTATATAATACATTGTCCGAAATCAATACGCCGCCTTTTTTCAAAAGCCGCATACAGTGCGGAAAGAACTCCATATACTGACCCTTTGCCGCATCAACAAAAATCACATCATATTCCTCTGCGCTCGGCATTTCGGCAAGAACCTTAACCCCATCGCCGCGAATCAGCCGGATTTTTTTATCAAGTCCCATTTTCTTGATATTCGCTTCGGCTATGTCCGCCATTTCCCCGGACAATTCAACCGTTACCACATCTGCGCCGCAGCTTTGGCTCATCCGCATCGCCGAATACCCGATTGCAGAACCAATCTCAAGGACTTTTTCTGCACGCATAAGCTTGAGTAACACCTCGATAAACCTTATGCTTTCGGGTTGGGAAATCGGGACATCATTCGCCTTTGCAAAGGCTTCCAATTCCTTTATGTAGCCTTCACGCGGTGGAATTGTATCTCTTATATATCTTATTATATATTCATAATTTATATTATCTTCCTCAATCCAGGATTTCATTTAAAAAATTCTCCCTTGCGGTCATATTTTTTAGTTTTGTAGTTCTTTAACTATCCGGATATGCTCTTCGTTTGTCCTCGAGAACACATTCTCGCTGCCGTCGGGTCTTGCGGCAAAGTACAGATAATCCGTATCCTCCGGCATAAGCGCCGCCTTAACCGAAGCGGTGCCCGGTGAGGCTATGGGACCCACCGGCAATCCCGGATTTATATAGGTATTATAGTCGGACTTTATCTTTATGTCCGAGTTACTCAGAACGGCCTTGCGTTCCTTAATTATATACTGTACTGTCGCACACGAGCCGAGTGTCATATTTATCCGCAACCTGTTGTGAAAAACCGATGACACCTTACCCCGTTCGCTGTCGTTTGCCGCCTCGCGCTCGACAATTGATGCAAGCGTTACTACCTCGTCCAGAGTGTAGCTCGTCTCTACACTGTCATAAATCGGTACAATATTATCCTCAAACGCCTGAAGCATTTTTGTTATTATATCATACTCCGAAGCGCCGGCAAAGAACTCATAGGTTGCCGGGAACAGATAACCCTCAAGACGGTTCTCGGTACGCTCTATTTCGTCTATAAAATCAAAGTCAAAGTCACCTTCGTCAAGAAGCCTCAAAAATTCATCCTTGTCGGCCATGCCAAGCTGCTCGAACTTTTCGGCAATCTGCCACGCCTCGAAGCCCTCGGGGATAAGAACTGTCACGGTCTCGTTCTCAGCAATTTCGGGGGCACTGACAAGTTTTTTGATTACCGAGCCGTAGCTTTGCCCTGTTCCCACAAGGTGTCCGCCCTGCTGAAAAATGTGTTCGCCGCCAAGCTTTTCATATACTCTGAAAACAAACAGGTGTCTTACAACGCCTTCCTCTTTAAGGATTTGAGAAATACCCTGAACGCTTGTCCCTTTTGGTATTTCAACCATAACCTCGCGGCCTTTTCCCGGCATCAGCCCGAACATATCCGAAAAGGCTGATATAAGCCATATACAAACACAAAGAACCAAAACCGACAGCGAAATTACAGCCGCCGACTTCAGGTTCCGTCTGCCAAAGCCCGTATTTTTAAATCCTAAAATCCACCGTTTCATAACTATCACCCTGCAATTTTGAGCAAAAAGCTTTTAAGCACCACCACAGCAATGCTCAATATAACCGGAAGGCTGAAAACGCTGTTCACAACCAGTCCGCCGGTTTTGAATTCCTTTTGAATAGGCATAGCATTTTTCTGTCTGACAAGCAACATAAACGCCAGAACAAAAACCAGAACCGCCACCGCCAGAACCAGAAAAAGATAATTGAAAATTCCCGGTGCAATGTATACGCTGAAAAGTAATGCCGTCAGATTACTGAATGCGTGATACACCATTGCCGCATAGAGGGAATTGCTTTTTATCAGTATCAGCGATGCAACAATGCCCATAAACAAAAAACCCGCAAGCTCGTTAAGGCGCATATGCAAGAATGCAAAAATAATTGCGGTAAACAGCACCGCCGCCTTCGTGTTGCAGCGGTTATATGCACGGAATATGATGCCTCGCATCCAGAATTCCTCCAAAACCGCCGGAACAGCAACAAGGCACAAAAGACCCAGAAGAACCTCGCCCCAGCCCATTGCTACGGGAACTGTTTCGGTTGCCGCGCTACCCAGAATTCTGGTTATAAGAATATTCCCGGGGATGTTGAGGAGCATCATAACAAACTGACCGCAAACGCCAAGAATCGCCGCAAGTATAAAGAAGCCAATTTGGGTTTTGTTGAGACAAAGCTCCGACTTTACACTTTTGCCGTTCCACGCTGTTTTGGCGTAGACCATTATCGGCACACCAATCGCAATCAGCTCTATCGCTGCAATTCTGATATAATTGTGCGGTGGCGTTGGCATAAAGCTCACCGCCGCCTCAATTGCGGTTTCTGCCGCAAACTGAGCCAGCACAACCCAGAATATCATCCAGCGCACACTTTTAACTTGTCTTCTGAGTTCGTATCTTTTATCCGACATTCTTACCTTCCTATTTAACCGATAAAGTGTTGCATCTGTCCGAGAATCTCAGTCCCCTTACCCGGCATAAAAAAATCAACAATCTTCGCGCCGAACAGCATCGAAGCACCTGCGCCCTTGCCTGTGACAATGTTTCCGTCCTTAACCGCTCCATCAGAACAGAGCATTGCTCCCTCAAGATACTGTTCAAAGCCCGGATAGCAAACCGCTTTTTTACCTTTTAAAACGCCCAATTCGCCAAGAACCATAGGTGCCGCACATATTGCCGCAACCAAGAGCTTACTCTCCGCACAGTGAAGAACAGCTTTTTTCACCGTTTCGTCGTTTTGCAGGTTTGTAGTTCCGGGCATTCCGCCGGGAAGAATCACACCCTGCATATCCTCAAATGATACTGCAGACATTTCGATATCCGCAGCCACCTTGACTCCGTGACTGCCGCAGACCTCTTTACCTGAAACGCCTACGGTTTTAACTTCAATACCTGCCCGACGGATAACATCGAGCGCGCCTATCGCTTCGGTCTCCTCAAAGCCCTCCGATAAAAACATATACAGCATAAATCAACCCTTCTTAGCTTTAAATATTTCAACCACAAATCTGGGAAGCGCCATAAAACGGCCAAATCTTGAGGGGTTTTTGAGTATTCTGTAAGCCCATTCAAGATTGAGCCTGATAATCCACTTAGGCGCTCGCTTCGCAACGCCAGCAAGAACATCCAAGGTTCCACCAACACCCATACAGAGATTGGTGCTAAGTTCCGGCTTATGTGCCGTAATCCATTTCTCCTGTTTGGGGGCACCGAGACAAACCAGCAGCAGTTTTGCGCCGGAGTTATTTATCTCATCAATAATCTCCGGTTCGTCTTCAGGCTTAAAATACCCGTTCCGGGTTCCAACTATATTTATTCCCGGATACTTTTTCTCAAGGTTTGCTTTTGCAGTATCCGCAACTCCCGGTTTTGCTCCAAAAAGGAATATTCCATCTCCCGTTTTTGAAAGTCTTTCCAGAAGTGCACAGGTCAAGTCAAAGCCCGCCACCCGTTCAGGCACGGCGTCTTTAAGAATTCTTGAGCCGTACACAATGCCGATTCCGTCTGCTGTGCAAAGGTCGGCATTGTTTAAAACTTCCATCATTTCTGCATCTTCACGGGCACACATCACAATTTCAGAGTTAGGCGTGAAAATAGTGGATACCCCATCGGTACGGACAAACCCCTCCGCAATATCAAGTGCCTGGGCAAATGTCACCTTATCCACCTTTACTCCCAGTATATCTACCGTATTTCTCATAACTGCATTTCCTTTCAATTATCTTTAATCCAAAGTCCAGTCAATGGGTGTTTCCCCCATCGCCTTTAAAAGCTCATTGGTTTTTGAAAAATGTTTGCACCCGAAAAATCCGTTATACGCTGACAGCGGACTTGGATGTGCCGTTTCAAGAATCTTGTGCTGAGAGTTGGTTATAAGTTCTTTTTTCCGTCGGGCATTTGCGCCCCAGAGTATAAACACTATCGGTTTTTCCCGGTTGTTCAGAACCTCAATCACCTTATCGGTGAAAATCTCCCAGCCCATGCCTTTGTGACTGTTGGCTTCACCCGAGCGAACCGTCAGAACCGTGTTGAGAAGAAGTACGCCCTGCTTTGCCCACTTTGTAAGCTCACCGTGGCTTGGAATCTCCATTCCAACATCCTCGTTCAGCTCCTTAAACATATTCTTGAGTGACGGTGGCGGCTCGACACCCTTCTTTACCGAAAAGCACAAGCCGTGAGCCTGACCCTCGCCGTGATACGGGTCCTGGCCCAAAATCACCGCCTTCACATCACTGTACGAGGTATATTTAAGAGCATTGAAAATATCGTACATATCCGGAAAAATCCGGCGGCTTTTATATTCCCGCGCAAGAAATGCCCGGAGCTTGAGATAGTATTCCTTTTGAAACTCTTCCCAAAGAAGCGAGTCCCATTCATTTCCTATATTAACCATTTTGCCCTCACAAAGGTTTGTTTATTTATTATAGTTTCTCTTTATCTTTTTAGTTGTGGTCTTTTCAAACTCTGTTTCACGGAACAACACCTTCTGAACATGCTTGTATGACGGCAGGGTTTTGTTAAGAGCCTGAACATCTGCCTTGATGCGTTCCTTTTCCTCCGGTGTTTCGGTATAGATTTCGGCACAGATTACATCGTCTCCTTCAAACACAACAACCTCGTTTACGCCCTCGATATGCTGGATAACTGCTTCGATTTCCTCGGGGTAAACATTTTTGCCGTTAGGTGTGATAATAATATTCTTCTTTCTGCCGGTGATAAAGATAAAGCCTTCGTCATCAATACGGCCGTAGTCACCGCTGCGGAACCAGTCACCGTCAAACACCTCGGCTGTTGCCTCGGGGTTATTGTAGTAGCCCATCATAACAATGGGGCCCTTGATGAGGAGCTCGCCTTCGCCGTTTTCATCGGGGTTGTCAACCTTAACTTCAACACCGGGGATCGGGAGTCCAACGCTGCCGAACTTATAGTCCTTGTTTCTGTCGGTTGAGACAATGGGCGAACACTCGGTAATCCCGTAGCCGCTGATAAGGGTGATTCCCAAATCTTCAAAGCCCTTTGCAATTTCAAGGTCAATGGGAGCACCGCCGGAAATAATCATTTCGAGATTGCCGCCGAATGCGTCAATAACCGACTTGAAGAACACCTTACGCATATCAATGCCAACCTTGCGGAGCCCGTTGCTGACCTTGATAAGAACCTTGAGTGCCTTATCCTTGCCACTCTTTTTAGCATTCTTCCAGATGCCCTTGTAGAAGGTCTCAACAAACAGCGGAACAACAGAAACATGGCATGGCTTTAATGTGTTGATATCCTTAAGTACATTTCTGAGGCTATGATTAAGATATGTAATATGTCCCGCATAAACCTGACAAAGAACACACGCCATCATACCAAAGGTATGGTTAAGCGGCAGAAGTGCAACAGTATTCGGCGGTTCCAAAAGATTGCGGCAGCTGTTTACCATATCGTAAATCAGATTTCTCTGGCAAAGCATAACACCCTTGGGCTTGCCGGTTGTACCGGATGTGTAGATAAGCGCACAAAGCTTTTCAACATCCGGAACGATTGAAAGGATTTCGTCCTTGCCCTCTGCAATGAGTTCGCGACCCTTTGCGAAAATCTCCTCGTATTCAGAAACAACAATTACCGTTTCAACCGATGTCATATCATCGCGATTTTCGTCAATTGCAGCCTTTTTGGTTGCAGAGCAAACAAGAACCTTTGCTTCGCAGTCGTTAACAAGATTTTTAACCTCAACACCGGTGATTTCCTTGTCAATCGGCACGATAACATTATCACTGCAGATTGCTGCAAAATATGTAACTATCCACTCATAGCTGTTTTCAGCATAAAGTGCAATTTTCTGTTCCTTCAGGCCCATTTCGGTAAAGTAAACGCAAAGTGCATCAATATCTGCCTTGAACTGAGGATAACTTGCAGTAACATCCTTTTTGTTGCGTTCAAACATAAAAGCATTCTTTTCGGAATAGGTCTCCGCAATAAAATTCGTCAAATGACGGAAATCACGGATTTCGGGCATTTCGTAATAGGGATAGTGGTTGTTCTTTTTCATAATTTTTACCTCACAAAATATATTTCTTACCAATGGTATAATTTACATAAGATATTCTATATCGTCAACCTTATCCGAACCAGCAGGTTCTTTGGTAACATCGGGTTTTTTTTCTGCTTCTATAATATATTTTTCAAACACAGGGTATACCCAGAAATTTACCATAAATCCGGATGCCGCAATCAGTAAGAACAGCTCAAGAATGATAAATACAAGCCAGAACCACACCGGCCAGCCGTAAAGTGCTGCAATATACGGAAGCCCCAGATGCACAAAGAACAGAATAAATGCAAGCAGAAGGTTCTTGGGGGCTTCAACAAGCGCAAAGATTGCAGAATTTTTGAATATATCTTTAACAGAAAGTTTGAAGGTTATAATGCACTGATAAATATAAAAATGCATAACTGTATAAAGAATAATTACCGACAGCACTATATATGACAGATAATGCAGCATTCCCGTTTGCACCGAATAGAAGAAAAACGCCGTTGTCAGCACAGAAAACATCGCAAGGTCAACAAGCCATACCACCAACGCCTGGCCAAAGTTCTGCTTGGTCTTTCCGAAGAAGTCGCTGAGCAGCCACGCGTGTTCTTCCCTTGCATAGTTACGGAGAATGTAGGTAAAGCCTGCAGTTACCGGACCCATACCCCACATAACTGCAACAATAAACGAAACAACTCCTCTCGCTCCAACATCCAAGGTCGCAAGCATTGTAGAGAATTCCGGATTTGATGCATCCGGTGCTGCAAGCCCCATAATTCCGGCGAGCAGCGAAGCACTTGCATTGGTAATGCGGCTGGAAATCAGCCCCGCCAGGAGCATCATAACCACAAATGTCGGAACACAACTTGCTATATACAATAAATTGAGCTTTGAAAGCTGCCAGAATTTTCTGAAAAACAGCTCAAAGAATATTTTTATTCTTGAATCGTCGGGGTTTCGTTTTTCGACGCCCTTACCCTCTTTCATATAACCCTGTTTAAACATTTTGGTCCTCCCCTTACAGTTTTTCGTTTGAAACTGTAACCATATTTTTGATTTCGAAAAGCGTTTTGAGGCCTATCCCCGGTGTGCATAAAACATCGTCAACCGAATAAAAGCCACCCATTTTTGCGCGTTGCAGAATAATTGCTTCTGCCCGTGCCTTGCCTATTTCCGGCAGAGAATCAAGTTCGGACAGCTCCGCCTTATTCAAATCAATCCGGTCCTTGTCGGGAACTTCTTTGCTGTCAGCTTTAATCTTCACAGAGCTCTTCGTAGGCTTATAATGCGCAAATGACGAAGTAGGAATATGTATATCCTCAGTTATTTTATTAAGATACCGTATTGCCAAGTCAAGTCTCAACACGGCCGCAACAACAACGGCAACAATCGGTACAAATAACAATCTGCGAAAAATATCTGTTTTCTGCAAAACCACACCTCAGAATGTCTTTAGCCTTTTTCAACAAAATTTTTGCATATTTCACATTATATTGTATCACATATTATTTTTAAATACAATATTTATTAACAAAAAAAGTCGTATCAAATCGGAAATTTTCCATTTGATACGACCTCTTTATTCTGTTTTTACGCCTCTTTTTTTACAACTTCTTTTCCGTTGTAGTATCCGCAAGCCTTGCAGACTCTGTGAGGCATTTTGAACTCACCGCACTGGGGGCAAGCAACCATTCCCGGAATTACAAGCTTCCAGTTAGCTCTTCTTTTATCTCTTCTTGCTTTAGAAGTTTTTCTCTTTGGAACTGCCATATTAGCTACACCTCTTTCCAATCAAATATAATTTTAACAGGGAGCCCCTGCATAATCTACAATAATTTATCCAGAATATCGAACCTGGGGTCGGTAGGTCTTGTGTCGCACTGACACTCACCATTGTTAAGGTTCTGTCCGCAGTTCGGGCACAAACCTTTGCAGTCTTCTTTGCATAAATGTTTGAGCGGAACTTCAACAATAATATTGTTAAGTACAATCTCATCAAGCTCTATGCTGTTGCCTTTGAAGGACATAACATCAGGATTTTTATCTTCCGAAGACTTTTCATCCTCTTTTCTGAGAACCTCTTTAAAGGAACATTCAAAATCCTCTTCAATCGCCTCAAGGCATCTGTCGCACAAAAAGCCGAGCTGCATTTTTGCCACAGCCTCAAGCTCAAGACTGCCGCCCATATTTGAAAGTCTGCCACAAACGGTAACAGGTGAAATAAAACTCACGCCCTGTTCTTCCCTGCCGGTAAAATCCAGCTGTCCTTCAAAATCCAGCTTTTTGCCGTCAACATTAACAATAGTGGATAAGTCAAGTATCATTTCGGTAAACCCTCAAAAAAAATGTGGTGGGCACAATAGGGCTCGAACCTATGACCCTCTGCTTGTAAGGCAGATGCTCTCCCAGCTGAGCTATGCGCCCACATAAACCGGCACTTTGAAAAAATGGTGGGCACAATAGGGCTCGAACCTATGACCCTCTGCTTGTAAGGCAGATGCTCTCCCAGCTGAGCTATGCGCCCATACTCCAAAATACCGTGCCGATTAAATCAGCAACAATTATTATACACAACAAATACCGGTTTGTCAATAAGAAAATTTATTTTTTATAAAAATTTTATTAAATATAGGCAGATTCCGCAGTAAATATACCGCGGAATCGCTTATTTTCCAAGGTTTTTCGGCAAATACTATTTGCTTTTTGACGCAAGAAATGCATTGATTTTGTCAACCAACTCGTCCGCATCTGTTCCGTGAACCATACAAGCCTGTTCAATGCTTTCGCCGCTTGCCGAAGGGCAACCAAGGCAATGCATTCCGATTTCAAGGAAGAAAGGTGCTGTCTCGGGGTCGAGTCTGAGAACATCAAGAATGATGGTGTCTTTTGTAATCTGTGTCATTTTTATCTCTCCTTTATATCTGTATTTACATACTATTTTAAGCCGTCAAAGCAATCCTTTTATTTGACCACTTTCATAGTATACTCTATTTTCTTATTATTTGCAAGTACTTTTTTAATTTATAACCTATCTGTCATAAAGACTATTACCAAAACTGTCAATTACTACAACAGCAGGGAAATTTTCCACCGTCAGCTTTCGTATAGCCTCGGTTCCCAAATCCTCGTACGCAACAATCTCAGACTTCTTCACGCACTCAGCAATCAAAGCCCCTGCTCCACCGATTGCACCAAAATATACACTTCCGTATTCCTTCATCGCCGCAATAACCTCATCGCTGCGCTCACCCTTGCCTATCATACCGGTTAAGCCAAGTGCAATGAGCTTCGGCGCATACGCATCCATACGGCAGCTTGTGGTCGGCCCGCACGAGCCAATTACCCGTCCCGGCTTTGCCGGCGCAGGTCCTGCATAATAAATAATGCTGTCCTTAATATCCACCGGAAGTTCGCCGCCCGCCTCGAGAGTCTCAATCATCCGTTTGTGAGCCGCGTCTCGTGCTGTATAAATTTCGCCAGTGATCAAAACCCGGTCTCCGCATTTTAGTTTTTTTACCTCATCACGCCCAAAAGGCATCCCTATTTTCTTCTCCATTTTTTACACCTTTCCGTCTGCCAAAACAGCCCCGAGTCCCACCGCATCAACCTTTACTTACGACAGGTTATTTTTTGCCCTGTTTTTTATTTTCCAATTTCTTGAAATTTATTATTGTAAACCAAATCCGCTTTTTAAACCATTTCAGACAACCCCTTGAATCTATGGGGTTTTCCACCGTTTTTGGCAAATTTCGAGGTTATTTTCCGCTTTAATAAGCTCAAACTGTGGATAATGTGAATAACTCTGTTAATAACTTATTCTACGCTATTCTTTGTCCACAAGCAATATTATGTAAACCAAAAGTGTTCACAAAAGAGGTTTACATAATTTCAAAAAATATATTTTTATTTCCTCTTGACAAGCAAAATTTTAATGTATTCTGTTCAAAAAATTAACCAAAATTTCGGTCTAGAAATCCTCGAATTTCTCCATCTTTTTCTTGACCCTTTGCAATGCATTGTCGATAGATTTGGGAGAACGGGATAAAGCCATTGCAATTTCCTGATACGACTTACCCTCCATATAAAGACTCAGCACGCTTTTTTCAAGACCACTTAAAACCTCGTTCATTCTTTCGCTCAGGAAGGCTGCATTTTCTTTACTGATAAAGAGGTGCTCCGGGTCAGCCTCAAGACCGCTTTCCAGAAGTTCCTCGAGGGCACTTTCTGACTCGCCCTCAAAAATAGGGTTACTGAGTGACACATAGGAGTTTAGCGGAATGTGTTTTTGCCTTGTTGCTGTTTTGACCGCCGTGATTATCTGGCGTTTTATGCACAGTTCAGCAAAGCCACGGAACGATGCCTGCTTTTCAGGCGAGAAGTCACGGATTGCCTTGAAAAGGCCTATCATTCCCTCCTGAATTATATCCTCCTTGTCCGCACCCACCAGAAAATACATACGGGATTTTGAACGAACAAGATTTTTATAACGGGCAAGAATACATTCGGTTGCAATAACATCTCCGGCTATCGAAAGCTCAACTAGTTGTTCGTCCGAAAGACCGTCATAATCTATAAGGAATTCCTTTGACATTTTAATCTCTCCATAGGTAAAAAGGGCTGCCCGTATACAGGCAGCCCCGGTTTGTTTTTGTTATTTTACAAGGTCAAGTGTTTCCTTTGCAATCATAAGTTCTTCGTTTGTGGGAACAACCAGAACCTTAACCTTTGAATCAGCAGCAGAGATATCCATCTGTGCGCCGCGGATTGCCTTTGCATTCTTTTCAGCATCAACCTTGATACCGAATGCTTCGAGGTTCTTGGTGATGGCATTACGCATAACGGGAGTGTTCTCGCCGATACCTGCTGTAAATACAATCACATCAACGCCGCCCATCTTAACCATATATGAACCGATGAACTTTCTTACACTTTCAACAAACATATCAAGGGCAAGTGCTGCTCTGTCGTTGCCTTCAGACTGAGCTGCTTCAAGGTCACGGAAGTCGGAGCTTACACCGGAGATACCCTGAACGCCTGACTTCTTGTTGAGGAGGCTGTCAACTGCATCAACAGTCATACCCTCAGCCTCAGCGATGAACTTAACAATAGCAGGGTCAATATCACCTGAGCGAGTACCCATAACCACACCTGCAAGAGGAGTGAAGCCCATTGATGTGTCAACAGACTTACCGCCGTCAACAGCTGTGATACTTGAGCCATTACCCATATGACAGGTAATCATCTTGATATCCTCGGGCTTTTTACCGAGCATCTTTGCTGCTTCCTGTGCAACATACTTGTGTGATGTACCGTGGAAGCCGTATCTTCTGATTTTGTGTTTTT
>SVJR01000001.1 GCA_015068845.1 Oscillospiraceae bacterium
CTTTTTCAAAACTGAGTGGTATATCGTCTGTTCACAACTCGCTCCCACCCCCTGTGTAATACTGTCTCCCAAAAAATTGATTTTAAGACCTCTTAATTCCATGCTAGTTATCTCCTTTGTAAATTTATTAATAGCTCGTGTTAAGTTAGGAATAAAAACTTTATTTTGATATCTTTTTTATAATCGGTTTTTCATGTGAGATTATATCAATGACATGATCCTCTGCATCAATTCCATAATGTATCCATTCGCCAGGGTAATAATCACCATCATCAGACTGACAGCAATCCGTTACACTTTTAAAGTAATCTAAAAATTTTGACTTTTCATATATGTACAGCCTGTTTCCTTTTCTTATGTTGTAATCATCCCAAGAACAATAGGACTCATTTCTAACTTGATATATTATATAACTCGGAAATACGATTTCATAAACATCGTCCTCGTTTGGATAAATAGGAGTACTTTCCTTTAATATTTCTTTAAGAGCTTCATTACACTCCTCATCAACACCAGTTCCCTTTTCACCCTCAACATATCCCGATAAAATAATTTTAAGTTCATTATCGACATCTTCTATATTCAATACAAAAACAAATTTCCCAAGATAATCATTGTTCCCTCCGAATTCCAAGTTTACAGCTTCTATATTTTTATTCGTTTTCTTTTTGAAGAACATATTCACTCTCTCCTTTCGACATCATTCGACATCCTTACTATACTCGTGTCAAGTCAGGTGAACAGTGAATATTAGTACCTACTACTATTTTCCTATTATTCGGGCGATTCGTGAATCGCCCCTACAAGTTTTCTTGAACATTTTTCATCAGAACCCGCAGGAATATCAGATTTTCCCGCCCGATATGTAAATATTTATTATCAGCAAACAAATGTTTTGATTTTTATAAACTTGGTATTAGTGAAATGAAATGTACCCCCTTATCTATGATGCAGCTTAATTAGAATCTACTTTATTGGTTTTGCTATATATCGCATTTGCAAGCAATATTGCCAGAATTCCTGAGACGGTTTTTCCAAAAATTACTGGAATTACATATTCACTATTAAAAGCCATGGTAAAAGCAAGATGAGTGCCTACAACAAATGCACCTGATACTGCAAATGCCGAATTGAGTACTGTGCCCTTTTTGTCCATTTTATCCATCATTCCAAACGATGTTGTGCTTGAAGCAAGACACGAAATAATACCAACTATTGAATATTCATTAACACCCATTTTTTTAGCCACAACCTTAAGAGGTTTTGACAAAACCTTTGATAAGACATACATAAGCGGGAATGAACCGGAAAGCACAATTGCTGCATTAACGCTAATGGATGCCCCTTCCTCAATTGTGGCAAGGCCTTTTATAACTTCATATCCGGTCAGAAATCTTATAATACCAAGCGCAAGGCCTATTGTAATTAATATCGTGATGAAACTTCCGAAGACCTTAAATGCCTTTACGCAAAATCCCGGAAAATAAATAAGTCCACATGCAACAATAGCGGAAAATATAACAAGTGGCATAAGAACTAACAACAATGAAACAAATGGTATTTTGCATAAAACTCCCGATACAATACACCCAAGCGGTATGGTTGCGATACCACACAAAAGTCCAAACAAAAGTTCTTCATGTTGACTTTTATCTACAACTCCAAGGGCAAAAGGAATCGTGAATGACATTGTGCACCCCATCATAGAAGAAACAACCAAAGCATTATATAACCCCAATTTATCATCCATCGCCATCTCAACAGCCAGTGTTGCACCACCCATATCGTTTGCGAATAAAGATGCAGGAATAATAGAAGGGTCAATATGTAAAGAACTAACCAAAAACTCTGATAATGGTTTCATTAGTTCTGCGATGAACGGAGATATTACGATCATACCAATGATAGAAAGTGCCATTGTGCCCAATAACATAAATGCCTTTTCAAATTCTTTTCCAAGGCCAAAGCGATTTCCAACTATTCTGTCTAATGCACCCAGTACTGAAAAAACCAATATTATAACTGTTAAATAATTCATTATATCCTCCTTATAGTGCAACAGCTATAAAACCGTTGTCTGTCAGTATATATTTTTCTTTAAAACCACATTCCCTTAAAAGTTCTGTTGCCAAATCAAATCCACAGTCTATCGTATTTGTGCTATGGCTATCAGATGTTATAACAGCGCCCAGCCCCAGTTTTTTAAATTGCCTTATTATCTGCATCGAAGGATATGGAGCTTTTCTGTACCCTCTTGAAATCGCACCTGTATTAACCTCAAAAAGGGGTATTTTCTTTGATAGCATTTCTGCCGCCTCAAATGCTGCGGATAAATATTCTTTTGCTGTTGTATCAAAAAAAGTTCGGTTATCGCTATGTTTAGTGATCAAATCAAAATGTCCAATAATATCAAAATTGCCGTATTGCGGTAATTGCGCCAATGTTTGATAGTAATATTTTGCATATTCCATACCATTTCCGTTGAAATGCTTTTTTATGAGTGTTTCCACTTCTTGTTCGCTTCTGTCAAAGCCCACATACTCTTCTCCAATTTTAAAGTAATGCACCGAACCGATCAAATAATCGTATCCCACCATTTTCGGTTGTGAATACATATCTACTTCAAGTCCAAGATATATTTTTATTTTGTCCTTGTATTTCTTTTTTTGTTCTAATATAGTTTTTTTATATTCTTCCGCTCTGTCTATATCACCCCAATACTTGGAATATGACGCATACGAATGTCCCGAAAAACCAATGGAATCAAAACCCTTATGTATTGCGGCAATAATCATTTCCTCGGCTGTATCCGCACCATCACAGAAAGTTGTGTGCGTATGTAAGTTTTGCATATACATATTTATCCCCCAAATTTTGTTTATTTAAAATATGTTGACTATACCTATGTACTTCTTCATTTTTTATATAATCATCATCGTGTTCGTGTCAAGTCAGGCTAAAAAATCATCCACTCAGTAATTCCCCTTGAATTTTAATTAATGCCGTAAGGCAATTTATTGAATTTGCTTTGTAAACTCATTATACACCAAACACCCGCTCTTTTCAAGCATAACCTTTTTTGTTGCGGCATATATTTTTACAAAGGAGGGACTACCTATGGCAGAGTATAGCGAATACCAAAGACGGCGCAGCCGTTCGGTCCGTGAAAAGCCAAAACGGAACAGTTACGGCAAAAAGCTTGTTTTGCAGTTGACCGCATCAATTGTTATTTTCGCGGCGGTTTGCACACCTGCATCGCCCGATATTTTAAAAGACGCCGCCAAATCGGCATTAAACTATAAACCGGATACTGCATTACTTATTTCGGCAATAAGCCGTATCTGGGATAATACGAAAACAGAGGAAAATGTAAATGAAACTATCGAAACAACTGTCGAAAATCTTTGAGATACCCATTGGCAAACACTTAAAAATCAGTATCTGGCTTATTCCTACCGTTATATGTGCCATATACGGCGGATACGTACAAACCTTTGTCGTTGCCTATCTATCGGCAATTCTGCACGAGACGGCGCACATCATTTGGGCAAAGGCTCTTTCCGTTTCTGTATCGAGGGTTGAGCTGTATCCATTCGGAATTTCAGCAAGGCTCAAATCCGGCTATATTCAAAGCTCCGAAAAGGAATTTCTGATTGCCTTTGCCGGCCCGTCTTTGAGTTTGCTGCTTTACTGGGTTTGTATAATTCTTTACCGATTTATACAATCAGAATTTTTTAAATTTGGTGCAGACATCAACCTTTGTCTTTGCCTTATAAATCTTATTCCGGTCCTGCCTCTCGACGGCGGAAGGATAGTTAAAGCGCTACTCACTGCCAGGTACGGAATTATAAGGGCTTACAACTTCACTATAAAGCTGAGCAGATTTTTGATACTTCTGCTTCTTATTTGTGCCGGAATTATATTCTTTGTTTCCGACTTTAATTTTTCACTTATACTCATTTCTGCTTTTTTACTTCAAAATCTTTGCGGAGAACAGCAAGCAGTTTCAACAGTTACGCTTAGGGAAATTCTGCAAAGTACCGAAAAAGCGGAAAACTGTCATTCACTTCCGGTCAGGACGCTGTGTGTAAAAGAAAGCCGTGCAGCATCAGGAATACTAAGATATCTCAGCTATGACTGTTTTTATATTGTTCATATACTGAACAAGAAGTCACGGATTATCAAGACTCTTACCGAGACACAAATACTCATGGCACTTACCGAAAACGGAATACGCACCCGATATGGTGATATATAAAAACTCCGAAGCAATACGCTTCGGAGTTTTTGATTAAAGTGAATCAAAATAGTTCTTTGCTTCTTCGCCATAGAGCATCAGGCACCTTAAAACCTTTACAAGCTTGGGGGCTGAGTTCTTCTCAAGCTGGTTTGCCGCATAGTCGCGGACGCTGTATTTATGAATGTCGCCGTAACGATATTCGCCGTCCACCTTAGTATATGCACGGGCATATATCGAATTATACATTTGTCTTGAAACTATATTGGTATATGCATAGACCTTATACTCGCCGTTTTTCTCAAAATTGGTTACTTTACGGCTTTCGGTGCCCATTGTGTGAGCTTTTGCCACCGCATAGTCGTACTCAGTCCAGAAGAGCATTCCCGACTCCTCAGAGGGTTCATCATCAAGAACATAATAATTAATCGAAATGTCACCCTCAAGCTTAATTGTTTTACCTGCTATATATGCCGAGGTTTTTGTTCCGTTGTTCTCTACAATTACCGCATCGGCACTTTCGTAGGTTTTGGTGAAGTCGGTCGCTCTTTCACCCTGTTTAAGAATAAGGTTTGCCGCCTCGTTATCGCTGCCGAAATACTCCTGTGCTGCTGTTCCGTAGTTAAGCATTTTTATAAGCAAGGGCTTCAGCGACTTATTCTTCATCATATTTTCAGCGTACTTTGTTACACTGTATGCCTCACGAGGCATCATACTGTATCTCACAGTTCCGTCCTCGTGTTCTGCCATCAGGCGGGCATAGATTTTTTTGCTCATATCCTTTGAAGTTATATTTTTATACTCAAATCTATATCCATTTTTATCTTTACCGACCATATCAACTATTCTGTCGGCAGTATCCTTTACATACCGTGACTGCTCACTCTCCCAGAAGAGCATTTTTACGCGGCTTGGATCTATACCTTCAATCTGAGCATAAAACACAAGTGAAATTGTACCTTGAAGATCAAGTGTGCGACCCGTGATTTCAACTATATTTTCCTCAGATACAAGGGTTCTTGCCGTAGGTGAACCATTGTATAAAAGTATATTTTCTTTATATTCTGCCTTCATATCCACAACCATTGTATCCTGTACTTCATAAATGCGGACATTTTGTGTTGTATTTGATGTAAACGGAACTTCAACTGAAAGTTTGCCTGAAGCTTCAAGCGTTTCACCGTTTGCGTCTGTAAAGCAATAATTTATCTCGATTTTTACATCGGGCATAAGTCTTTTAATTATAGCATCCTCTATCCCTACAGCTTTTTTGACATCAAAGAAGACCTTACCGTTTTTGCTCTTTTTTGAAAGGCTCTCAACAAATTCGCGGTCCAGAGTAACAGTTAGGATATCAGTTTTAAGTGTTATATCCGGTGTGATTTTGCCCGAAGCCGGTGCTGTTGCGATATTCAGCAGGGTTGACATTTCGACCCTGACATTTTCATCTGCGCCGGAGTCTGACAAAGCGGAAACTGTATACTTATTTGCCGTTTTGTCCAAAGCAACGCCCTTCTCGTTCACAACACCGTTTTTCTCAAGCTCGGGACTGTTTTTTCTTTGAACCACAGAATATACTACGGCGGTTTCCGTATCAGCAAAAACAACTGTTCCCGACAGAAATGTTAAAATAAAACTCAGGCATAAAACTCCTGCAATTATCTTTTTCATAG
The DNA here is from genome assembly GCA_015068845.1 of Oscillospiraceae bacterium. GTDB lineage: Bacteria > Bacillota > Clostridia > Monoglobales > Monoglobaceae > SIG440. The sequence continues at coordinate 5,911 of SVJR01000001.1, forward strand.
CATTACCTCAATAAAATTAATCGTTTGACCGTATCACAAGAACGAAGCCACTGTCAAATGTTATATGGGCCACACCTTCGCCGTCAAAGCAATTGCTGCTTGCCTGAACCTTGCTGCACGAAAGGTGCATACCTTCTGCCTCATAACGAAGACCCTTAACCGAAAAATTCGTCACATCACCGCCAAATGGGAAAAATGAAATATACTTTTTGTCGTTTGGATAAACGGTAAAACTTTTATACTCCATTGATATTTCATTCTTTTCATCAACAAAGCGGCCTTTTGCTCCGTTTTCAAGAAGCTTTTTAAGCAGGCAGAAGTGCGAAAACTCGTGGTCGCGTCTGCCGCCTATGCCACCAAGGATAGTAATGTCCTTGCAGCCCTTTTCAAGTGCCAGTTCTATCGCAAGGTCCATATCGGTATTATCCTTACGCACGGGGAATGTATAGCGTTCCTTGACCTCTACATCGTCACCGCACAATGAATCCCCGTCACCCAGCCATACATCGGGGGTCAAACCAAGTGCTGCGGCGTGCTTTAATCCGCCGTCGGCACAGATAACCAGACAATCGCTGAAATCCATAGTTCTTAGATAATCATAAGACTCTATCGGAGCAGAGCCGAATATGAAGCATCTCATTTGGCAGCCGCTCTCATTTCAGCAATAACAGCCGGGATGTCCTCAGCCTTAAACACAGCAGAGCCTGCAACCATTACATTTGCGCCGCTGCCGGCAGGCATACCTATGTTCTTTGCAGTCACACCGCCGTCTACCTCAAGGTCAATATCCTTACCCAGAGCATCAATCATTGTTCTTGCCTTTTTGATTTTGTCGTTCATTGCCTCGATGTACGACTGGCCGCCAAAGCCGGGTTCAACAGTCATTATAAGGAGCAAATCAAGCTTTTCAAGATAAGGTTCAACAACCGCAACATCTGTACCCGGCTTAACGGAAACGCCTGCCTTTACGCCAAGGCTGTGGATATAGTCGATAACCTTTGCAGGGTTTTCAACCGCCTCGTGATGGAAGGTTACAATGTCTGCGCCTGCCTTTACGAAAGTTTCTATGTACTTCATCGGCTCGGAAATCATAAGATGCACATCAAATACAAGGTTTGAGTGCTTCCTGAGCATTTTGGTGATATCGGGTGAAAAGCCCATATTGGGAACAAAGTGACCGTCCATTACATCTACATGGACATAGTCAGCTCCGCCAACTTCAATTTTCTTCAGTTCTTCGCCAAGGTTTGCTGCGTCTGCAGCAAGGATGGAAGGTGCAATTTTAATGTTTTTCATAATTTATATTCTCCTTAGAATTGATTTTGTTTAGCTTTTTTTATTTCATCATAAAGCTGCTTGTAGCTTTCGTGACGCACTTGTGAAATCTCGCCATTTTTGATTGCCGCCGTAACGCTGCAATCAGGCTCGGAAATATGCCGGCAGTCCAGAAACCTGCATCCAGTTGTGTGGTTTTTGAATTCCCTGAACAGGCCGGGCAGTTCTTCGAGCGGAATCATATCCAGCTCAAACGAGCTGAAGCCGGGGGTGTCAATTATATATCCGCCAAATGGCAGGCTGACCAGTTCGGAATGTCTGGTGGTGTGTCTGCCTCGTTCTGTTTTATCGCTTATTTTGCCGGTCTCAAACAAATCTCTTTCCATTATTCTGTTGAGCAGACTTGATTTGCCGACACCGGAGTTGCCTGCAAAAACAGTTATTTCATCTTTCAGCAAGGCTTTGAGTCCGTCGACATTCACATTATCTGCCGCACTTGCGATAACTGTATTGAAACCTGCAGAGGCATACACATCTGCAAGGCTTGTATCTTCTACAAGGTCACTTTTATTAAAACAAACCGAGATTTTGAGATTTGCAAATTCCGCCGAGGCAATCAGCTTGTCGAGGACATACGGATTGGGTTTGGGGCTTTCAAGCGCAACCACCGCCATCATATGGGTAACATTGGATACTGCCGGTCTGATAAGTGAGTTGCGGCGGGGTTTTATCTCGTCCACCGAACCGGTTTTTCCGTCCTCCGTTGATATAACAACCTCGTCACCCACAAGCGGAGACATTCCTTTTTTACGGAAAATCCCTCTTGCACGACATTCAATCAAGCCTGCCTTGGTGTCAACATAGTAAAAGCCGCCTATGCCCTTTGCAATAACTCCTTCAAGACTTTTCATCAGGCTCTCCTTTTTTAATGAAGCTTAACTGTGCTCTTTTGCTGAGATACACCGTCGTGGAAAATTTCAACCTCTACGGTGCTTGATGTTCCCTCAAGGCGAACCACATCACTGGTGCCCTGGGCAAGATTTTCGCTGTATACGTTCGAACCGTTTACATTTACCTGAACCAAAGCGCTGGCTTTGTTCTTGGGACCGTAAAGAGTGAGCATTGTGCTCTTTTTCTGAACCGGAGGCTTGGGTTCTTCCGGAGTTTCTGTTGTGCCGGAATTGCCGCCGCTCGGTTTATTATCATTGGTTGCAGGCTTATCTTCGCCTTCATCCGGTTCATTCTCCTCCGGGCCTTTGCTTACATAGAAGGTAATTTTGTCACCCTTTTTAACCGTTGCACCCGCCTGAGGTTCCTGACTGATTATCGAGCCGGTCGGGATTGTGTCGCTGAATTCTTCCACAAATTCTGCACGGAGGCCAAGATTTTCCATCTCAAGTTCTACATTTCTGGAATCCTTATATCTTGTATAGCTTTTCAGTATTATCTCGGAGCTTCCTGCACTGATTTCGACTGTAATTACAACTACATCCTTCTTTTTAACCTTGCTTCCGCCCTCTGGGTCCTGGCTGAGGATTGTGCCTTGCTTCAGGCTGTTTTCAACCTCTTTGCCCTTAATGATGTTGAACCGGTACTCTGCGTCTTCATTGTCGATATTTACATACTTTTCAACCGCTTCCTCATAGAGCATACCTTCGAGATCGGGAATATCAACCGTTTTGCTACCCATGAGCATTCCGCCTATGCCGGTAATCGACAAAAACGCAACCGAAATCAGGAGAATTACAGCCACCGCACAAGCAATTGCGATGGTAATCACTCGTTTTTCCTTTTTTCTGTCGATGTCCGCAGCTTTGCGTTTTGCCGGCTTCTTTACATCTTTTTTAGTTGTTTTAACCTCTTTGGGAGGCTCTTCCTCCACAATTTCAATCTTTTCAATTGTTTCAAGCTTAACTGCAGGCATTTTTTTGGTAGCGCCCATATCCTCTGCCGGATTTTCTGCGGGTTCCGGAACTTTCACCACTTCACGGCTGGGGTCATTCAAAACGCTTTCAAGGTCCGCTGCCATTTCTGCCGCAGTTTTGTATCTGGACGAAACCTCTTTTGTTATAGCTTTAAGCACAATACGCTCCAGTACAAGAGGAATACTGAGATTTTTCTCTCTGGGAGGCACTGGTTTTTCCTGAAGATGCATAATTGCAACCGTTACAGGTCGATCGCTGTCAAAGGGAACTGTTCCTGTAAGCATCTCATACAAAACAATACCAAGCGAATAGATGTCTGAGCGCTCGTCGGTATATCCGCCTCTTGCCTGTTCGGGTGAGATATAATGAACAGAGCCGATTGCGCTGTCCTCGCAAGTCATTGTTTTTTGAACATTGGCACGGGCAATACCAAAGTCAGTAACCTTAAGCACGCCGTCTTCCTTAATTATTATATTATGGGGCTTGATATCACGGTGGATAATTGAATTTTTATGCGCCTGTTCAAGGCCCTGAGCGATCTGGATTGCATAGCCCGCGGCTTCACGCCACGGAAGAATGTGCTTTTCGTCAATATACTCTTTGAGAGTTACACCCTGAATATATTCCATTACAATATAATGGAGACCGTCCTCGTTGCCAACATCGAATATTGACACGATATTGGGGTGGGTCAGGCTTGCCGCTGCCTGAGCTTCTACATTGAAGCGACGCACAAATTCGTCATCGTTCTGGAGATCGGGTCTTAAAACCTTTACCGCAACAAAACGGTTGAGCAGTCTGCACTTTGCTTTGTAAACAACGGCCATTCCGCCGCTTCCTATTTCTTCAAGTATTTCGTAACGGTTCGCAAGAACCTTACCAATTAAAGTCATATGTTCTCCTCCTCTTTTTTAAACCGAAGGGCAACAACTGTTATATTATCTACGCCGCCATTTCCGTTTGCCGCATCAATCAGGGCAACTACTGCCTCTTTCAAATTCTCATATTTATTCACTATGTTCTTGATTTCCTTATCGGTAACCATTTCGTAAAGTCCGTCGCTGCACATAAGGATTGTTTCGCCGCCCACGGGTGTGTATTCGTAAAAATCTGCGTCTACATATTCCTCAGTTCCGACAGCTCTGGTTATAATATTTTTGTCCGGATGGTTCCGTGCCTCCTCGGGCGTGATTGAACCACTTTTAACAAGCTCCTCAACCACCGAATGGTCAACCGTGATCTTTCTTATCTTTTTTTCGGTCACAACATAGGCACGGCTGTCACCGATATTTGCAATTTTAACTCTGCCGTCCTTGACAAGCGACACAACCACCGTTGTTCCCATTCCTGCCTGCTCGCGGTTGTGGAGAGACATTCTGTAAATCTCAGAATTCGCAAAATCTATAGCAGAAGCCATATTCTGATTTGTACGCTTCTCGTCCGGCTCGTCAAGTCTGCCAACAAGGTCAAGGGCTATCAGCTCTGCAGCTCTGGCACTTGCCACCTCGCCGGCGTTGTGTCCGCCCATACCGTCGGCAAGAACCGCAATACCTTGTGGCTTGCCATCATCAAAACCGCATATTACGAAGCTGTCTTCGTTAAGTTCGCGGTGCCTGCCTATATTTGTCAGGCCACATACTTCAATAAACATACTATCATTGCCTTTCTGTCCCTTAATGGAACTGTTTTTCAATATCTATTCACCGTTTTGCAATTCTATATTCTTTTTCTTCCGCAGCTGTCCGCAGGCGGCATTTATATCACTGCCCATTTCACGGCGGACCGTTGCCTGTATGCCACGCTTCTCAAGCTGCTTTCTGAACGCCTCGATACGGGCTTTGTCGCCTTTCTCAAATCCGGTTTCCTCGACCTTGTTAACCGGAATGAGGTTTACATGGCACAGCTTTCCGCAAAGGAGCGTCGCAAGCTCGTCAGCTTCGGTTACAGAATCATTAACGCCTGAAATCAGAGTATATTCAAAGGAAATCCGTCTGCCTGTCTTTTCTATGTAATAATCGCAGGCTGACAGTACCTCCTCAATGGAATATTTTTTATTAATCGGCATAATTGCCGAGCGTTTTTCGTTGTTGGGGGCGTGAAGGGAAATCAAAAGCGTTATCTGCAGCTGTCTGTCGGCAAGATCACGCATTTTATCAACAAGACCGCAGGTTGACAACGAAATATGCCGTTGCCCGATATTCAGTCCGCCGGGGGCATTGACCAGCTCGATAAACTTTAAGACATTATCAAAGTTATCAAGAGGCTCGCCTATACCCATCATAACGATATTGGAAATCCGCTGTCCCAAATCCTTTTGTACGCAGATTATCTGGCTGAGTAGCTCTCCTGCAGTGAGGTCACGCTCCTTGCCACCAATGGTTGATGCACAAAACTTACAGCCCATTTTGCAACCAACCTGAGTGGATATACAAATTGTGTAGCCGTACTCGTACTTCATAAGAACGGCTTCAACATAATTTCCATCTTTTAATTGTAACAGATACTTACGGGTTTCGTCAATCTTTGAAACAAATTTTTCAGAGATTTTTACCGTGCCAATATCTGCTTCCTCTGAAAGCTTTTGCCGAAGGTCCTTGGGAAGATTCTTCATATCGTCAAAGCTTTCGGCACCTTTATATAACCATTCGTAAATCTGCTTGCCGCGAAACTTCGGTTGTCCCAGCTTTTGCACAAGGGCTTCAAGCTCGCTTAAATTAAGACTTATCAGTTCTGTTTTCATAATTCCTTCACCATTTTGCAAATATAAAATCCACTTTCGCCCGAATACCCCGTCAATATCTGTTGCTCGAACACTTTTTTAAATTCGCTATGATTTTTCAAGAATTCCTCTATGCGGAGTCTGTTTTCTTCGGGGAGAATTGTGCAGGTACTGTAAACAAGCACGCCGCCGTCTTTGACATATGCTGCCGCAACCTCAAGAATTTTCGCTTGAATATTACAAAGCTCTGCTATATCCAACTCCTTGCGGCTCCATTTGATATCCGGCTTTTTGTGAATAACCCCAAGACCGGAGCAGGGGACATCAGCAAGAACACGGTCGGCTTTGCCCGCAAGTTCTTCACAAATAGCCGTGGAGTCGCCCACTTTTGCATCAATTATACTTATACCAAGCCGCTTTGCCGCATTCTTTATCAGGTTTATCTTATGTTCAAATATATCAAAGGAAATAACCTTTCCTTCGTTCCCCATTCGCTCTGCTGCTGCACAGCTTTTGCCGCCCGGTGCGGCACACATATCAATAATAAGCTCGTTTTTTTGCGGATCGAGTGCCTCCACAGCCATTTGCGATGAAATGTTCTGGAGAGAGAAAAGTCCGTCACGGTATGCCGCAGACAGCTCTGCGTTAAATTTACCGTGTAAATACAGGGCATTTTCAGCATTCTCAACCTTTTCACATTCCACGCCTTCGGCTTTGAGAATATCAATCAGCTTTGCCGGAGTTGTTTTGAGAGTATTTACACGAACGCAAATGCCGTGAGCTTTGCGGTTCTCCGCATAGAGCTCCGCACACTTTTCGGCACCGTATTCCGTAATAAGCTTTTTCGTCATCCATTCGGGATAGGAATATTCCAAGGACAAGTCCTTTACAGCATCACCCGTTTTGGGGAAGCTGAATTCCTCTATACTTCTTGCCACACTCCTGAGAACACCGTTCACAAACCCTGCGCCTGCGCCGTGGGAGTATTTTTTTGCAAGCTTGACCGCCTCGTTGCAGGCGGCGCTGTGTGGAATTTTATCCATATAGAAAATCTGGAATACACCCATACGAAGAATTGCCAGCACCCAAGGCGACATTTTTTTGAGTTTTACCTTTGAAAACTGAGAAATTATATAGTCTACTGCGGTTTTGTTTGATACCACACCATAAATAATTTCAGTTACAAGTCCCTTATCCGCCAGGGACATACCGTCAACAGACAAAGCCTGCTTAAGAGCGGCATTTACGTATGCGCTCTGAGTATCTATGCTATGTAATGCCCTGAGGGCGGATTCCCGTGCCGTCATTTTTATCTGCTCTTTTCCGTTAATCTCTGTTACCTCGTCCCACAAGTGCGAGAAGCCTTAACAGGTTTGCAATTGCTACAGCTGCCGATGCAACATAGGTCATTGCCGCAGCGCTGAGTACCTTTTTAGATGCCGCCAGTTCCTCGCCGGCTAAAATCGCATTGTCGCCCAGAGTTTTTATTGCTCTGTTTGATGCGTTAAACTCCACAGGAAGTGTTATAAGCTGGAACAGTACCACAAGTCCGAACAAAATAACACCGAAGTTTGCCAGCCCTGAAAAGCTGAGTAAGATTCCAAAAATTGCAAGGGGCCATGCGGCATAGGATGCAATCTGAACCACCGGAACTATGGCGTTTCGAACCTTAATCGGTGCATAGCCTTCGGCATACTGAACAGCGTGGCCTACCTCGTGCGCGGCAACACCTATTGCCGCAACCGATGTACTGGAATAGGTTGCGTCGGAGAGCCTGACAACATTTGTTTTGGGGTCAAAATGGTCGGTCAGATTGCCGGCAACCCTTTCAACAATGACATTGCTTAGACCGTTCATATCAAGAATACGGCGCGCAATTTCCGCACCCGTATAGCCTCGTCTGTTGTTGACGGTTCTGTATTTATTAAAAGTTGTATTAACCTTGCTCTGCGCATACATTGCAAAAATCAATGCCGGCATAACAAAAATAATATATGTTATATCAATTCCGTAAAAATATCCAAGACCAAACATATTTCTTTCCCTTTCTTATCCAAGAATTTCGCCCTCTTCAACAGTATGTCCGTTTAAGTAGGCACGAACCTGCATCGCCTTTGAGCCGGCGAACTGTACCTCTGTTGCAAGGATACTAATGCCGTCGCCGCAAAGAATTTCGATACCGCTCTCGTTTGCCGCAAGAATCTGACCGGTTTTACCTTTAGCCGCACCCTTGACGGTTGCACGGTAAATTTTCAGCACCTCGCCTTTATATAAAGTGTGTGCAATTGGCCAGGAATTCATTCCTGCAATCAGCTTTGAAACAACTCTCGCCGACCTTGACCAGTCGATTTTTGCCGTTTCCTTGCTTATCATCGGTGCGTAGCACGATTCATCATCATTTTGTTTTTCGGGCATAATTTCACCCTTCTCTATCCCTTCAATCGTCTTTACCAGCAGTTCTGCACCCATAACCATAAGGCGGTCGTGGAGCTCGCTTGCAGTCTCATATTCACCGATTTCGGTTTCAGCCTTAAGCAGCATATCGCCGGTATCAAGGCCCTTTTCCATCAGCATTGAGGTTATACCGGTTTTTTTCTCACCGTTTATAACCGACCACTGTATCGGGCCTGCACCACGGTACTTGGGAAGAAGTGATGCGTGCATATTGATACAGCCGTACTTCGGGAAGTTAAGTATATATTCCGGCAAAATTTTACCATACGCCACCACAACAATCATATCCGGGTTCAACCTTTCCAGTTCCGACTTGAACGCAAAGTCCTTCAAGGTTTCGGGCTGGAACACTTCGATCCCTGCTTCCGTTGCCAGTCTTTTAACGGGTGGCGGAGTCAGCTTATAACCTCTGCCCTGTGGCTTGTCCGGCTGGGTTACAACGCCGCAGACCTCGTGGGCACTTTTAATAAGTATATCAAGACAGGGAACCGCAAAGTCAGGAGTTCCCATAAACAGAATTTTCAAATCAGTTCAGTCCTCTCTGTGAATTACTCTTGGTCTTCAAGCTCTACCCACTCTGTTACAAGGTCCATAAACATATTTCCGTCCAGATGGTCGGTTTCGTGACAGAAAGCACGGGCAAGAAGTTCCTCCCCCTCATACTCATGCCATTCGCCACGGCGGTCCTGAGCCTTTACCTTGACCTTCATCGGTCTTGTAACAATGCCGAATTTGCCGGGATAGCTAAGACAGCCCTCGGGGCCGGTCTGCTCGCCCTCGGTTGCTATAATCTCGGGATTGACAAGCTCGTAGGGACCGTCGCCGATATCAATGACTGCAACACGGCGCATAACACCGACCTGCGGAGCGGCAAGGCCTGCGCCGCCGGAATCGTAGAGCGTATCAAACAAATCCTCAATCAGGGTTTCAAGCCTTTCATCAAACTTTTCAACTATTCTGCATTTTTTTGTAAGCACATCGTCACCGTGCTTAACTATATTTCTTATCGCCATCGTTTTTACCTCTCTTTTTATTCATCAGTACATATTTATAGGGTTTGTATCAATTGTCAGAAATGTCTTTTTATTGTTCTTTTCGTGCTCCTCATAAATACTCCGCAAAAAGCCGTGGGAATCATCCTTATTTTTACATTTTAGGAGAATACGGTAACGGTAGTTATTCCGTATTTTTTCAATAGGCGCAGGAGCCGGACCGAGAATTGAGAAAATGTTTTTGTCGTTCTTCATTTCCTTTTTTATTCTGTCTCCGATTTCCTCCGCACGCTGCTTTACCAAAGCTTCGTCCTCGCCCGTGACCATAATATATATTATGTCACAAAACGGGGGATAATTCAACCTTTTTCTTTGTATTATCTCGTTTTTGTAAAAGCCCTCGTAATCGTGAGTTTTTGCAAAATTCACTGTTGCATTGAAGGGCTGATAGGTCTGGATTATCGCACGGCCCGGAACATCACCTCTGCCGGCTCTGCCGCAGACCTGAGTGAAAAGCGAAAAGCCCTTTTCATTGGCACGGAAATCATCAACAGCAAGTGCCGTATCCGCCGCAAGCACACCAACCAATGTCACATCGTGAAAATCAAGGCCTTTTGTTACCATCTGCGTACCCAGCAGAATATCCGCACCCTCGTTTTTGAACTTATCAAGAATTCGTTCATGGCCGCCTTTTTGTGAGGTTGTATCGGTATCCATACGGAGAACCTTTGCCTCGGGAAACAAATTTTTGAGTTCTTCCTCTATCTTCTGTGTACCCGTGCCAAAGTATCTCACATACTTTGAGCCGCATTCGGGACACGCTGTTACATTCTTCATTGTGTAACCGCAATAGTGGCAAGACAATGAATCCGATTTTTTATGATAAGTCATTGCAATACTGCAATCGGGGCAGTTGATTACCTCACCACATTCACGACAGGACACAAAGGTCGAATATCCGCGCCGGTTCAAAAACAGTATTGTCTTTTGACCGATAAACAAGTTCTTTTTTATCTCCGCCTGAAGGGCAAGGCTGAGCGGTGAGCGGTTTTTGTTTTCAAAAAGCTCGCCACGCATATCCACTATTTTTACCGTTGGCATTGCACCCTCGTTGTAGCGTTTTGTCATCTCAAACAGGGTATATTCCCCGTTTTTCGCCTTATAGTATTCAGTTACCGAGGGTGTCGCTGATGCTAGAAGCAGAACGCAGTTTGCGTCTTCTGACATTTTTTCTGCGACCTCGATTGCGTGGTATCGGGGAGTTGTTTCGGACTTGTAGCTGTTTTCGTGCTCCTCGTCAAGAATAATTATCCCGATATTTTTCATAGGCGCAAAGAGTGCCGACCTTGCACCGACAACCACACGGACCTCGCCTTTTTTGATACGGTTCCACTGGTCGTATCGCTCGCCGTTTGACAGCGCGCTGTGGATTACCGCGACACGGTTGCCGAATCTGCCGACAAACCTTTGAACCATCTGCGGAGTCAGGGATATTTCGGGCACAAGCATAATTGCGTTCTTTCCCTTTTCCATTACCCTTTCAATCGCTTGAAGAAACACTTCGGTTTTGCCGCTTCCGGTAACGCCGCGAAGAAGAATTTTGTCGCATTCTTCATTATCTATCCGGTTATACAGATAATCTATAACCGTTTTCTGCTCCTCGGTAGGGGTATATGCCGTTGTTTTTTCGTATTTTGCTTCGTCGTATGCCTCGCGTACTACCTGCTCACTTTCCACAGTTATATAGCCTTTGCTTGTAAGGTACCTGACTGCATCGTATGTGCCGCCTTTTTCCTTCACCAGTTTTACAAGCGGAATATTATCCGTCATTATCAAAGTCTCAAGCACCCTTGCACGGGCGACGGCACGGTTGCGCCTAAACTCTTCTTTAAGTTCAAAGGCAGTATCCCTATCGATTGCAAGGCGTGCATAGTTCTCGGTTTTTTCGCTGACGCCGGAGATCATACCCGGTGGTGTGGTGAGCCTTATCGCTTGATAGAGTGAACAAAAGTACCTCTGACTTATCCAAAGGCAAAGTTTCAGGGTTTCGGGCGGGCAGACCGGCTCCGTTCCTAAAATTTTGCTGACAGCCTTTAAGGCATCAAAATCACTGAACTTGGGCATACCAACAACAATGCCTTCCACGCGCTTATTGCGGAAGCCAAACGGGACGAGAACCCGCATACCTATTTGCATTTTGTCCTCGAGACCCTCGGGGACTTCATAGTCAAAGGTGCGGTCAATATTCTGTTCCTTGTTGTTGAGAACTACCTTTACAATCATAAGTTTTTCACTTTCCCGGAATTTACAGATTAATAAGTAAGGGACTATCTCAAACACAGAGCAGTCCCTCAAGTATTAAAGTTCAGAAGCGTTGTCTGTAACTGCCGGAGCAGGCTCAACGGTCTTTACCTTTGCAACAGCTTCGATTTTATTCTCGTAAATCTCGTTAACTGCAACTGTAACATCCTTTGAGGTTTCAACCTCGGAAAGCTTCTGTGCGCCTTCAACCAGCTGTCTGGTTCTCTTGGCTGTTTCTATTACCAGGGCGTATCTGCTGCCTGTCTTTTTTACCAGTTCGGTAATGGGGGGATAAATCATCATTTTACATCTTCTCCTTTTCGCTTTTCATAATATTTTCTATGTTAATTACCGCAGTATCCAAATCATCATTTACAACGGTATAATCATACTTTTCCATCTGGCTGAGTTCCCAGTCGGCGGCGGCAATGCGCTTTGAAATTTCCTCGTCGTCTTCGGTGCCCCTGCCTTTAAGTCTCTCAAAAAGAGTGTTTTTGTCGGGCGGTGCAATAAAAATCAAAACTGCATCCGGGCGTTTTTTCTTTACATCAAGCGCGCCCTGAGCATCAATTTCAAGAATAACGCTTATTCCGTTATTCAGATTTTCCTCAACGGCGGCAACCGGAGTTCCGTAATAGTTACCGTTATACACAGCCCATTCAAGAAACGCCGTGTCCTCAATCATTTTTTCGAATTCGGGCTTGGATTTGAAGTAATATGTCACGCCCTCTGTATCCTCTGTTCTTGGTGTACGGGTTGTTGCAGAGACCGAAAGCTTAATATCGTCATTCCGTGAAAGAATCAGTTTGCAAACTGTCCCTTTACCCACGCCCGAAGGTCCCGAAACCACAATAGTCTTCCTTTATTCTTCATTCTCGATTTCTCCTTCGTCACGGGTTTCAACTGCGTCTTCCTTAACCGCCGCACGACCTGCAATGGTTTCGGTCTGGATTGCAGACAGAATAATGTGGTCGCTGTCGGTTATAATAACCGCACGGGTGCGTCGGCCGCAGGAGGCATCTATCAGAAGGCCTTTGTCGCGGGCGTCCTGCACAATACGCTTAATCGGTGCAGACTCTGGGCTGACAATTGCAACCACTCTGTCGCCCGACACGATATTACCAAATCCAATATTTATAAGCTTCATAACTTTTCACCCATCTTATTCTATGTTCTGTATCTGTTCTCTTATCTTTTCAATCTCGGACTTCATATTGACTATCAGCTTGGCAATCTCAACATCGTTTGCCTTGGAGCCCATAGTATTTGTCTCACGGTTCATTTCCTGAATCATAAAGTCGAGCTTTTTACCAATTGGCTCGTCGGTGCATATCATCTTTTTGAATTCCTTGATATGACTTGAAAGTCTTACAGTTTCCTCACCGATATCTGTCTTTTCCGCAAAGATTGCCGCCTCGGTAATAATTCTCGTTTCGTCTATATTCTTGTCCTCAAGAACCTCGGAAATTTTCTTTTCAAGGCGTCCTCTGTACTCTGCAACTATTGCCGGATACCTTTTCTCAACCTCGGCAAGATTATCTGCAAGGCAATCAAGATGCGAGAGAATGTCCACTTCCATATTCTTGCCTTCGTTGATACGCATATTGACAAAGTCTTCTGCCGCCTCGGAGAATACCTCGATTATCATTGCGGTAATTCTTTCCTCATCGTCCTCGTCACTTTCGATTTTGAAAATGTCGTGGTACTGTGAGATGGTTGAAATCTTCACATCGTCTTCAATCCCGAACTGCGTAAGGCTTTTAAGTGCATTTATATAATTCTGTGCGGTTTCGCTGTCAATGGTAACAGTTTTGCCGCTGCCCTCGGTGCGTTCAACCGAAACAAAAATTTCGACCTTACCTCGCGAGATATATTTTGTCGCTGCCTGACGAATTTTATCCTCCACAAACGAATAATACTTGGGGACTCTGATGGATGCGTCCATATATCTGTGGTTAACGGATTTTAAATTAACTTTAACTTCAAAACCGTCAATCAGTTTTTCGGCTCTGCCGAAGCCTGTCATACTTTTAAGCATTGCAAATGCCTCCTTTGGCGTATATTTGCACACATTTTCCGCCATTTTAAGATACTTAATGAGAGTATACCATATATTTCCGAAAAAATCAAATAAATATTTGAAAAATTCTGACTTTTGTTGTATACTGTATAAAATAAATGTTTTTTTACTAAAGAGGTTAAGATTTATGGCATTTGACGGATTTGTAACACACGGAATTGTAGCGGAATTATGCGACATTCTCATTGACGGAAAAATTGACAAAATACACCAGCCCGAAAAGGACGAACTGACCGTTTCCGTTCGTACACGGGAGGGTCTTTTTCGTATGGTAATTTCCGCCGCAACCTCTAACCCCAGACTGCATCTTACGCAGAAAAGCCGCGAAAATCCCATTACTGCACCGCTTTTTTGTATGATTTTAAGAAAGCACCTTGCTGGCGGCAAAATAAAAAGAATTACCCAACAGGGCTTTGACCGTGTAATCAGGATTGACATTGAATGCTACACCGAAATGGGCGACCTGACCGAAAAGAGTCTTGTTGTTGAGATTATGGGCAGGCACAGTAATATTATACTTATCCAAAATGACAATAAAATAATTGACAGCATCAAACACATCGACTTTACCACCAGTGCGGTGCGTCAGGTTCTGCCCGGGCTTCTCTACGAATTGCCCCCGGCACAGGACAAGTCCAACCCCTCTGCTGCAGGCAAAGCTCAGCTTTGCGAAAAGCTGGAAGCAACACCTGGGGATATGCTTTTGGATAAATTTCTGTTATCTGAATTTGTGGGTATGAGTCCGCTTATGGCGCGGGAAATCGTTCACAGATTTACCGGCAACGCAAAAGCATTTATATCAGATATTGACGCTGACAAATTTGCCGGACATACTGTTGAATTTATAAAAAACTTCCTTGCCCATCCCTTTGGCGGCTGTGTTGCGTTGGACAGCGACACGGGCAAACCCGTTGCATTCTCGTGCGTGGAACTTTTGCAGTATTCGGGACTTGGTAAAATAAAGAAATGCGAGTCGCTCAGCGAGGCAGTTGAGACCTTTTTCGCAGAGCGTGACTTACACGACCGCCTTACCCAAAAATCTGCCGGAACACTCAAGGTAATCAACAACAACCTTGAGCGTTGCGAAAAGAAAATAACGCTTCACACCGAAAATATAAAAAAGGCAGAAGACCGCGACAAGTATAAAATCTTTGGTGATCTTCTTACGGCAAACCTTTATCAATTGCCCGCTAATGCAGAAAAGGTAACTCTTCAGAACTACTATTCAGAAAATCTTGAGGATATAGAAATTCCGCTGAAGCCAGAGCTTTCGCCGTCAAAAAATGCACAGCGGTATTACAAGCTGTTTGCAAAGGCAAAGGCAACCGAGGAACATTCAAAGAGGCAGCTTGAAGAAGCTATTGAAGAAAAAGCATATCTTGAAACCGTTTTAGACAGCGTAAACCGCGCTTCAAGCTACACCGACATAAGCGAAATACGGGATGAGCTTGCGGAGCAAGGCTATATTTCGTCAGGAAATCCAAAAAAGAAAAAGGCTCAGAAGAAGTCTGCACCGATTAAATTTATATCCTCAGACGGCTACACCATTTTGGTTGGTAGAAACAACAAGCAAAACGACGAGCTGACAATACGCACCGCATATTCAACAGATATGTGGCTGCATACAAAAAACATCCCCGGTTCGCATACGCTTATCCGCACCGGAGGGACGGGAGAAGTTCCCGACAACACTCTTGTTGAAGCTGCAATTATTGCCGCATATTACAGCAAGGCACAAAAAGCCACCGGCGTTGCCGTGGACTACACCCTTGTCAAAAACATTCGCAAGCCCAACGGCTCAAAACCCGGATTTGTAATTTATGAAACGAATTACACTGTATATGTTACACCCGATGAAATGCTTGTTGAAAAACTTAGGGTTGAAGAATAAATTTTTAAAAAAATCCTATAAATGACTAGACAAATTACAAAAAACCGATATAATGGATTTATAAGGATAATAAATATTTAAACCAGATTGGGAGAGTGATTAAAAATGAAACTTATTATCAAAAGAAACTATGATGAAATGAGTGCATGGGCTGCACAGCACATTGCTGATGCAATCAACAACCACAAAGAGGACCGTCCGTTTGTACTAGGACTTCCTACCGGTTCTTCACCTCTTGGTGTATACAAAAAGCTGATTGAAATGAACAAGGCTGGCACTGTTACCTTCAAAAATGTTGTAACCTTTAATATGGATGAATATGTGGGTCTCCCAAGAGAGCACGAGCAGAGTTACTGGTATTTTATGCACGACAACTTCTTCAATCACATTGACATTCCAAGAGAAAATATTAATATTCTCAACGGTATGGCTGATGACCTTGAAGGTGAATGCCAGCGCTACGAAGACAAAATTGCTTCCTACGGCGGCATTGATCTTTTCCTTGGCGGAAGCGGCGTGGATGGTCACATTGCTTTTAACGAACCATTTACTTCACTCACTTCCCGCACAGGTGTTCGCAGTTTGACACAGGATACCCTGATTGTTAATTCCCGTTTCTTTGACAATGACCCAAACAAAGTACCCAAAACAGCTCTCTCTGTTGGGGTAGGCACAGTATGTGACTCAAAAGAAGTTCTTCTTCTTATAAACGGTCACAACAAGGCACGCGCACTTCGCCACTGTGTTGAAGGTGGTGTTGACCATGCTTGGACCATCAGTGCACTTCAACTTCACAAATGTGGAATTATTGCTTGCGATGAAGATGCTTGTGGCGAATTGAAGGTTGATACTTACAAGTACTTTAAGGAAATTTATAAAGACGAAAAGTAAAGACTTTTATTTAATTAAATTTTATGCATAACGAAAAGGCGGTGCATTTTGCACCGCCTTTTAAACTTTCTCTTTATTTATCCAACTTACTCTCAGCAACTATTTTATCAACTATGTTCTGGGGAGCGTCCTGATATCTTTCGAACTCGAATTCGTAATTACCCTTTGCCTGAGTCATTGAACGGAGGTCTGATGAATAGGTGTGCATCTCAGCCATAGGAATTTCGCCCTCGATAAGAGTGATGCCATCGCCCTGAGGAGTCATACCAAGCATCTGACCGCGGCGTTTGTTGATGTCACCAATAATATCACCTGTATAGCTATCCGGAACATAAACCTTAAGATGACCGATAGGCTCAAGCAGAACAGGGCTTGCCTGTTCCATACCTGCCTTGAACGCAAGTGACGCGGCTGTTTTAAACGCCATTTCTGAAGAGTCAACCGGATGATATGAACCATCCATAAGTGTAGCCTTGAGACCAACCATAGGATATCCGGCAAGAACGCCCTGCTTCATACTTTCTTGAAGGCCCTTTTCAACTGCGGGGAAGTAGTTCTTCGGAACACTGCCGCCAAATACCTTTTCTTCAAACAGCAGACCGTCGTCATGAGGTGCAAATTCAATCCATACATGACCGTACTGACCGTGACCGCCCGACTGCTTTTTGTGCTTGCCTTCAACCTTAACGGTCTTGCGGATAGCTTCACGGTATGCAACTTTGGGTTCTGTCAGAGTTACATCAACGCCAAACTTGTTCTTCAGCTTGCTTACAAGGATATCAATGTGCTGCTCGCCCATACCCTTGATAACCATCTGGCGTGTTTCGGTATTGTTTTCAATTGCAAAGGTCTTATCCTCGTCCATCAGTTTGGAGAGGCCCTGACTTATCTTTTCCTCGTCGCCCTTTGCCTTGGGGATAACCGCAAGGGTTGTGTTGGGTCTTGAGAATTCGATACCGTCTATTACAATTCTGTCGGTAAGGCTGCAAAGTGTATCTCCGGTATTGGTGTTTGCGAGCTTTGTAACAGCACCGATGTCACCTGCGTTGAGCTTTTCAACCTCAACCTGCTTTTTACCTACCAGTGCAAAAATCTTACCCACTCTTTCGCTCTGGCCTGTTACTGCATTGTAAACAGTTGTATCGGGAGTCATAATACCCGAATATACCTTGAAGTATGAAAGCTTACCAACATAGGGATCGGCAACAGTCTTGAAAACCAGTGCTGCAAGAGGGTCGTTTACATCAACCCTACGACGCGCGTCTGTGCCGTCTTCCTTCTTTGCAATAAAGAATTCGTCCTTTGAATCGGGAGCCGGGAAGTACGCATTGATTGCATTCATAAGTGAAGAAATGCCGAGCTTGTTGTACGCACTGCCGCACAGTACGGGAACGATTTCGCCTGCTGCAACACCTGCACGGAGTGCTTCGTATGTTTCAGCCAAAGTAAAGGTTTCGCCTGCAAAGTATCTTTCCATAAGTTCTTCAGAGCTTTCGGCAACCGCTTCGTTAATCATTTCACGGATTGGTTCGATATCCGCTTCCATACCCTCGGGGATAGTTGCAGTAACAGTTCTGTCGCCCTCAAACTTTCTTGCCTCGCCTTCAACCACATTCACAAAACCTGTAATCTTTTCGCCTTCACGGATGGGAACCTGTAAAGGTGCAATCTTTTTGCCGTATTTGTCACGGAGCTGATCAAGCACTCCGTAGTAATTAACCCTTTCGTCATCAACCTTGTTGATGAAGATAAGTTTGGGGATCCCTGCTTCGTCTGCGTATTTCCACGCCTTTTCGGCACCGACAGTCAAACCTGACTTACCGCTGAGCACGATAATTGCGGCGTCTGCCACCTTTATGCTCTGCTGAACTTCGCCCACGAAGTCAAAAAATCCGGGTGTATCTATAATATTAAACTTTGTACCGCTCCAGTCACAGGTTGCAACTGCGGCACTAATCGAAAACTTACGCTTGATTTCCTCCGGGTCAAAATCCATAACCGTGTTGCCGTCCTGGGTTTTTCCCATTCTTTCAACTGAGCCTGCTGTATACAGCATAGCCTCTGCCAGCGATGTCTTTCCCGAGTTTCCGTGTCCTAAAAGACAAAAGTTTTTGATTTTTGATGTTTCATACAGTTTCAATTTTCAACCCTCCAGTGTGTAAGTTTGTGTTTTACCGTTACGCCGCTTTCGGCGGCATTTCTAATATTTGCGGCTTATCATTACTACGCCGTCAATATGTTAATTATACTTGAAAATCTCAAAATTTTCAACCAAAAACCAAACAATATTTTTTAGATTTTTTGTGCATATTGAATAAAATATTTAAAGTAGCTAATTAAAAGCTCTGCTTGTCCAAAACAAACAGAGCTTTTAGTTAATATTCACAATATCATCCATCGGAATTTCCGTTTTTACCACCGTAAGCTTTTTAAAGGTTTTGTCAATCCGGGTAACTATCCCCTCAACCGACACACACTCGCCGTCAGAATAATAAACAGCACACACCCGCATACCGACGCTAAGTTCCATTAGCTTTCGGGAAATTTCTTCTGCTGCTTCATCGGAAAGTTCAGGTTTTTCGACAAAAACCCTCTCTTTTTGACGAAGTGCCTCGTCAAGGCCTTTAAGTGCCGAAAACGGTGCAAACTGCTTTGCGCGGTCAGCGACCGACATTTTTGTTTTTGGTCTACTCGCCACTTTTATGTCCCCCTATCTGACGGTTGCGTTCCAGCGTGGTTGCGCTTTTATCCAAATCCATACCCTTGAACACAGCGTTCTTACCAAACTGTTTTTTTATATCTACCATCGCCTTTTGAATTTTGTTATGCTTGCTGGCAGTTGCCGGTTCGTCAAACAAGCTAAGCTGTTCGTAGGTCTTACTCTCGTCAACCAGATTGTTGCAGGATATGTTCATTCTGCGTACCGGATATTCGGGGTTGACTATCCTCTTGTATAGCTTTGAAATAAGGGGTAAAAGTACTGCATCATTATTGGTAGGTGTATCAGGGGCAATACTTCCACCTGCCGGTTCAACTTCAAGGCTGTTGGAATATCCGACATAAAGGGTTACGGATTTTGCAAGCACGCCCTTTTCAACCATTTCGAGACACAGAAGGTCCATCATTTCCTTGGCAATAATTTCGCCCTCGTCAAAACCATAGTCACGCATCAGCACCTGTCCACTGGTCAGGCAGGTTGTTTTTGGTTTATATTCTTTTATATCTCTCATAGTTGTCGGCTCTATGCCCCATGCATGGTCGATAAGGAGCTCAGCATCAATACCAAACTTGTTATAAAGCACATCCTCGTTGCATTTTGCAATGCCTTCCATTGTGTAAATCCCCATTTGCGAAAGGCGTTTTGCCGTTCCGTTGCCTATTCGCCAAAAGTCGGTAAGTGGCTTATGCTGCCACAAGGTTTTTACAAACAAATCTTCGTCGAGGTAACCTATAAAGTCCTCGGCGTGTTTTGCTGTTATATCAAGGGCGATTTTGGCAAGATACAGGTTTGTGCCGATTCCGCAGGTTGCACGGACACCAACCTTATTGAGAACCTCGTCCATCATCTTCTTGGCAAGCTGCTTCGCCGACATATTATACATTCTGAGGTAATCAGTTACATCAATAAAAACTTCGTCGATTGAGTATACGAAGATGTCATCTTTTGACACAAAAGTCAGGTACACGGCGTAAATCTCTGCCGCATAGTCTATATACTTCTGCATTCTTGGCTCAGCTGTTATATAATCAATGTTTTTGGGAATTTCAAAGACCCGGCAACGGTTTTTTACACCGAGTTTTTTCATTGCAGGTGTTATCGCAAGGCAGATTGTCTTTTCAGAGCGTTCGGGATCGGCAACAATCAAATTGGTTGTCATTGGGTCAAGACCGCGTTCCACGCACTCCACCGAGGCATAAAAGCTTTTAAGGTCAATGCAAAGATACATTCTGTTTTCCAAAAAAAGTCCGCCTCCTTATAAACAGCTGATCATATTTTCCCCGTAAACTAAAGAAAAAATCCCCACGAGCATCATTGTGGGGGACAGAATTACTTCTTCTTTTTTTCTACTTTTGTCTTATTTCCGTCTTTGTCCATAATATACACATTACTCATTGTGTTTTCAAAACCTTGACGGAATGCCTTTATATACTGTTGTCTGAGTTCTGCCTGTTCTGCCTTTTCCTCTTCGGTTAAGCCCTCTGTTCTGGACTTACGGGCAAGCTCGTTTATTCTGTTCAACAATTCCTCAGTCATTTTTATCACCTCTGTTTTTATTGTAGCATAGTTTTTTTTAAATGTAAAGTCAAAGGCAGACCAATTTGAGGTCTGCCCTTTAAAAGATTTATTTTTCGTTTCGTTTTGCGGCTTCGGCAAGCTTGGTCTGACGACGCATTTTAACTTCATTGGACATAGGCTTGATATCGCCGGCTTTGGTAAGAGCCCATCTTGTAAGCAACGGACCAAAAACCTCATAAATAAGAACAGCAAAGAGTGTGATGTTACGAACAAGCGCACCCTGCGCACCCATCTCAACCGATGCCGCAACAATAGCACACATACCAAGTGCCACACCTGCCTGCGGGAATAATGTGATGCCAAGATATTTGCAAATCTGCGGCTCGCACGCTGTTGACTTTGCGCTTGCATATGTTCCAAAATACTTACCCAAGCAACGGAAGATAATATAAACTATACCAACTACCACTATTGCCCAGTCGGCAAAAACATTAAGTTCGAGCTCTGCACCGCTGATTACGAAAAACAACGCCAAAAGCGGAGATGTCCATTTTTCGGACTTTTCCATCAAGTCGTGGGAAAGGGGACAAATATTGCAGAATACAGTACCCAACATCATACATACCAGAAGTGATGAAAAACTGATATGAACCGGACCGATATGGAAGTCAAGCATTGAAAGTGAAACTGTAAGGAACACAAAGGCAATTGTCATATTCAGACGGTTGGTGTTTGAGTTGAACAGCTTTTCGAGCTGAGTTAAAATCCAGCCCATAATTGCGCCAAGAATGAGCGAGCAACCGATTTCCAGAAGAGGATTAACAATAATGGATATAACATCCACCGCACCAGCAATGATGCTTCGCGCAATACCGAAAGACACAGCAAAAACTATAAGGCCAACAGCATCATCCAGTGCAACAATAGGCAAAAGCAGACTGGTAAGCGGACCTTTTGACTTGTACTGGCGAACAACCATAAGGGTTGCCGCAGGAGCAGTTGCTGTTGCAATAGCACCAAGTGTCAGTACTTGCGGCACAGAAAGTTTGTCTGGCATAATAATATGCACAACCCAAAGTGCAAGGTCAACAAACAATGTTGCAACTAACGCTTGAAATACACCGATTACAAATGCCTGTTTACCTATCTTTTTGAGTTCATCAACACGGAACTCGCTGCCAATAGAAAAGGCAATAAAACCGAGGGCAACTTCAGAAACCAGTGAAAGTCCGGCTACCGCTTCGTGGGAGCTGAAGCCAAGACCGCCGATACCGAGTGCACCGAGACAATACGGACCAATCAGCACACCGGCAATCAAGTATGCTGTTACTGACGGCAATTTTAACGGCTTGAAGACTCTTGTCATAAGAAGTCCCGCAAGCAGAGCGATTGAAACAGATAATAATGTGTTCATTTTGTATTTCTCCTTTGATGATTAATTTATTAATATGTAATCAGCTTATCTCTAAGCTTTGAATAAACTATCTTTTGACTTTTGTATAAGCTCGAATACCCTGACAGCATATAGCTCACGGCGCAAACAACCGCAAAGGGCATTGCGACATCGCCGCCAAACACCTCAATTGCAAGCACAAACGACGCAACCGGGCAATTCACAACTCCGCAAAAAACCGCAACAAAACCTATTGCAGCACCAAGCGACGGGTCAACACCTAAAAGCGGCGCCATAACACAACCAAAGGTTGAACCGATAAAGAACGACGGAACAATCTCTCCACCCTTGAACCCTGCCGCAATAGTTATTGCCGTAAACAGAATTTTAAATAGAAAATCCGACCATCTTGCATCGCCTTTGATTATCGCACGGGAGATAACATCCATACCTGCGCCGTTGTAATCAGTAGTTCCTATTGTGTATGTAAGTAAAATTATTACTACACCTCCCAAAAAAGCACATAAGAACTTATTGGGAATAAATCGGCTGCCAAACTTTTCGCACTTATGTATTGAAAAGCAAAACAGCGTGCTTACCAATGCGCATAAAACCGCAAGGACAATAATTCCCGAAATCAGTTTGACAGACATAGGCTCTAAAGTTACAACCCCCACAAAGCTGACCGGTGATATCCCGAAATTTAAAGCCGCTTGCGAGGCAATAAACGCAGAAATAACACACGGAACAAGTCCGGCATAGTGCATAACACCGACGCTTGTTACCTCGAGGGCAAAAAACATAGCCGTAACGGGCGTCCCAAAAACTGCAGCAAACACCGCACTCATACCTGACATAACGATTATATGCTTGTCGTTTTCGTCCATGCGGAATACTTTGCCAAAGGCATAGCCCAGACTTCCGCCAAGCTGAAGCGCTGCGCCTTCCCTGCCGGCACTGCCGCCCAACAAGTGGGTAATCACAGTGCTGACAAAAATCAGAGGCGCCATTACAAGCGGTACGGATTCCTCACTGCGGACGGACTCGATAACACGATTCGTGTCAATACGCCCCGAGCCTTTAAACAAACGGTACAGCACAGCTATCACAACACCGCCGACCGGTAAAAACAAAATCAACCATTTATTCAGATGCCGGAGTTCGGTCACAAATTCAACACTTATATGGAAGGCGCTACCTACCACTCCGCCTGTCAACCCGACAATAATCGCAATTATCAGCCATTTTAAAAATATTTTGAGATATTCTAAAGATGCGTCCATATTATTTTTTATCTGTAACACGGTAACCCTCCCTCTGTTTATTTGCACCAATTCTTTCATATTGAATATGTAAAAAATCGCAACTTTATATATAATACAACTTATAATTAAAAAAGTCAACCACTTTCTGCAATTGTGTTAATGCTTGCAATTATTGACCGTTTTTCGAATTTTTTCTTATTAATTTCTAATAAAAAAACTCTGTGGAAGCTATATCCACAGAGTTTTTTTTCTAATCCAACAAGTTATCAGCTTTTGTCCATTTTACTAAACCGCCTTCGCCACAAGGACTGCACTCGTACATTTCGGTCATCTGCTCATTCAGCACAAATTCGCAAAGCAGCGAGCTGTGGTCTTTGACCCACCAACGCCATCTGCCCACATATACTGTTTCGCCGCCAAATTCTGATTTGCCGACAATTTCAAATATAAAAGCATTTCCCGTTTCTGCATCAACTTCGCCAAATTTCTGACGAAGATTATTCTCAATACTTTTCCGTTCATCCTCCGTCACTTCGCTCAGTTCTGTAATCATAAATTCACAAATTTCATTAGCTTGAGGTGTTATCCGTGCCATTGAGGGTGTGTTCTCTTCATCAGCCTCTGTTGCTATCTCATTGTTTAAATCAGCTATTTCGGGCACAGCCTTTTCTTTTACGGATGATTCTTCTGTTTTTTCAGTAACAGTTTCTGCGCTTTTTATCTCTGCCGCTTCTATTTGCCGAGGCTGAACGCTTTGTTCCAAAGACTTTTCGGTTGCAGGATTAATTTGAGGAAGTGCTGCAATGCCCATAACAAGTACCAAAACCGCCGCAAGTGCCGTGCCGTATCCCGGTTTAAATCTGAATACCTTTTTTGCGGACTTTCCGGCTTCTGCTTTTTCGAATATTTTTTCAATTAATTCACGGTTGGGTTTTATATCATCATTTGCCGCCTTGTAATACTTTCTAAACAAAATCATATCCTCCCTTTAGCTTTTCACCGAGCATTTTTCTGCCACGGCTGAGCTGTGATTTTACGGTTGAAGGGTTTGTGCCAAGGTATTTTGAAATCTGCTCGACGGACATATCCTCGTAATAAAAAAGATGGATAACTGCCCGGTACTTTTGCGGAAGCTCCGCTACCGCATAGTAAACATCGCTCTTTTCGTTAGCGTCAAAGACCGGCATATCCTCCCGCTCAGACAACGGCACGGTTTTTTTGTGCCAGCTTGTGGTAAAAATACTTTTGCTGCAGTTAAGCGTAACACGGATAAGCCACGCCTTTATATGCTCGTCGCCTTCAAAGTCGGTGTCGGTTTTTATGTAACGCAAAAAAACCTCCTGCACCACATCGTCCGCGTGTTCGCGGTTTTTTGTCTGCGAAAGAGCAAGCTTGTAAATCATATCAAAATACTTTTCAACTATCTGACGCTTTTCGTCCATAAGGAATCCCTCTGAATATAATACTTTTTAAGCACCGCAAAGGTTGCAAAACAGTCTTTATTTTTGTAATTTATTTTTTTCAACAAAAGGGACGGTTATCCGTCCCTTGCCTTTAATTAGTTCTTCAGGCTATGTATCGGTGCAGGAATTCTGCCGCCGCGGTTTATGAAGTCACAGCTTGAATAATTATGAACCGGCATAATGGGGGCATAACCCAAAAGTCCGCCAAATTCCACGGTTTCGCCCACGCCTTTGCCGATAACCGGGATTACTCTGACTGCAGTTGTTTTCTGGTTTATCATACCGATTGCCATTTCGTCAGCAATAATAGCAGAAATGGTTGAAGCAGAAGTATCCCCGGGAATTGCTATCATATCAAGACCAACCGAACATACACAGGTCATTGCTTCGAGCTTGTCGAGAGTCAGTGCTCCGCACTCTGCCGCCGCAATCATACCTGCATCCTCACTGACGGGAATAAACGCACCACTTAGACCGCCAACATAGCTTGACGCCATAACGCCACCCTTTTTAACCGCATCGTTAAGCAGAGCAAGTGCTGCTGTTGTGCCGTGAGTTCCGCATTTTTCAAGACCCATTTCCTCTAAAATATACGCAACGCTGTCGCCGATTTCGGGAGTTGGTGCCAAAGATAAGTCCACAATACCGAACGGAACATCGAGCCTTCTTGATGCTTCCTGAGCAACAAGCTGACCCATACGGGTAATTTTGAATGCAGTCTTTTTTATTACATCGGCAACCGTGCCGAAGTTTGCGCCCTTGACCTTCTCAAGTGCAGACTTTACAACACCGGGGCCGCTGACGCCGACATTGATAACCGTGTCGCCCTCGCCCACGCCGTGGAATGCACCTGCCATAAACGGATTATCCTCAACGGCATTGGCAAACACAACCAGCTTTGCACAACCGAAGGAATCCTTGTCGGCGGTGAGCCGTGCCGATTTTTTGATTACCTCACCCATAAGCTTTACGGCATCCATATTGATACCCGCTTTTGTTGTTGCAACGCCCACAGACGAGCATACTCTGTCGGTGGTGGCAAGCGCTTCAGGGATTGAATCAATGAGAATCCTATCACCATTGGTAAAACCCTTATGCACCAGTGCTGAAAAACCGCCGATAAAGTTGACACCGGTTTCGATTGCGGCACGGTTGAGTGTTTCGGCAAAGCACACATAGTCCTTTGCATCGCTTGCACCGGCAATCATTGAAATTGGTGTGACTGAAATTCGTTTGTTTATAATGGGAATTCCGTACTGACGGCTGATATCCTCGCCGGTTTTAACCAAATTCTTTGCACTGCGTGTAATTTTGTCGTAAATTTTCTCGCAAGCGCGTTTTGCATCGCTGTCAATGCAGTCCTGAAGGGAAATCCCCATTGTTATTGTTCTTATATCAAGATGCTGGTCATCAATCATCTTGATTGTTTCCATTATCTCTCTTGTATTTATCATAGCCGACCTCGCCCTTAAATTCTATGCATTGAATTGAAGATATCCTCGTTCTGCAGACGGATATCAACGCCGATTTCCTTACCTATTTTTTCAAGCTCTGCAACAAGTGCCGATACATCCTGTTCGTCGCTTTCAAGCTCTACCAGCATAATCATTGTAAAAATGTTCTGCATAATTGTCTGGTTAATATCTAATACATTAACACCGTGACGATAAAGGCAGTCGCTTACCTTTGCGATAATACCGGTACGGTCGATACCCATTACTGTAACAATTGCTCTCATTTTTTCATTCTCCTTTATTTTTAGTCCGCCTGAGCATTCGGGCAGGCAGTTTTTTGCTTTTTACATTAAAATATTATACAATGTGCCAACTTTTCCGTCAAGTAAATTTTATACAAAATTTAGTTGAAAATTTTTTAATTTTGTGGTATACTGAATTATATTATTTTTAGTAAATTGCGAGGCTTTTTGATATGTTTCTTCCCGTTTTGAAGGACGATATGAAAAAACTGAACATAGACCGTCTTGACTTCGTTTATGTCGTCGGGGATGCGTATGTTGACCATTCGAGTTTCGGTCACGCAATCATCTCACGCGTATTGGAGGCGGCAAGCTTTTCGGTTGGTATAATCTCTCAGCCCGATTGGCAAAGCTGCGAGAACTTTAAGGTGCTTGGAGAGCCACGGCTCGGTTTTCTGGTTTCGTCCGGAAACATCGACCCTATGGTCAACCGTTACACGGTATCAAAAAAGGTTCGTTCAACCGACCTTTATTCACCGGGCGGCAAGGCAGGACTTCGCCCTGACCGGGCAACCATTGTCTACTGCAACCGTATCCGCGAGGCTTACGGCAAGAAAATCCCTATAATAATCGGCGGGGTTGAGGCAAGCCTCAGGCGGTTTGCGCACTATGACTACTGGTCAGATAAAGTCAGACGAAGCATTCTTATAGACAGCGGTGCAGACCTCCTCATTTACGGTATGGGGGAGCACCAGATTGTTGAGATCGCAAAGCTTCTTGATATGGGTGTGCCGGTGGGCGAAATAAAGAGTGTAGCCGGTACGGTATATATTGAGAATAACAACGGGGTTTTTCCCGATAAATTTATAAAAATACCGTCTTTTGACGAGGTATCAGAACACAAGTGCCTTTATGCAGAGGCAGCAAAGGTGCAGTACGAAGAACAGGACGCCTTCCGTGGCAGGGCAATTGTTCAGGCGGACAACGAAGACAAATGCGTCGTTCAGTTGCCGCCCTCACCGCCGCTCACCACTGAGGAGCTTGATGCGGTTTATGAATTGCCATACGAGGGGACTTATCACCCGATGTACGAAAAGCTTGGCGGTGTTCCTGCAATCAATGAGGTTGAATTCAGCATTACCTCATCACGAGGTTGCTTTGGCTCGTGCAATTTCTGCACACTTGCCTTTCACCAAGGCAGAACAGTAACCGCCCGCAGTCACGAATCAATTATACGCGAAGTTACAGCCATGACTAAAAAGCCCAACTTCAAGGGCTACATTCACGATGTGGGCGGCCCGACAGCAAACTTCCGTGCTCCGTCCTGCAAAAAGCAGCTTAAATATGGGGTGTGTAAGGATAAACAATGTCTTTTCCCCACTCCCTGCAAGAACCTTGAGGTGTCGCACAGCGACTATCTGGAGTTGCTTCGAAAGTTACGGAAAATTCCAAAGGTAAAAAAGGTATTTATCCGCTCCGGAATACGGTTTGACTATCTTCTGGCAGACAAGGACGAGGCCTTCTTCCGTGAATTATGCCGACACCACATCAGCGGTCAGCTGCGAGTTGCGCCCGAGCATATCTCGGACAATGTTCTGAAGTATA
The DNA here is from genome assembly GCA_015068845.1 of Oscillospiraceae bacterium. Taxonomy (GTDB): domain Bacteria; phylum Bacillota; class Clostridia; order Monoglobales; family Monoglobaceae; genus SIG440. The sequence goes on from SVJR01000001.1 coordinate 34,098, forward strand.
TGGGCAAGCCCTCGTCAGAGGTTTACGAAAGGTTTGTTCAGAAATTTGAGAAAATAAATAAGCAAACCGGCAAGGAGCAGTATGTTGTTCCGTACCTTATGTCCTCCCATCCGGGGAGCACATTGAAGGATGCAATCCGGCTTGCGGAATATCTGAACCGAAACAAGCTTAATCCTGAGCAGGTTCAGGACTTTTACCCCACACCGGGCAGCATTTCCACCTGTATGTATTACACGGGGATTGACCCGAGAACGGGTAAGTCGGTTTATGTGCCGACAGATTACAAGGAAAAACAGTTGCAGAGGGCTCTTCTGCAGTTCAAATCGCCCGGGAACTATGAAAAGGTTCTTGCGGCACTTAAAAAGGCAAACCGGCTTGACCTTATTGGTTACGGTCCCAATTGCCTTATAAAGCCCGAAAAAGGAGAAAAAATAAATGGCAAAAATACTCAGTGGAAAGACAGTGTCCGCAAGAATAAAGGAAAATTTGAAGAAAGAAATCGAAGAATTGAAGGCGAAAGGCGTGCTTCCCGGTCTCGCCGTAATCATAGTAGGTGAGGACCCTGCGTCAAAGGTTTATGTTGGCAGAAAGGAAGCAATGTGTCAGGAGCTTGGAATGCATTCCGAGAAGTTTGCCCTTCCCGAGGAAACCACACAAGAGGAACTCGTTGCTCTTGTTGAGAAGCTTAACTGCGATGATAAGGTTCACGGAATTCTTGTTCAGCTTCCTCTTCCTAAGCATCTTGACGAAAAGGCTGTTATAAACACCATCCGTCCCGAAAAGGATGTTGATGCTTTCCACCCTGTAAATGTGGGTAAAATAATGATAGGCGACTACGATTTTGTACCCTGTACCCCTGCCGGTATTATGGAGCTTATTGCAGAAAGCAAGGTTGAGGTCGAGGGTAAAACCTGCGTTGTTATCGGCAGAAGCAACATTGTGGGCAAGCCTATGAGTATGCTTCTTCTCCACAAGAACGGAACCGTTACCACCTGCCATTCACGCACCAAAAACATTAAGGAAATCACCAAAACTGCGGATATTCTTGTTGCAGCAGTTGGTCGTGCCAATTTTGTTACTGCGGATATGGTCAAGCCCGGCGCGGTTGTTATTGATGTTGGTATGAACCGCTTAGAGGACGGCAGACTTGTCGGTGATGTGGCATTTGACGAGGTTGAAAGAATTGCCGGAGCAATCACTCCCGTACCCGGCGGCGTTGGTCCTATGACCATTGCAATGCTTATGCAGAACACTTTTACCGCAGCAAAAAACACTTTAAATTTTTAAAGGAATTTTAATATGAAGCTTAAAACCGTTTACACATGCTCCGAATGCGGTGCACAGTTCCCTAAATGGATGGGCAAGTGTACCGCCTGCAACTCGTGGAACACCATAATTGAAGAAGTAATCAGCGAGGCGCCTGCCAAATCCCGCGCTTCGGTTATGTCAACCCCCTCCTCCCACACATCTGTTCCCAAAACCATACGGGACATTGATTCGACCGACGAGGAGCGTACCCTGACTGGTATGGGGGAGCTTGACCGTGTTCTTGGCGGCGGACTTGTCAGCGGCTCACTTGTCCTGGTGGGCGGTGACCCCGGAATCGGCAAATCCACGCTTCTTTTGCAGATTTGCGAAACCCTTGGACGAACAAAAAAAATCCTTTATGTTTCGGGCGAGGAATCACAAAGGCAGATTAAACTGAGAGCTGACCGACTTGGCATAATAACCGAAAATCTCAAAATATACTCCGAGACAAATATGAGTCTTGTAATCGACTGCGTTTTCCGCGAAAACCCCGATATTCTCATCGTTGACTCGGTTCAGACAATGTTCAATCCCGAAATTCAATCGACACCCGGTAACATTACACAAATCCGGGACACGGCGTCGGTGCTTATGAAGATTGCAAAAGAGAATTCCATTTCGGTATTTCTTGTTGGACACGTTACGAAAGAGGGCTCGCTTGCAGGACCAAAGGTTCTGGAACACATTGTTGATTCGGTTCTCTATTTTGAGGGCGACCGTCATCAGTCATTCCGGATACTCCGGGCAGTTAAAAACCGCTTTGGCTCCACTAACGAGATTGGCGTTTTTGAAATGAGTGAAAACGGGCTTCAGGAAATCCCCAATCCTTCACAAGCTATGCTTTCAGGAAGGCCGGAAAACGTGCCGGGCTCGTGCATTATATGCACTATGGAGGGCACAAGACCGGTGCTTGCAGAGGTTCAGGCTCTTGTATCCCCCACTTCCTTCGGTAATCCCCGACGAATGGCAAGCGGGCCTGACCTTAGCAGGTCACTTATGCTTATGGCGGTGCTGGAAAAGCGCGGTGGGCTGAGGCTTTCTACATACGATGCATATGTAAATATTGTTGGAGGACTCAGAATTACCGAGCCTGCGGCAGATTTGGGACTTGCTTTAGCCATTGCCTCAAGCTTTACGGGAACTGCAATTGACAGCGATACTGTTGCAATCGGCGAAATCGGCCTTACCGGCGAGCTTAGAAGCTGCAGCTTTTTGGAGGCACGAATTGCCGAATGTGAAAAACTTGGGTTTAGGAAATGTATTGTTCCGGCATCCGGAACGGCTAAGCTTAAAAAATTCAAAAACATCGAGGTTTGTCCTTTTTACGACATAAAATCCGTAATCGACAAATTCTGTAAATAAATTAAAAAATTAAAAAATATATATAAATATGAAAAGCTCCCAAAGCTTATCACTATATGCTTAGTGGAGGTTTTCAAAAAAATTGAAGGGAAGTCTTTGCGTGTTTCACATAGGCGACAGAGTAGTTTATCCAATGCACGGAGCCGGCATCATTGTCGACATTGAAGAGAAAAAAATCCTGGGTGAAGAGCACCAATATTATATTGTGCAGATTTCGATCAGCGATATGAAGGTCATGCTCCCTGTAAACAACACAGAAACCATCGGTATCCGTAAGATTGTGTCCGCGGACGCCGCAGATGAGGCCATCAACCATTTCCACTTGTGCAACGAGGATTGCAACGATAACTGGAATCAACGATACAGAGAAAACATTGAAAAGCTGAAAAGCGGAGACCTGATGGATGTTGCCACCGTTGCAAAAACCCTGCTTCTCCGTGACAGAAAAAAGTCACTTTCAAACGCAGAACGAAAAATGCTTTCCAACGCGAAAAATATACTTATATCAGAGCTTATTCTTGCAAAAGGAAAAACCTACAACGAAATCGAAGAACTTCTGATGAATGAATAACACTCTACGGAGGGACTTGTATGTTTTCAAAGAAATATGCAAAGCCAAAGGCAACCGCAATCATTGTGGCTGCAGGCGACAGCCGCAGAATGGGCCAGGGTGTCAATAAGCAGTTTTTGCTTATTGACGGCATCCCTGTTCTTGCTCATACTTTGGAAAAGTTTGATAAAGCAGAAACAATAGGCAATATTATAATTGTAACAAAGCCCGAGAACATTCCCACTGTCTGGGATATGATAAAGGAATTTGGTATCCGCAAGGTAACCGACATAGTCCCCGGCGGCGCAACTCGTCAGCAATCGGTTATGAACGGCTTGAGGCTTGTAGAAAACGATGCCTTGGTTGCAGTTCACGATGGGGCACGCCCCTTTGTTTCACCTCAGCTGATTGACCGGTTATGCGAAACCGGGCAGGAATTCGGTGCGGTTGTTCCCGGAGTTATTCCTAAAGACACCGTAAAGGTTCTTGATAAAACCGGCACGGTTGCAAACACACCGGACAGAGATACTCTGCGTTGCATACAAACTCCACAGGTCTTTAAGACCGACATTCTGAAGCTTGCCTATATCCGTGCCGAGGAAGCTACCTTTACCGGAACAGATGACGGCTCGGTTGTTGAATTTTCGGGAGTGCCGGTAACAATCACAGATGGTGAAAACACTAACATAAAGGTAACTACACCCGAGGATTTGCTTATTGCAGAGGCAATCTGCCAATTTTTAAAAAATAATTACTAAGGAAGTGTTTTTATGCGAATCGGTTACGGTTATGATGTCCACGCTCTTTGCGAAGGACGAAAACTGATTTTGGGCGGCGTTGAAGTACCCCATACCGTAGGTCTTTTAGGCCACTCAGATGCGGATGTATTGGTTCACGCAATTATGGACGCTCTTCTCGGTGCTGCAGCACTTGGCGATATCGGCAAACACTTTCCCGATACCGACCCGAAATACAAAGGAGCAGACAGCATTGTACTTTTAAAAGAGGTATGCCGTCTTATTTCCACTCACGGCTATACCATTTCAAACATTGACTCTACCGTTGTTGCGCAGGCTCCAAAGTTTGCACCGTTCATTGAAAAGATGCGCGAAAATATAGCCCTCGCCGCAAGGATTGACATAGGCTGTGTAAGCGTCAAGGCAACCACTACCGAACATCTCGGTTTTGAAGGTCGCAAAGAGGGAATTTCCGCAATAGCAGCGGTACTTTTAGAGCAAAAATAACCGCATTTTGAAGATTTTGGTATATAAATCAAAATAATCGGCTATAATTATCCATAACCGCCTGTAATCCAGTTTGATTTATAGCATTTAATTTTGTATTATATATTCTGTTAGCACTCAACGACCCAGAGTGCTAACACGCACTTAAAAATATAAATTCTAAAGGAGGATTTCAATATGAACATTAAGCCATTGGCAGACAGAGTTGTTATTAAAATGGTAGAAGCTGAGGAGACCACAAAGAGCGGTATTATTCTTACCGGTGCGGCTAAGGAAAAACCCGAAGTTGCAGAGGTTGTGGCAGTTGGCCCCGGCGGCGTTGTTGACGGCAAGGAAGTTGTTATGGAGCTGAAGGTTGGCGACAAGGTTCTTACCAGCAAGTACGCAGGTACAGAGGTTAAGCTTGACGGTCAGGAATACACCATTCTTCGTCAGAGCGATGTTCTGGCTAAAATTGAAGGTTAATTTATTTTTCGGGAGGACATAAAAAATGGCAAAACAGATTTTATTTGGAGAAGAAGCAAGACACGCACTTGAACAGGGCGTTAACCAGCTTGCAAATACAGTTAAGGTTACACTTGGTCCTAAGGGCAGAAATGTTGTTCTTGACAAGAAATTCGGTGCACCTCTCATCACAAACGACGGTGTTACCATTGCAAAGGAAATCGAGCTTGAAAACCCCTTTGAAAATATGGGTGCTCAGCTTGTTAAAGAAGTTGCATCAAAGACAAACGATATTGCAGGTGATGGTACAACAACCGCAACACTCCTTGCACAGGCTTTGGTTCGCGAAGGTCTTAAGAATGTTACCGCAGGTGCAAACCCCATGATTATCCGCAAGGGTATTGCTGCCGCTGTTGACACAGCTGTTGCTGAAGTCATCAAAAACAGCAAAAAGGTAAGCGGTCGTGACGATATTGCAAGAGTTGCAGCAGTTTCTGCGGCTGACGACAGCATTGGTGAGCTTATTGCAGACGCTATGGAAAAGGTTACAAGCGACGGCGTTATCACCGTTGAAGAATCAAAAACAGCTGAGACATACTCAGAAGTTGTTGAAGGTATGCAGTTTGACAGAGGCTACATCACACCTTATATGGTTACTGATACCGATAAAATGGAAGCTGTTATTGACGATGCATACATTCTCATTACAGACAAGAAGATTGCAAACATTCAGGAAATCCTCCCCCTTCTTGAACAGATTGTTCAGCAGGGTAAGAAGCTTATGATTATTGCTGAGGATATTGAAGGCGAAGCACTTTCAACTCTTATCGTAAACAAGCTCCGCGGAACATTTACCTGCGTTGGTGTTAAGGCTCCCGGCTTTGGTGACAGAAGAAAGGCTATGCTTGAGGATATCGCAATCCTTACCGGTGGTACTGTTATCACCGACGACCTCGGTCTTGACCTTAAGGAAACAACCGTTGCACAGCTTGGCCGTGCACGCCAGGTTAAAGTTCAGAAGGAAAACACCATCATTGTTGACGGTGCAGGTGATGCTGATGCTATCAAGGCTCGCGTTAACCAGATTAAGAACCAGATTGAAGATACAACTTCAGAATTCGACAAGGAAAAGCTGACAGAAAGACTTGCAAAGATGGCAGGCGGCGTTGCAGTTATCAAGGTTGGTGCGGCAACAGAAGTTGAAATGAAGGAAAAGAAGCTCAGAATCGAGGACGCACTCGCTGCTACCCGTGCTGCTGTTGAAGAAGGTATTGTTGCAGGCGGCGGTACAGCATTCATCAACGCTATGCCCGCAGTTGAAGCTCTTATGAACTCACTTGAAGGCGACGAGAAGATTGGTGTTAAGACCGTTCTTCGTGCTCTTGAAGAACCCGTTCGTCAGATTGCATTCAATGCAGGTGTTGAAGGAAGCGTTATCGTAAATCAGATTAAGTCAAGCGAAATCGGTATCGGCTACAACGCTCTCACCGAGGAATATATGGATATGCTCAAGAACGGTATTGTTGACCCGACAAAGGTTACCCGTTCAGCGCTCCAGAACGCAGCATCCGTTGCAGCTATGGTCCTCACAACAGAAAGCCTTGTTGCAAACAAACCCAATCCCGCAGCAGAAGCTGCTGAAGCTGCTGCTATGGCAGGTGCCGGCGCAGGTATGGGCGGAATGTATTAATTCCGCTTTGGTTACAGTAAAATTCCGACAACCGCAGAAAATTTCTGCGGTTGTCTTATTTTCCCCAAAAAAGCTTGACAAATATCCCCATTTCATTTATAATTAAGTGGCATTTCAACTGGAAAGAGGGACAATTGTATGGAAATTATTAGATACGATGCACCATTTGAGTATACCGAAGTCTTTAATGTTTGGAAGGACATTTTCGGACTTGACGAGGCAAGGCTTGAGGAGTTACAGATAAACGGTTCAGAGTCTCAGTATAACAATGATTTTGTTTATGCTGCTAAAGAGGGTGATACAATTCTGGGGCTTGTTCATACCACAATACCTGTTGACTATCCAACCTTCTGCGGAGTAAGTGGTGTTTGTACAACTCCCGAAGCACGTGGCAAGGGTGTTGGTAAAATTCTGTATGCAAAAATGACTGAAGATATGGACAAAATGGGTGTTAAAACTGCATTTTTGGGCACAGGAAATATGATTGCTGCAAAGCTCTATGGTAATAACGGCTTTTCTTTTTACCCCGGAACATACATTATGTACCGTCAAAAGGACGGAGCTATTATTGATTTCAAAAATGAAACCTATGCAAATAAGCCCGAAAAAATTACGGTTATTGAAGGCAATCAATCCTTCCGGGTTCCCATTATTCCTCTTATACTCAACAGCAATAGCGGAATTATAGGCGATATAAACACAAATATTGTAACAGGTGTCTTTACTCAGAACTATTGTATGAGTCTTTATCCAAGGTATTTGAAATTAAAGGATAACGGCGGTCATTACTTTGGTGCAAAAAGCGAAACAAATCTTCTTGGAGGAATTGCAAGTGTAATACCAACAGAAATAGGAAACCGTTGCGATTTCTTTTGGAGCGGTAATTTTGCGGAGGCAGTTCCTGAAATGATTGAAAAGTGCCGTTCAGCAGTTGGGGAAATGTATTTCCAAATTGCAGATTCAAGCACTAATAAAATTAAATTCGTAGAAGAGCTTGGATATGCTCCCTGCGAATCGGTTGATTTTATGTTTGATGGTTGCGTAATCCGCACAAAGATTTATTGTAGGAAATAATATAAATTACATATTTGCGACCGCATAGTTTTTCTGTGCGGTCTGTTTTTTATGCTTGACAAAACCCGACTTATGGATTAAAATGGTTATATCTAATTTATACTTTTAGGAGGATACATATTTATGAAAAAAGTTATCGCATTAACACTTGCACTTATGCTCTCTGTTTGCTGCCTCGCAGGTTGCGGCAGCGCAAAAGACGACAACACCCTTACAATGGCAACAAATGCTGAATTCCCTCCCTTTGAATACCTCGAAGGCGAAGAAATCGTTGGCGCAGATGTTGACATTGCAAAGGCTATTGCTGAAAAGCTCGGCAAGACACTTGAAATCACAAACATTGACTTTGACGCAGCTCTCACAGGTGCTGCTACCGGTAAGTACGATGTTGCAATCGCAGGTGTTACTGCTACTGACGAAAGAAGACAGAATATGGGCTTCACAGATGACTACTACACAGCATCTCAGGCAATCATTGTTATGGCAGACAGCGAAATCAAGGCTGCAGCCGACCTCGAAGGCAAGACAGTTTCATGCCAGGAAGGTACAACAGGCGAACAGTTCCTTCTTGACAACGAATATGCTGTTCAGTCATTCAAGACCGGAGCAGAAGCAATCTCTGCTCTCACAGCGGGTAAGGTTGACGCTGTTGTAATTGACAATGCAGTTGCAAAGGCACTTTCTTCAAAACAGGACGGCAAGACAGTTGTTCTTGACGAAGCGCTTACAGAAGAAGCTTACGCTATCGTAACAAAGCTTGGTAACGATGAACTCATTGGCGAAATCAACAAGGCTCTTGCTGAACTCAAGGCTGAAGGAAAGCTCGCTGAAATCTTTGAAAAATACGAACTTCCCTACGACGCTGAATAATCGGATTTTCTGATTCAAAATATGATAAAAGCGGCGAACAACTGTCGCCGCTTTTTAATTGATACGAGGTTTTTACTATGGATTGGCTTTTCAATTGGTTTGACACATTATACAATACTTTTATCGTAGCCGAACGGTATAAGACGCTTATTGAGGGTTTCAGCAAGACAATTATAATCACGGTCGGCGCCCTTCTTATCGGCATTGTTATCGGTACAATAGTTGCAATAATCAAGGTTTTTGCAGACAAAAACAAAAAGCTTAAAATTTTTGATATGTTATGCAACCTGTACCTCACCGTTATCCGCGGAACACCTGTTGTGGTTCAGCTTCTTATCTCCTTTTTTATCATTTTTGTAAACGCAAAAGACGGAACATGGGTTGCTATTATCACCTTTGGTATTAACTCCGGTGCTTATGTTGCCGAGGTTATCCGCTCCGGAATAATGGCAATTGATGCGGGACAGACAGAAGCCGGACGCTCACTTGGCTTTTCCAAGGTTCAGACTATGTGGCTTATTGTTCTCCCCCAGGCATTCAAAAACATTCTCCCTGCAATCGGCAACGAAATGATTGCTCTGCTTAAGGAAACATCGGTTGCCGGATATGTTGCGGTTATTGAGCTGACAAAGGCAGGTAACCAGATTAAAAACACCACCTACGACCAGATTAACCCGATTTTGCTTGTAGCACTTGTTTATCTGGTTATGGTTGTTGGTCTGACAAAACTCCTTAATATATTCGAAAGGAGATTGAGAATAAATGAACGATAATTTCCTTATTTCAACAAAAGACTTGTGCAAGCACTACAACTGCGGAGCAATTAAAGCTCTTGACGGAGTATCCTCCGGAATCCAAAAGGGTGAGGTTGTCGTTGTTATCGGGCCGTCAGGCTCAGGTAAATCAACCTACCTCCGCTCACTTAATCTTTTGGAAGTTCCAACCTCCGGAGAAATTATCTTTGACGGGGTTGAAATTACCGACCCAAAGGTAAATATCAACCTGCATAGACAGAGAATGGGAATGGTTTTTCAGCAGTTCAATCTTTTCCCACATATGAATGTACTCAAAAATCTGACTATCGCTCCTATGAAGCTGCTCAAAATGGACAAAGCCGAAGCTGAAGAAAAAGCAATGTCTCTTCTTAGAAGAGTCGGTCTCTCGGACCGTGCTGAGGCGTATCCTGCACAGCTTTCAGGCGGACAAAAGCAACGTGTTGCAATTGTGCGCGCCCTGATGATGAGCCCCGATGTTATGCTGTTTGACGAGCCCACCTCCGCTCTTGATCCCGAAATGGTCGGCGAAGTTCTTGATGTTATGAAAGAGCTTGCAAAGATGGGTATGACGATGGTTGTTGTAACACACGAGATGGGTTTTGCCCGTGAAGTTGCTGACCGTGTAATCTTTATGTCCGACGGAAAAATTGTTGAAGATGGCACTCCTGATGAAATATTCACAAATCCTCAGGACTCCAGAACAAAGCAATTTTTGCAGAGTATTTTATAAAAAAAGCCATCTGTACACCCTTGTGTGCACAGATGGCTTTTTTTCTATTTCTTTAAATATTCATCAATGGCTTTTGCGGCGTTTTTGCCCGCACCCATTGCAAGGATTACCGTTGCGGCACCTGTTACTGCATCACCGCCGGCATATACGCCCTCACGCGATGTCAAACCACTTTCGTCCTTAGTCACTATGCAGTCGCGGCGGTCGGTTTCCAGACCTTCCGTAGTGCTGCGGATAAGAGGATTTGGCGATGTGCCGATTGACATTATCACAGCATCCACATCCAGAATATATTCAGAGTCCTTAACTTCAACAGGTCTTCGTCTGCCTGATTCATCAGGCTCGCCAAGCTCCATTCTGACACACTTTATACCGTTGACAAAACTTTGGTCATTACCTAATATTTCAACAGGGTTATTAAGGGTTTTGAAAATGATACCCTCTTCCTCTGCGTGTTCCACTTCCTCACGGCGGGCAGGCATCTCGTCCATTGAACGGCGGTAAACAACATACACTTCCTCAGCACCAAGACGCATTGCACATCTTGCTGCATCCATTGCAACATTTCCGCCGCCGACAACTGCGACCTTCTGAGCCTTCATTATAGGAGTTGCGGAATCTTCCTCATAGGCCTTCATAAGATTTGTTCTTGTCAGGAATTCATTGGCTGAATATACGCCATTCAAATTCTCTCCGGGGATATTCATAAATCTCGGGAGACCTGCACCGGACCCGATAAACACCGCCTCATAGCCTTCCTCAAAGAGTTCGTCGACGGTCAGGGTCTTGCCGATTACCGCATTGGTAACAAATTCGACACCGAGAGCTTTTAAATTATCAATCTCGCGTTTTACAATATCTTTTGGGAGTCGGAATTCGGGAATTCCATATACCAGCACGCCGCCGGCGATATGGAGTGCCTCAAACACAGTTACGCTGTAACCCAATTTAGCAAGGTGACCGGCACAGGTAAGACCCGACGGGCCTGAGCCGACAACCGCAACCCGTTTGCCGTTAGGTTCTGCAACGCTTTTGGCTACAGCTTTTGCATTCTTCATATACCAGTCGGCAACAAAGCGTTCCAGTCTGCCAATTGCCACCGGCTCACCCTTGATACCTCTTACGCACTTTGCCTCGCACTGGGTTTCCTGAGGACATACTCTGCCGCATACCGCAGGGAGTGAGCTTGACTTGTAGATTATGCCATAGGCTGCTGAAAAATCGCCTTCAGCCACTTTTTTTATAAATTCGGGAATATAAATCTTTACCGGACATCCGCCGACGCAAGGCATATTTTTGCAGTCAAGACAGCGCTTTGCTTCGTCTATTGCCTGTTCTTCAGTATAGCCTAATGCAACCTCGCTGAAATTTTTGTTGCGGACTTCGGGAGCCTGAACGGGCATTTCGTTTTTCTTAGGTGACATATTTGCCATTATTCTCTTACCCCCTTAAACAGCTTGCAAGCTGCATCGTGGTGCTTGCGTTCGGTTTCTCTATACATTGAGCTGCGTCTGATACATTCATCAAAATCAACCAGGTGTCCGTCGAAGTCAGGGCCGTCAACGCAGGCAAACTTCATTTCGCCGCCGACAGTCAGACGGCAGCCGCCGCACATACCTGTTCCGTCAATCATTATGGGATTCATACTGACAACTGTTTTTATGCCCAGCTCCTTTGTGAGGAGCGAAATAAACTTCATCATAACCAGCGGACCGATTGCGATTACTTCATCGTACGCCTCGCCGCTTTCAACCAATTTGCGGAGTGCGTCGGTAACAAGACCCTTTTCGCCGTAAGAGCCGTCGTCGGTCATAACCACTATTTTGTCGGACACGGCTTTGAACTGGTCTTCAAGAATAACCAAGTCCTTGTTTCTGAATCCAACAATTGAGTGAACTTCGGCGCCGTTCTCCTTTAACGCCTTTGCTGTTGGATATGCAATTGCACAGCCGACACCACCGCCGATAACTGCCACCTTTTTGAGACCGGTCACCTCAGACGGTTTGCCCAGAGGTCCTACAAAATCGTGTATGTAGTCACCCTCGTTCAGATGATTAAGTCTTTCGGTTGTTGCACCGACAATCTGGAAAATAATCGTAATTGTACCGTCTTCGCGGTTATAATCTGCAACTGTCAGCGGAATTCTCTCGCCCATCTCATCGACACGGAGAATTATAAACTGACCTGCCTGAGCCTTTTTTGCAACAAGCGGAGCTTCCACCTCCATAAGTGTAACGGTGGGGTTTAGTGACTCCTTTCTCTTTATGCGAAACATATTTCTTCCTCCAATATGTAAAACAATCTTTTAAAAATCAAATAATATATTTAAATTACCATATAATAATTTAAAACGCAATTACCCCAGCAGACATATAAAGGCAAATATGTCTTTTAAAAGCTAAAATTTAAACACCACTTTATCGTTCTCGACGGCAAGTCTTGCGGAAAATTCCTTACCGGTGCGTTTTGAAACAAAGCCTGAAATCAGTTCGGTTGAACCGGACTCAAGCAGTTTTTTCATATTGTCAACCGATATGACCTTGCCACAGATTACATTGCCTGTTGAGAATTTACAGCCTTCGCGATAGCCGCTGCAGCCATACCCGAATTTTGTTCTGGTAACCGTACTTCCGCAAAGGGGGCACTTGCCGATTTCGTCACCTACAAAGCCGTCAAAATTCTCGCCCCTTTTGGCTGCTTCTGCAAAAATTGCGGCAATTTCGGTCTTAACCATTTCAACTGCATCAGCAGTTGTGCTTTCGCCGCGGAACACTTTTTTGAGGGCAACGCCCATTTGCGAGGTTTTGAACTTGTCCATACTTATATTCATTCTGCTCAACGCTTCAATAAGGTTTTCGCCTGCGGGCAAAATTGTGTAGGTGTCCTTTTTTAGTAATATATACTCGCTTTTCCGTGCGTTGTCAATTATGCCTGTTCTGGTTGCTTCGGTACCCAGTTCAAGGCCCTCGAACATTGCACGGTACTCCTCCGCCTCGCTCTCCTGCTCGCTGAGATTTGCTTTTTCGTCCTTGAAAGGGTTTTTGAGATAGTTGTTGAGAGTTTCAATCGTGTAGTGCCTGGGTGGACTTGTCTCTTTTTCAACAGGCTGAAATTTGATATTCACCTTGTCGCCCTTTTTAAGTGCCGGCAGGATTTTATCTTTGCGTGTATATGTATCGTACGCTGTCCAGCCGGGCTGAACAATTACCGTACCTTTGAGAACAAATTCCTCCAACCCACCGACCGACACCGTAATCTCGGTCTTTTCAACCACACATTCCTCAGCGCAGAATACCGCAACAAAGCGGCGCATTATTGCGCTGTAAACCTTCATTTCGTTCTCGGAAAGCTTTGTTTTGTCAGGGATTTTATATGTGGGGGTTAATGCTGAGTGGGACTCGATTTTTGAATCGTCAAAAATCTTTTTATCGAATCGGAACTCCACCGGATATCCAAGCTGCTTCACCGATTGCAAAATAGTTTTTATCTTGCCCTGCTCGGCTGTTGCGAGGTACTCGGAATTGGTACGGGGATAGGTTACATAGCCCTTTTCGTATAATCCCTGAAGTATTTCAAGACTTTCCGCCATAGACATTTTATAGCGTTTACCCAAGTAGTTCTGAAGCTTGGTAAGCGAATACAGCTTTCCGGGGTTTAGCTTGTCCTTCTTCTTTTTCTTAGCTGTGACTACTGCGTCACAGGCATTATATTTTTCACAGAGCTCTTTGGCTTTACCACGCTCGTTTTTTTCAAATTTTTGTTTGCTGAGTAGTTCAATTTCCTCGCCGTTTGTTTCCGCCTTGCTGACCAGCGCATAATAAATATCCGGAACAAAGTTGCGGATTGCCATATCCCTATCATAAATAGCCTTGACAATCGGCACAATTACTCTACCGACACGGAGGAGCGTCCCTGCCCTCAGCGTTGCATAACGGGTTAAATTTACGCCATAGAGCCAGTCGGTATAGGTTCTGGCATAGCCTTCGTTGGCTAAATTGTCATATTCGCTCTCATCCTTCAGACTTTTCATTGCCTCCTGGACGGTTTGTGGAGTCTGGTCGGGGAGCCATATTCTTTTCAAGGCCTTTTTCTCTTCCAGAGCTTTTGTGATACAGGTGCGGACAATTATCTCACCTTCACGGTCAGCATCGCCTGCGTTGATGATTGTATCAACATCGTCACGGTTGCAGAGGTGTTTTATCACCCCAAACTGCTTTTCCGCTCCCGAGTCTGTTTTACGGGAGGCGTCTTTTTTTATTTCAAATATGAACTCCTGCGGAAAGCACGGCAGGTTGTCCATTGTCCACTTTGGCTTTTCCTCGCGCACAGCGGAATATGCCTCTATATCTGCAAGAGAAAATAGGTGACCAAAGGCCCAGGTTATAATATAACCTCCGCCCTCATAATATCCGTCATACTTTGTCATTTTGCCAATGCCTGCCATAATATTCCGGGCAAGGCTTGGCTTTTCCGCAATTATCAGTACTATTTTAATCACCCTTCAGATTCGTTTAAAAAATGCAGGGGACGGTGCCGTGGCTCCGTCCCTTTACAATACTTTAATTAGTCCTCAAAATCAAACAGGTCTGCGTTTCTCTCCTTGAACGCCTCATATGCTCTGTCAAGAATCTCCAAATCTTCTTCCGGAACAAGAATGTAGTCGTCATTCTCGTCGTATTCCATCTTGAGAATAATTACCTCGTCAACCTCGCCGTCATCCTCTTCCTTATAGGGAATGCAGATTACATAGTCGTTGCCGTCAATCTGAACAGTATCGAGATGCTCTACTGTCTGCTTGTTGCCGTCGTCATCGTAAAGGTCAACTAAAAAATCATTTTCATTTGCTTCGTTTTCAATGTTTTCGAACTTGTCTGTCATTTTTTGCACCTTCCTTATTTGCTTTATATAAAATTATTTATTACTGTCAAGATACGCCTGCAATATGAACGCCGCCGCCACCCGGTCAACGGTTTCCTTCCGTTTCTTTCCACGGACATTGGTCTCATTCATCAGATTGTGTGCTGAAACTGTTGTGAGCCGTTCGTCCCACAAAACAACTTCGAGTCCCGTGAGTTCACGCACAATCGTGGCAAACCGTTTTGTCTTTTTGCCGCGGTCACCTACCGTACCGTTCATATTTTTGGGGAAGCCCAGAACTATTTTCTCAGCCTTCAGATTTTTTGCAAGCTCTGCTGTGTGCTGGGCAACCTTTTGCATATTCTTTTCGCTGTATACCTCAAGGGTATGTGCTGAAAACCCCAACGCATCGGATGTGGCATAGCCCGTTCTGCTGTCGCCGAAATCCACGCCCAAAATCATCAGCTTTGCCACCGCCCTTTCAACAAAAATATTACCTCTTTATTCTACCACACTTATCCATAGTTCGCAAGTGCTATTTTTGTCGATTTGCAAAAGTTTTACACAGCTATATTTTGCAAAAAATCTATGAATAATGTGAAAATTCCTCATAAACACCTATAAAACAACCTGTCTCCCTGTGGATAACTCTGTGGATAAAGTGAATTGTTTTTTGAAATTTGTCTCTCATTTAATCAAAATTGTTTTTTTCTTAACTTTTGTCTTTTACAGCTTATTTAAATTAGCCAAAAACTTGACAAAGCCCTGAATTTTGTATAAAATAAAAGGGTATATTGTTTATTTACGGAGGACAGCAGTTATGGGACTTACACTTGCACAAAAAATCCTTAAAGAACACCTTGTATCCGGCGAGATGGTTCCCGGCAAGGAGATTGGAATTAAAATCGACCAGACCTTGACTCAGGACGCCACCGGAACTATGGCTTATCTTGAATTTGAGGCTATGGGTGTTCCGAGAGTTAAAACCGAAAAATCGGTTGCGTACATCGACCACAACACTCTTCAGAGTGGGTTTGAAAACGCAGACGACCACAGATTTATCGGCAGCGTCTGCAAAAAACACGGAATATACTTTTCACGGCCCGGCAACGGAATCTGCCATCAGGTACACCTTGAAAGATTCGGCAAGCCCGGCAAAACTCTTATTGGTTCGGACAGCCATACACCCACCGGCGGCGGTATCGGTATGATTGCTATTGGCGCCGGCGGTATGGATGTTGCTGTTGCAATGGGCGGCGGCACATACTACATAACCTGCCCGAAAATTGTTAAAGTTGAACTCACCGGAAAGCTCAGCCCTTGGGTTGCGGCAAAGGATGTTATCCTTGAGGTTCTGCGCAGACTCACTGTCAAGGGTGGCGTTGGAAAGATTATCGAATATACCGGCGAGGGTGTAACAACCCTTTCTGTTCCCGAGCGTGCTACCATCACAAATATGGGTGCAGAACTTGGAGCTACTACCTCCATCTTCCCCTCAGACGAGACAACCCGTGAATTTTTAAAGGCTCAGGAAAGAGAAGCTGACTTCACTCCTCTTTCTGCTGACCCTGATGCTGTATATGACGAAGAAATCACCATTAACCTTAGCGAGCTTGTTCCCCTTGCGGCGTGTCCGCACTCACCCGACAATGTGAAGTCAGTTGCAGAAATCGGGAATATGAAGATTGATCAGGTTTGTATCGGTTCGTGCACAAACTCGTCACTCCTTGATATGCTGAAGGTTGCATACATTTTAAAAGGCAAGACCGTTCATCCCGATGTGTCGCTCTCAATTGCTCCCGGCTCGAAGCAGGTTCTTAACATGCTGGCTGCCTGCGGCGCACTTTCGGATATGATTGACGCAGGTGCAAGAATTTTAGAGAGTGCTTGCGGACCTTGTATCGGTATGGGTCAGTCCCCCAACTCCGGCGGCATTTCGCTCCGTACCTTCAACAGAAACTTTGAAGGACGCAGTGGTACAAAGGATGGTCAGATTTACCTTGTTTCACCCGAGCTTGCAGCGGCATCTGCACTCACCGGTGTTCTTACCGACCCGAGAACTCTTGGAGATATGCCCAAGTTTGAGCTTCCCGAGGTGTTCACCATTAACGATAATATGGTTGTTCCTCCTGTTCCGGAAGAAGAAATGGACAGCGTTGAAGTTCTCAGAGGACCAAACATCAAGCCGTTCCCCGTTTCCGAAGCGATGGCTGACGAGATAGATGCAAAGTGTAGTCTTAAGGTTGGCGACAACATTACAACAGACCACATTATGCCGGCAGGGGCAAAGATACTTCCGCTCCGCTCGAATATTCCCAAGATTTCGGAATACTGCTTTGCTGTTTGCGACGAGAAATTCCACGACCGTGCGCTTGAGCTTGGCAAGAGCATTATTGTTGGCGGCTCTAACTACGGTCAGGGTTCGTCACGTGAACACGCAGCACTTGCTCCGCTTTATCTTGGCATTAAGGCAGTTATCGTTAAGTCATTTGCGAGAATTCACATGGCAAACCTCATCAATGCCGGAATTATTCCTATGACCTTTGCAAATGAAGCAGACTACGACAGAATTGACCAGCTGGACGAGCTGAAAATAACAAATCTCAAGGCTTTGATTGCTGATGCAACGGAAATTACCGTTACAAATGTTACAAAGGGCTTTGACTTTACTGTTAAACTTGATTTGTCCGAGCGTCAGAGAGATATGATAAAAGCCGGCGGCTTGCTTAATTACACAAAAGAAACCGGTAAATAAAACATACTGAAAGGAAAAAAATTATGCAGAAAATAAAAATGACAACACCGCTCGTTGAGATGGACGGCGATGAAATGACCCGAATCATATGGAAGCTGATTAAGGACATCCTTATTCTTCCGTATGTTGACCTTAAGTCTGAATACTACGATCTGGGCCTTGAATACAGAAACGAGACCGACGACAAGGTTACCTTTGACTCAGCTTACGCCACAAAGAAATACGGCGTTGCGGTTAAGTGTGCAACCATTACCCCCAATGCAGAGCGCGTTAAGGAATATAACCTTAAGGAGATGTGGAAGTCACCTAATGGTACTATCCGTGCCATCTTAGACGGAACCGTTTTCCGCGCACCCATCATTGTTAAGGGTATTACACCTTACATTCCCACCTGGACAAAGCCAATAACCATCGCCCGTCATGCTTATGGCGATGTATATAAGAATACAGAGATGCAAGTTCCTGCCGGCTCGAAGTGTGAGCTTGTCTGCACCGACAAGTACGGCAACGAAATCCGCCAGACCATTCACGAATTTGGAGAAAGCAACGGCATTATTCAGGGTCTTCACAACATTGATCAGTCTATCGCAAGCTTTGCCCGTTGCTGCTTTAACTATGCTCTTGATACAAAGCAGGATATCTGGTTTGCAACTAAGGACACAATATCAAAGAAATACGACCACCGTTTCAAGGATATCTTTAACGAGATTTTTGAGGCTGAATACAAAGAGAAATTTGAAGCAGCAGGCATTGAGTACTTCTACACACTTATCGACGATGCTGTTGCCCGTGTTGTGCGTTCAGACGGCGGATATATCTGGGCTTGCAAGAACTATGACGGCGATGTTATGTCGGATATGGTTGCGACCGCTTACGGCAGTCTTGCTATGATGACCTCGGTTCTTGTATCTCCTGACGGAACTTATGAATATGAAGCAGCACACGGAACTGTTCAGCGTCACTACTACAAGCATCTGAAGGGTGAAGAGACATCCACAAACAGTGTTGCGACACTATTTGCCTGGACCGGAGCACTCCGCAAAAGAGGCGAACTGGACGGTCTTGAAGATTTGTGTAGTTTTGCAGACAAGCTTGAAAAAGCAACAATCAAGACAATTGAAGACGGAACTATGACCGGCGACCTTTACCTCCTTTCAAGTCTTGAAAATAAGAAAAAGGTTAATACAGAAGACTTCCTTCGTGCAATAGACGAAAATCTTAAGGCAATGCTTTAAGCCGTGGAGAATCGAACCCTTCTGTAAAATCAATTGGAGGAAATTTTGAAATGAAAAAACAGGTATCCGCATCCGTTATCAATCGCCTGCCCAGATATTTCAGATATTTGGGTGAGCTTATGAATTCGGGTGTTGAAAGAATATCATCAAAGGAACTGAGTAAAAAAATGGGCGTAACTGCATCGCAAATCCGTCAGGACCTCAATTGCTTTGGCGGATTTGGTCAGCAGGGCTACGGCTATAATGTTGAATATCTTTACGGCGAAATTGCAACCATACTTGGTCTTAATTCCCGCTACAAGGCAATTCTGGTCGGTGCGGGAAATATGGGGCAGGCACTTGCTCAGAACACTACTTTTGAAAAGCGCGGCTTTACCCTTGTTGGAATTTTTGACACCGATCCCGAAAAAATCGGCAAAGAGATTAAGGGTATAAAAATTTCTGACGCTAAAGATATAAAAGAATTTATTGACAAAGAAACGCCCACCATGGCAATTATATCAACACCAAGAACCGTTGTTAATCAGGTGGTTCGTGAGCTTACCGATATGGGAATCAAGGCATTCCTTAACTTCTCGTATGCTGAGATTTCGCCCGATGACGATGTTGTTGTGGAGAACATTCATTTAAGTGACAGCTTAATGAGACTTTGCTACAAGATTTCATCAAAAGAAGACAATTCGGAAAATACTGAGGAATAAATTATGCGTATATTTGCTCTTGTTGGAAAATCCGGAACAGGAAAGAGCTTCCGTTCCCTTGAAATAGCCCGGGAGAATAACATTGAAGCCGTCATTGATGACGGTCTTCTTATTTCTCACAGCAGAATTATTGCAGGGAAGTCTGCCAAGCACGAGACAAACAAGATGGCGTCCGTCAAGCGAGCGATTTTTACAGATAAAGACCACGCAGACGAGGTTCGTACAGCTATCCGCGAAAATAACATACAATCCCTTCTTCTGCTGGGCACTTCCGAGAAGATGGTTTCGGCAATTGCCGGCGTTCTGGGACTACCCGAAATTGAACATATCTTTTACATTCAGGATTTTGCAACCTCAGAAGAAATTGAACTTGCTCAAAGTATGCGTAACAAATACGGAAAGCACATTATTCCTGTTCCGGTTTTTGAGGTAAAGAAACTGTTTTCGGGATATTTTCTGAGTGCGTTTCTACCTCAGGGACGACGGGATAAGGCTCTTGAAAGAACCGTTATGCGGCCAACCTACAGTTATCTTGGGGACTTTAAGATTTCGCCCAGGGTAATATCTGATATCTGTAGATTTGAAGCAAAAAAAATTGACGGGGTTTCAGATGTTTATAAAATAAAAAGTATTCCCGATGCAAACGGCTACATTGATATCGGTATTGAAATTTCGGTTGTGTTTCCTTGTGACATTCCCAAAACCTGCAATAAAATTCAAGAAGTTCTTGATAAAGCCATAGAGGACAGCACTTCAATTATCGTTAAAAACATAAATATTTCTATTAAATCAATTAAAACAGACTAAAACGGAGGGTTAAAATGATACGCCTTTACAATATTGACCATTTTAATCTTGAAGAAACTTTCCTTTGCGGACAATGCTTCCGTTGGGAGAAGGACGAAAACGGCGTTTTTTATGGCGTTGTGGCAAACCATGCAGCAAAGGCATACTACCATGACCCAAAAACAATTTATATTGAAAGCACAAACCCTGACCTTGTTTACTGGAGTCATTACCTTAATTTCTCCTGCGACTACAACAAGGTAGAAAAAAAGCTTTGCGAAGAAGAAATTATGCGACCTGCAGTTGAAGCTGGTCGTGGAATAAGAATTCTCAGGCAGGACCTATGGGAGACCATTGTTTCGTTTATAATTTCAGCAAATAACAACATTCCACGCATAAAAAAGATAATCAATAAGCTTTGCGAGCTTTACGGAGACAAAATCGAGTTTGACGGAAAAGTCTTTTACGGTTTCCCGTCACCCGAAACATTATCTGTACTCGAACCCGGTGACCTTGCCGAAATCAAGGCAGGCTTCCGCGACAAATACATTATAGATGCCGCAAAAAAGGTGGTTTCAGGCGAGGTTAATCTTGAACAGATACCAAGAATGAACAACAAAGCCGCAAAGTCAGAACTTATGAAAATTAAGGGTGTAGGCACAAAGGTTGCTGACTGTGTTCTTCTTTTCTCGGTGGGACGGCATAATATCTTTCCGCTTGATGTATGGACTAAACGGATAATTCAGGAGCTTTACTGCGTTGATGAAAAGAGTATTCCTGATTTTGTTTACAAAAAGTTTGGTCACAATTCCGGTGTTGCACAGCAATACCTTTACTACTACTATGCCGTGGTAAAAAATAAGTTTGAAAAAGATGCTATATAAGGAGAGTTAATCTATGAATGTATCAGAAGCATTGCTCAAAAGACGAACCATCCGCAAGTTTACGCAGGAAAAAATAGCAAAAAAAGATTTAATGGACTTAATTGAATATGCAAGGCTTGCGGCATATCCGGCAAATCTGCAACCGCTTAAATTTGCAATAATTTACAGCGACGAAGATGTTGCCAGGATTTTTCCTCTTACTAAATGGGCTGGATATATGCCAGAAACCGGAACCCCAAAAGATGGTGAACGACCTACAGCTTACATTGCTGTGCTTGGCGACAAAAGTATTAAAAGTTCATTTGAGGTTGAAGCCGGTGCGGCAATCACCTCAATGATGCTGGGTGCCTGGGAAAAGGGCATTGCCAGCTGTTGGCTTGGCTCGGTTGAGCGCAAGAAGTTTATGGAGGAATTTAAACTTTCAGAGGACCATTATTCCCTTGTTTATGTTCTGGCTCTTGGATATCCTGCTCAAGAAAGCAAAGCTTGTGAAATGTCCGACAGCGTTAAATATTTTGAAGATGAAAATAATGTCTTAAATGTTCCTAAGCGTTCCGTCGACGAAATTCTGATTAAGCTGTAAATAAAGCAAAAAATAGAAGCTTGTGAAATCACAAGCTTCTATTTTTATATCTTAAAAACAATGCCGTTTCCTCAAGGCGTCTGTTGGTTCGAGCCTTGGTGTCATATTTAGCCCCACAAATGCACTCTGCCTTAAAAGAGAATTTTTCTACACGCTCCTCAATTATACCAAAAATCGGAGTTCCGCAATCCACACAGCTCATAAGATTATTTTTGATGCGGGGTTTACGCTTATACTTCATTGCAATATCAAAGGTGCTGCTTTTTCGAATTAGTTCAAGCTGGCACTCATTGCCACAGGTACAGGTGAGACTAAAACTCAGAAATCTGTATCCCTTTGCATTGATTGAACCAACAATCTTCTCACATTTATCACAAAACATCAGCCCTCCGTTTTTTGCCGGAATTACAAGACCAAATATGTTATACTTTCTTCGCATTATTTAACGGGAGCAACATTCTTGTCCTTAAGAACAACATCGTGTGCGCCACCCTCAATGATACTAGTCGCAGAAACAAGTGTCATTTTTGCATTCTTCTGGAGTTCAGGAATGCTAAGAACACCACAGTTACACATTGTTGACTTAACCTTGTTAAGAGTAAGTGCAACATTATCCTTGAGGCTTCCTGCATAGGGAACATAGGAGTCAACGCCTTCTTCAAATGAAAGCTTCTGAGCACCGCCCATATCGTATCTCTGCCAGTTTCTCGCACGGGCTGAGCCTTCACCCCAGTATTCCTTCATATAGTTGCCGTTAACCGATACCTTGTTTGAAGGACTTTCGTCAAATCTTGCAAAGTATCTGCCGAGCATTACAAAGTCTGAACCCATTGCAAGTGCCAGAGTGATGTGGTAATCATGTACGATACCGCCGTCTGAGCAGATGGGAATATATATACCTGTCTTTTCAAAGTACTCATCACGGGCAGCTGCAACCTCCTGAACTGCTGTTGCCTGTCCTCTGCCTATACCCTTCTGTTCACGAGTGATACAGATTGAACCGCCACCAATACCGATTTTGATGAAGTCAGCACCGGCTTCTGCAAGGAACATAAAACCTTCACGGTCAACTACATTACCTGCACCAACCTTTACGCTGTCGCCATACTTGTCACGGATAAACTTAAGTGTTCTGAGCTGCCACTCTGAAAAGCCCTCAGATGAGTCGATACAAAGTACATCTGCACCTGCCTCGATAAGTGCCGGAACTCTTTCTGCATAGTCACGGGTATTGATACCTGCGCCTACAACATATCTCTTTGAGCTGTCGAGAAGCTCCGTAGGGTTCTCCTTATGCGCGTCATAGTCCTTTCTGAAAACAAAAGCAACCAATCTCTGTTTATCATCAACGATAGGCAGAGAGTTGAGCTTATTGTCCCAGATAATATCATTTGCAGCCTTGAGGCTTGTGCCTTCGGGTGCATATATAAGCTTTGAAAAAGGTGTCATAAATTCTTCGACCTTGGTTGCAGGGTCCATACGGCTTACACGATAGTCACGGGGTGTAACAATACCGAGAAGTACGCCTTCTGCTGTACCATCTTCAGTAACTGCAACGGTGTTATGTCCGGTTCTGTTGCGAAGCTCAATAAGTTCTGCCAGAGTCTGGTCGGGTCTGATATTTGAGTCACTTGCCACAAAGCCGGCTTTGTGGTTCTTAACTCTTCTTACCATAGCAGCCTCATCCTCAATTGACTGAGAGCCGTAAATGAACGAAACGCCGCCCTCTTTTGCAAGTGCAATAGCGAGCTTTTCGCCCGAAACGGACTGCATAATTGCAGATACCATCGGTATATTCATTGTAATTGCAGATTCCTCACCCTTTTTGAATTTAACAAGCGGGGTTTTGAGGCTGACATTGCTTGTCATACATTCGGCTGAAGAATAACCGGGAACAAGCAGATATTCGCTGAAAGTATGTGAAGGTTCATTAAAGTAATAAGCCATTTTCAAAGATCTCCTATCCTGTGTATTTTGTTATTATCATAACATTATATACTATTTTCCGCTAAAAAGCAAGTATTCAAAGCGTTTTTTATCGAAAATTAAATATTCATACAAGCATAAGCCACATTGCGAACTCTTGCTTTGACAATCGGGCCTTGAGAATTGGTCATATGCTGGCCGTAGAATACTGAAAACTCGTTGTCCGGGTCAATAACAGTCAGGCAACCACCTGCACCGTCCCAACCGAATTCACCGAGAGGTCCGGTTGTTCCCCCAACAGCCGTATTAACCATCGTTCTGACGCCAAGACCGTAACCTGTGCCCACCAGATGTTCCCAGTTATAACCTGTAATTCCAAACGGCCCAAGCTGGTCTTGACGCATCAGCTCTACTGCACCCTTTGACAGAATCCTCTCACCATTCGGACATTTACCAAAGTGAGCAAGGGCGTCGCCAAACTTAGCGTAATCAGGGAACGAAATCACAAGGCCTGCTCCTCCGCTTTCGTATTCGATACCCGGAGCATATTCCACATCCTTACCAATATTTTCCCAATATCCACCATCTCCAGCAGGGA
The DNA here is from genome assembly GCA_015068845.1 of Oscillospiraceae bacterium. Classification (GTDB taxonomy): domain Bacteria; phylum Bacillota; class Clostridia; order Monoglobales; family Monoglobaceae; genus SIG440. The sequence continues at coordinate 58,471 of SVJR01000001.1, forward strand.
TAAGAATTTTATTTTCATCATATTTCTCTACATAATTATACTGCTGAGAAATTCTCTCTTTTACATCATCCGTACGCTTGAATGTAGCATTTTTTATGCCGAGCGGGTCAAATATATTCTTTTGGACATACTTACCGAATTCCATACCCGATATTACCTCGACCGCCGCCGCCAGAACATCGTGGCAAAGGCTATACTGCCATCTTGTACCCGGTTCAAAATCAATCGGTTCTTCTGCAAGGCATTTTATTGCGGTGAGAGTATTCATCTTGCCGTTTGTCAATTTGTATGCCTTTTTAAAACCGGGATTCTCCAGATTATAATTTAAACCTGCTGACATTGTAAAAAGATGGCGCATGGTTATTGCCTTTTCAGCTTTTTTCAGTTCGCCGTTTTCGTCTTTTACATACATCTCTTTGAATTCCGGAATGAAATCATAAATAGGGTCATCAAGCAAAAATATGCCACGTTCCAGTAGTTGCATTGCCGCAACACAGGTAACAACCTTAGAGCAGGAATAAACATTCACCGTTTCATTACAGGTCATAGGAATTTTATTTTCAACATCAGAATAACCGGAGGCATATTTATAAACTTCCTTACCATCCTTAAAAACCATAACGGCCGCCCCAGGAATACGCCAGTTGGTAATTTTGTCAAGATAATTTTTCAGCATTGTAAAATCCATTTTATCTTCCTCTTTTCTCTATAAATCAACGCCATTAAAAAAAGTTTCTCATCATTGGTGACATTCTTTGTAAAAACTTTAAAACATTATACATTATTTGTATATAAAAATCAAGAGCATACGAAATTTTTCGTATACTCTTGGTGGCTTTATTTATCTCTGTACTCTTGCGCCAGCTCCGCCCATAATAGCTTCAACTTCCTTTTTGTTTGCCATTGTGGTGTCACCGGGTGTTGTCATTGCAAGTGCGCCGTGTGCTGCACCGTAATTAACTGCAAGCTCGGGATCGCCTGTGGTCATAAGGCCGTAAACAAGACCTGATGCAAATGAATCTCCACCGCCAACTCTGTCCATGATTTCAAGGCCCTTGTAGTCTTTCGCCTTATAAACCTCACCGTTTGCCCAGCAAATTGCACTCCAGTCATTTACTGTTGCAGTTTTAACTTCACGAAGTGTTGTTGCGATAACCTTGAAGTTAGGATATGCTTTTGCAGCTTCCGCAATCATCTTCTTGTATCCGTCAAGGTTAAGTTCCTTAAGATTTTCGTCATTACCTTCAACCTTAAGTCCGAGGCATGCTGTGAAGTCTTCTTCATTACCAATCATAACATCAACATATTTTGCAATTTCCTTGTTTACCTCCTGCGCCTTTTCAAGGCCACCGATTGCACTCCACATAGATGGACGGTAGTTAAGGTCATAAGAAATGATTGTTCCATATTTTTTCGCAGTCTTAACTGCAGCAAGAACAGTCTCACAGGACTGGTCGGAAAGTGCTGCATAAATTCCGCCTGTATGTAACCAACGAACACCAAGTGTTCCGAATATGTATTCAAAGTCAAAATCTTCGGGTGTTGCCTTTGAGATTGCGGTGTTTGCTCTGTCTGAGCAACCAACTGCACCACGGATTCCGTAGCCGCGTTCTGTGAAGTTGAGACCGTTTCTGCAAATTCTGCCGATTCCGTCAGTTTTCATCCAATGAATAAGTGATGTATCAACACCGCCCTGCTCAATGAAGTCTTCCATAAGATATCCAACTTCATTTTCAGCAAAAGCAGTGATAACAGCGGTGTCCATTTTAAAGCACTTATGAAGTCCGCGGATAACATTATATTCACCGCCGCCTTCCCATGCTCTGAAGTTTCTTGCAGTTCTTATTCTGCCCTCACCCGGGTCGAGTCTGAGCATAACCTCGCCCAGAGAAACCGCATCAAATTTACAATCTTTTTTATCTTTTAAATTCAAGTTCACATTCATTTCTTTTTTCTCCTTTATGCACGAATACTTTTAACAAGTTCAACCGCTTCTTTTGTCAGTTTTATTATCTCATCAAATTTACCCTCTGCAATCAGGTCACCCTTAACCATCCAGCTTCCGCCGCAGCATACAATATTGCTGCAAGAAAGGTATTCAGCAAGGTTCTTTGCACTGATTCCGCCTGTAGGCATAAACTTAACCATTCCATAAGGAGCACCCATTGCCTTGATCATTGCAACTCCGCCTGCCTGTTCTGCAGGGAAGAACTTGATAACCTTGAGACCGCGTTTAACCGCCTGAGCAACCTCTGAGGGAGTAATGCAGCCGGGGAAAACCGGAATATTCTTTTCAATACAGTAGTCAACAATCTCAGGGTCAAAGCCGGGGCTGACAATAAACTTTGCACCAGCATTAACTGCTCTGTCAACCTGATCAATTGTGAGGACTGTTCCGGCGCCAACCAGCATATCGGGGTACTTCTCGCTCATAAGCCTGATTGATTCCTCAGCCGCATCGGTACGGAATGTCACCTCTGCGCAAGAAAGTCCGCCGGCATAGAGTGCATCTGCAAGAGGAAGTGCATCTTTTGCATCTTTAAGCACAACAACCGGCACAACGCCATATTCTTCCAAAATTTGTTCCATTGCTTTCATTTCAAAAACCTCCGTTTTTTAATATTATACACCGCTGTATGCGTTAAAGCCGCCATCAACGGGAACAACTACACCTGTAACAAAGCCTGAAGCATCATCATCTGTCAGCCACTTGAGGGTGCCGAGGAGTTCTTCGGGCTTACCGAATCTGTTCATAGGAGTTGCAGCAAGGATTTTTGCAGTTCTTGCTGTGGGGTTGCCTGCCTCGTCAAACAGAAGTGCCTTGTTCTGAGCAGTTACAAAAAATCCGGGAGCGATTGCGTTAACACGGATATTTGCATTTGCAAAGTGAACAGCCAGCCACTGTGTAAAGTTTGAAACAGCTGCCTTTGCACCGCTGTATGCAGGAATTTTTGTAAGGGGACAAAATGCATTCATTGATGAAACATTGATAATGCTTCCGCCACCCGCATCAATCATATCCATCGCAAACACCTGGGTGGGAAGGAGTGTGCCGAGAAAGTTGAGATTGAACACAAACTCAATTCCTGACGGGTCAAGGTCAAAGAATGAAACAACTGACTCGTCAAGGATATCTTCTTTCTTGAAATATTCGTTGGTTGTTGTGCCCTTGGGGTTGTTGCCGCCGGCACCATTGATTAAGATATCGCACTTACCGAAGTCCTTATTGATTTCAGCTTTAACAGCTTCAAGTTCTTCCTTTTTGAGTACATTTGCCGCATAGCCCTTTGCTGTGCCGCCTTCAGCCACGATTTCATTCGCAACTGCATCAGCTGCTTCCTGTCTGAGGTCGAGGATTGCAACCTTTGCGCCCAAATGGGCCATATACTTTGCAAAAGCACCGCAAAGCACGCCGCCGCCGCCTGTGATTACTACTGTTTTGTTATTATATTCCATTTTATATCACCTCTACATAAAAAATCTTTCTGCATTATGCGCACATATATTTTGAACAAGCTTCTTTAAAATCTTTTCGTCATTTATGAACATTTCATCCTCTACCCAACTTCCGATAATATTGCAGAGACTTCTTCTAAAATATTCGTGATGGGAATATGACAAAAGGCTTCCGGAGTCTGTCAGCATACCAACGAATGATGCAAGCGCGCCCTCGTTTGCAAGGCATTTAATCTGCGCCTCCATACCGTCAATGTTATCAAGGAACCTCCCAAATTTTTTCAGCACTTTCTTATGTACTGCGCATAAAACGCCATTTGAAATGGGCACCATAGAGCCAAATCTGAGTGATGTTTTCAAAGCTTCTATCCTCTGCAATATCCTTGGGGTCAAGGTGGCAATGATAATCCACAATCGGCATATCCTTTGCGAAAGTTTCATAAAGATGCTGTGCAGTTTTTGTTTTTAAAAGAAAGCTTTCTTTCATTATTCAATGACCGTTATCTATTTTTTTCGAGGGTTTCCCAGATACCTGCCATATACATAGCACCAAGTGCTCTGTCGTAAAGACCATAACCGGGCTTGCCTGTCTCGCCCCAAATCATTCTGCCGTGGTCAGGACGAAGATAACCCTTGAATCCGGTTTCGTGGTATGCCTTGAGAATTTCAACAACATCAAGGGAACCGCATTCTGAAAGATGACCGCTTTCTTCAAATGAACCATCCTCCAGAATCTTGATATTTCTTACATGAGCAAAGTGAATTCTGCCCATCTTGCCGTACTTTCTAACCATTGCAGTATAGTCGTTGAACTTAGCACAGCCCAGCGAACCGCTACAGAGTGTGAGTCCGTGATGAACATCATCGTAAAGCCCTAAGAATCTGTCGATATTCTCTTCGGTTGTGATAATTCTCGGAATACCGAAGATAGGCCACGGCGGATCATCCGGATGAATTGCCATATTAACATCACATTCAGCGGCAACGGGGATAATTTCCTTGATAAAGTATTCAAGGTTACTCCAGAGTCCTTCCTCACCGATTGCTTTGTACTTTTCAATAAGTCCGCTCATCTCGTCGGGAGTATATGATGCGTCCCAGCCGGGAAGTGTTATCTTGGTGGGGTCCATCTTGTCAACATCTTCCTTATAGTAAACAAGGGCATTTGAGCCATCGGGAAGGGGCTGATCAAGTCTGGAACGGGTCCAGTCGAATACCGGCATAAAGTTATAGCAGATACATTTTACTCCTGCCTTTGCCAGTCTTCTGATATTCTCCTTATAGTTATCTATGTAAAGCTGATAATTGCCCTGACGGAGCTTGATGTCCTCGTGAACGGGAACACTCTCGATAACCTCCATCTCTAAGCCCTTGTCGTTACAGGACTTCTTGAGTTTTGCAATTTCTTCCTCGGGCCATACCTCGCCAACAGGAACAGAGTATACAGCTGTAACTACGCCTGTCATACAGGGTATCTGTCTGATTTTGTCCAAGGTAACGGGATCGTCTTCACCGTACCAACGGAATGTCATTTTCATTTTATCACTATCCTTTCATTTTCTCTCGCGCTTTCATAAAAAGCGAAAAGTGCCTTCATTGTATTTTCAGTCTCGCCAAGCTTAAGGTAATATCCCTTGCCTGCTTCGAGGTACTGATAAAAATTATAAAGAACCGCTCTGTGGCCGTGGCCTCAGTAGGATTTCTTCTCTTTTCCAATTTCCCCATCTGTAACAAGTTCTTCGGTCTTGCCATCCTGAATCTTATATAACGTGCGTCCCATAAATCTGAGAGTAGCCTTCTCGCTTGTTATCTCTATCTGAATAGGAGTATTTACCGGATAACAGTTTGAGCCGCTAAATATAACATCATAAATATCCCAACAGGTCTATAGTATGTATGGCTTGATTGATAAGAAGTCCGCCGACCTCTGTTGCCCATTTGCCGCGCCACTCGTCGGAATTGTAATAAGCTTCGTCATAATTCGAATACAATTTTGCATCAGGAAAATCCTTTGCAGCTCTTTCAAGCTTTTCAGGGTTATTATCACAAATCGCATAAAGCTTTGCGTTAGGTAAATCCTTAAAAATTTTCGCGTGGAACGGGCCAATGGCACCGTACCCTACAATACAACAAATATTTTATTGCACTTCTTTAATAATAATATTTTTGGAGCATTCTGTCAATATTAAAATGTAATTAAATTAAATATTTCAACAATTTTTTTAAATTTTTCACAAAAAGACAAAGGCGCACATTCTTTTTTGAGAAGTGCGCCTGTTTTTTTAATAAAACCTTTTGTTTTAAGGTTGTTATAGCTAATTTTCATACTGCCAAACGGATCCATATCCTCGCATATATCGCGTGTTCTACTGCCGCCGAAAAGGAATCTGAAAAACCAGCTATAAATTATTTAGAACCGCATATGATATGCACCCCAAAAGAGTCTAACTTTTGGGATGCATATCATATGCGGTTCTTTTTTAATAATCTATTACTGATGCATCATAGCCTTCAAAGGTTTCATCAACCATTGCTTTAAAGCGTTCAACACTCACCGCTCCGTCCTTTGCGGCAACGCCGTGGCCTATTGCCAGTGAATCGGAGTATTCCTTAAGCGGAAAAACATCAAATTGCGTGTAAGTTGTGTCATAATGCGTTACTATCGGCATAAATGAATAGTCTGCAATCTCCACGGTTTTGCCGTCAAATTTCAGTTTAACATCGGCTATGCCGCCGAGCAGATTCCTCGCCTCAAGCTGGCGTGAAACAAAATTGCCCAAAGAATAGTAAACCAGCATACTGTTGCCGTTTTCGTTCTCTATCCATTCCACCGGTTCAATCACATGGGGATGTGAGCCGACAATTAAGTCAACGCCCCATTTGCACATTTTTTCAGCAAGGCTTTTCTGCCATTCGTCGGGTTTGATTGAATACTCAGTTCCCCAATGCATAAACGCAATTGTGAAGTCGGCATTATCCTCGGCATACCGGCAGTCTGAAAGAATCCGTTCTTCATCAATAAGGTTTACCAGATACGACTTACCCGAAGGCATCGGGATTCCGTTTGTTCCGTATGTATAATTAAGAAGTGCGAGTCTTGCACCTTTTACTTCAACTATATCAATAGTGTTTTTGTCCATCTCGCTCTCGTTTATTCCAAGCACGGTCACATCAGGATACTCACGCCAGAATTCCAGAGTGTTTTCAACACCGGCAGACATTTTGTCCAAAACATGGTTTGATGCGTGAAGAACAACATCAAAGCCCTCATTCACAAGGGTTTTACCCATATCCGACGGAGAGTTGAAAAGCGGATATCCCGAATAGCCCAGTTCTTTGCCGCCGAACACAGTTTCCTGACCGATTACTGCGAGGTCGGCATTTTTTATCTCGGGCTGGAGTTTGTCAAAAAGGTGAGAATATTCGTATGTGCCGTCTGCCTTCTTGCCGCTGTTGATAACCGGCATATGCAGGAGATTGTCTCCGAGAACAAATAAAGAAATCTTCTCGCTTACATCATCCATTTGTGTTGTTGCAGGCTGAATTTCATCATTGCCACAGCCTGAGAAAACCATTGATAGGATAAGTGCTGTAATAATTAATAAGTATCGTTTTTTCATAGTAATCATTTCCTCTGTGTTTAATACACCTATTTTATTACTTTTTTGCAGTTTTGGCAAGTAAAATTTAATAAAGGTACTGTTTAAAAAGTATAGCTTTTTAAACAGTACCTTTTTAGGGGATAGGAAAAATTGATTCAGAATGAATAAACTGAGCCAAAGCACAAGCTTTGGGTTACCCGAAGGCGTACTGAGTGTACGTCGAGTGGCGAAGTTTATTTATAGCAAAAGGCAAATTTTGACTTTTGCGTTCTGGACTATTTTTACATCTCCCTTTGTTTATGCTTTTACAATTGTAATTTTTACCTTTTCGCCGTTGATATTCCATTCCTTGCCGTCGTTTTCAGCACTCTCGATTGAAACCGCAAGCGACTGAGCGGAGATTTCCGCTTTGTTGGCATTGATAATTGCGTCTATCTTATCGCTGCCGCAATATGATACCTTGATGTTATCCTGAACTTCAAAGCCGCTGTCCTTACGCATTGTCTGGATTTTGCTGAGGATTTCTCTTACAAAACCTTCTTCAATAAGCTCGTCAGTAAGGTTGGTATCAAGAACAACTGTGTAGGAAGAATCGCTGTCAGACACAAATCCGTCCTTCTGGAGAGTTTCAACCAGTACATCGTCGATACCGAATTCAACATCTGTGCCCTCAACTGTAAGCTTCACCATTTCGCCGGCGTTCAGAGTTGCCATAACTTCTGCGCCGCTCATTTTGTTTACTTCTTCAAAGATGGCTCTTACAATCTTGCCGTACTTGGGACCCATTGTCTTGAGCTGGGGCTTGAAGTTGTATGAGATAAATGCACTTGCATCATCGGTAATTTCAAGTTCCTTAACATTAAGCTCGTCAAGAACGATGTCCTTGTATACCTCGTTAAGTTTCTCGTTGGTCTGAACAAAGATTTTTGCGATAGGCTGTCTGTTCTTGATGTTCGCTGCATTACGGCACGCACGGCCCAAAATTACAATCTTGCGTACAGCGTCCATCTCTGCTTCAATATCTGCAAAATCAAATTCTGCATTTGCCTTCGGGAAGTCGCAAAGATGAATGCTCTCGGGAGCAGTTTTATCCACATTGAGGACAAGGTTCTGATAAATCATTTCTGTCATAAACGGGATAAAGGGTGCACAAACTTTTGAGAATTCAACAAGAACTGTATAAAGAGTCATATATGCCGCAATCTTGTCTTCTGTCAACTCGCTTGCCCAGAATCTTTCTCTGCTGCGACGAACATACCAGTTTGAAAGCTCGTCAATGAAGTCCTGAATAACTCTTGTAGCCTCGGTGATCTTGTAGTTTTCGAGGTACTCGTCAACTGTTCTGAGTACATAGTTGAGCTTGGAAAGTATCCACTTATCAAGAAGTGTAAGCTTTGACTTGTCAAGCTTATGTTCTGTGGGATTGAACTTGTCGATATCTGCATAGAGAACATAGAATGCATATGTGTTCCAGAGTGTACCCATAAGCTTTCTCTGTGACTCTGAAACTGCCTCGTCATGGAAACGGTTAGGGAGCCAGGGTGCGCTGTTGGAATAGAAGTACCATCTTACCGCATCGGAACCCTGTTTATTGAGGACATCCCATGGATTAACAACATTTCCTATATGCTTGGACATCTTTCGTCCGTCCTTATCCTGAACATGACCAAGAACAACCACATTCTTATAAGGTGCCTTATCAAAGAGAAGTGTAGAAATTGCAATAAGGGTATAGAACCAACCTCTTGTCTGGTCAATTGCTTCACTGATGAAGTCTGCCGGGAAGTTATTGTCGAACATCTCCTTGTTTTCAAATGGATAGTGCCACTGTGCAAAGGGCATTGAGCCTGAGTCAAACCAGCAGTCAATAACCTCGGGAACTCTCTTCATCTTGCCGCCGCACTTTTCGCATGTGAGATATACATTATCTACATAAGGCTTGTGGAGCTCAATATTTTCGGGAACATCAATACCCTTTGTCTTGAGTTCCTCGATTGAACCGATACACTCATGATGTCCGCATTCACACTGCCAGATAGGAAGCGGTGTGCCCCAGTATCTTGAACGGGAAAGTCCCCAGTCGATTACATTTTCAAGGAAGTTACCGAATCTGCCGTGCTTGATGTTGTCGGGCATCCAGTTAACTGTCTCGTTATTGGCAAGAAGTCTGTCGCGAACGGCTGACATCTTGATAAACCAGGTATCGCAAGCATAGTAAAGGAGCGGTGTGTCGCATCTCCAGCAGAAGGGATAGCTATGCTCGAAGTTGATAACTTCAAACAGCTGGTTTCTGTCCTTCAAATCACGGATAACGAGCTTGTCAACATCCTTAACGAACATACCCTTCCACGGTGTAACCGCGTCAACAAAGTTACCCTGCGGGTTAACAAGATTAACAAAAGGCAAGTCGTTTTCCTTACCTACTCTTGAGTCGTCCTCACCGAATGCCGGTGCGATATGAACGATACCTGTACCGTCGCTCATTGTAACATAGTTGTCAGCAACTATGAAGTGACCCTTTTTGTCGAGCTTCGCAAAATCGTAAAGCGGCTCGTACTCCAGACCGCAGAGGTCTGTACCGATGTACTTTTCGATTACCTCGTACTCGTTCTTGATAACTGTGTCGAGGAGCGCTTCGGCAAGGATAAAGGTTTCGTCAGCCACCTTTACCTTGACATAGGTTTCGCGGGGGTTTACGCACAGAGCCACATTGGATGGAAGTGTCCAGGGAGTGGTTGTCCATGCGAGAATATATTCGTTGGTTTTGCCCTTAACGATAAACTTGGCGATAAGTGATGCTTCCTTAACATCCTTATAACCCTGAGCAACCTCGTGGCTTGAAAGAGAGGTGCCGCAACGGGGGCAGTAGGGCATAATCTTGTGGCCCTTATAAAGGAGTTTTTTGTCCCAGATTGTTTTAAGTGCCCACCAGACAGACTCGATATAGTCGTTATGGTATGTTACATATGGATTCTCCATATCAGCCCAGAAGCCGACACGGTCACTCATTTCCTCCCATTCGCTCTGATAAGTAAATACGCTGTCCTTACACTTTTTAACAAAGTCTTCGATACCGTAGTTTTCAATCTGGGGCTTACCGCTGATGCCAAGCTGTTTTTCAACTTCCAGCTCAACGGGCAGACCGTGGGTGTCCCAGCCGGCCTTTCTCTGAACGCTGTAGCCCTTCATTGTGCGGTAACGGGGAATAAGGTCCTTGATAACACGGGTCAGAACATGGCCGATATGCGGCTTGCCGTTTGCCGTAGGGGGACCGTCAAAGAATGTATAAATTTCGCCGCCCTCGCGGTTCTTTATACTCTTTTTGAATATATCGTTATCCTTCCAGAATTCAACGATTTGTTTTTCTCTGTCCACAAAAGACAGGTCGGTTGATACTTTATCGTACATTTTACGACCTCCTGCATCTTCTGAAAAATTTCATTTTCGCAAAATTTTACCTATATATTTTACAAGAAGTTTTGTGATTTGTAAAGTAATTTATTAAAATTCCTTTAATTTTTCATAACTTTTTTGATTTATAAGGCAAAAAACCATTGAATTGATTTTTTCTTTGTGGTATACTCACTTAGATAAGTTGAATTTTTGAGACTTTTTGTTCTTCAAATATATGGAGGTCAGATATGCTCTGCGTAAAATGTAAAAAGAATATGGCTGTTGTTTTCATTACTAAAATGGAGGCCGACGGCAAGCAAGTGAACGAAGGCTACTGCCTTTCCTGTGCAAAGGAAATGAATATAGGGCCCATTAACAATATGCTCCAGAACCTTGGTATCACTCCTGAGGAATTTGACAGTATGAACAGCGAAGCGCTGCAGATGATGCAAGGCGGCGAGAACGGTGAGTTTGACCCTGAGCAAATGATGGGCGAGTTATTCGATGAGGAAAGTGATTTTGATGACAGCGAGGACGGCGGTGCAATGAAGAATTCGCCCCTCTCCTTCCTTCAGAATATGTTTGGTGGCGGAAAGCCCACACCTGAAAAGGGCGGCAGTCCCGACGAGAACACCGATTCACCCAAAAAGGCCAAGGGCGAGGAAAAGAAAAAAGACAAAAAACGCAAGTTCCTTGGTATGTACGGAACCAACCTCACCGACAAAGCAAAGAATGGCGAGATTGACCGAATAATCGGCAGAGATGCTGAAATGGCAAGGGTTACTCAGATACTCAACCGCCGCACCAAGAACAACCCCGTTCTTATCGGTGAGCCGGGTGTCGGCAAGACTGCAATTGCCGAAGGTCTTGCACTCAAGATAGTTGAGGGCGAGGTGCCGGCAAAGCTTTTAGACCGTGAAATATATCTTTTGGATATGGCGGCAATGGTAGCCGGAACACAGTTCCGCGGACAGTTTGAATCACGACTTAAAAGCCTTATCAATGAAGTTAAGGCACTTGGAAATATCATTCTTGTAATTGACGAGGTACACATTCTCACAAAGGCAGGTGACGCCGAGGGAGCAATGAATGCAGGTAACATTTTAAAACCTGCCCTCTCGCGCGGCGAAATCCAAATTATCGGCGCAACCACCTTAGAGGAATACCGCAAGTACATTGAAAAGGACAGCGCACTTGAGCGCAGGTTCCAGTCGGTACTGGTTGAAGAGCCATCCGTTGAAGAAACAATCGAGATTTTAAAGGGTATCAAGGAATATTACGAAGACTATCATAAGGTTAAAATATCGGACGATATTATCCGATGTGCCGCACTTCTTTCAAAGCGTTACATCACCGACAGATTTCTCCCTGACAAGGCAATTGATGTGATTGACGAGGCGGCATCAAAGGCAAACCTTGACAACGAGGCTCTGACTGAGCTTGCAAAGCTTGAAGCGGAGCTTAAATCCGCACAAAACGAGCAAAACGAGCTTGAGACTCTGATTGCTGAGACTGAGGATGTTCCGCCCGAAAACTACGGCAGACTTGCCGAGCTTAAAAATCTTGAGCAAAGTCTTACGTCAAAAATTGACGAACTTAAAAAGACAGCATATGACACCGAGCTTACCGCAGACGATTTAGCGGCAGTTATTGAAGGTTGGACAAAGATTCCCGTTAAGGGCATTACCGAGTTTGAGACCAATAATCTTGTAAATCTTGAAGAGAGACTTCACAAAAACCTTATTGGGCAAAACGATGCAGTTTCGGCAGTATCACGAGGTATTCGCCGCAAGCGTGCAGGACTCAGCCTTAAGCGCAGACCTGCCTCCTTTATCTTTGTAGGGCCTACCGGTGTGGGTAAGACCGAACTGGTTAAGCAGATTGCAAAGGAAGTTTTCTCGACCGAGGACGCACTTATTCGTCTTGATATGTCGGAGTATATGGAAAAGCACGCGGCGTCAAAGCTTATAGGCTCGCCGCCCGGATATGTCGGCTATGACGACGCCGGTCAGCTTACCGAAAAGGTTCGCCGTCACCCCTACTCTGTTATTCTGTTTGACGAGATTGAAAAGGCGCATCCCGATGTATTTAATATGCTGCTTCAGATTTTAGACGACGGACGGATTACAGACAGCCACGGCAAAACCGTTTCGTTTGAGGATTGCATTATCGTTCTCACATCAAATGCCGGCAGCGACACTTCGTCAAGCATTGCGGGGTTTGGAGCAGACAGCAATATGGGTAGCCGCGCAAAGGCCGAAAAGGCACTTCGCCAGATATTCAGGCCGGAATTCCTTAACAGAATAGACGAAATTGTTGTCTTTGACCAACTGACAAAGGAAGACCTTTTGAAGATAGCCGACCTTATGCTTACCGAGCTTGGTCGTGGTCTTTCAGAAAAGGGAATTTCCCTTAAAGTGACGGATGCAGCAAAGACTGTTATCTGCGAGGGTGGTTACAGCACCACATACGGTGCAAGACCTATGCGCAGATACATTGAACGGCATCTTGAAGACAAACTGGCACAAATGTTTATCAGCGGAGAACTTAAAGATGGTAACACGGTTCTTGCAGATACAAAGGACGGAGAAATTGCGGTAAAGATATTATAAACAATATGGGCGGCTGTTTCGCCGCCCTTACTTTTACTGCATTACAGGTATAATATGAAAATATCTGCAAAAAATGAAAAAAAGTATTGACAAACAGCGGTCTTGCTGTTATAATACTTAGAGTCGGTCGGAAAACGGCATGACCAAATACCTTATGCGGGTGTAGTTCAATGGTAGAATCTCAGCCTTCCAAGCTGATTGCGTGGGTTCGATTCCCATCACCCGCTCCACTTTACACGCGCCTGTAGCTCAGCTGGATAGAGCAACTGCCTTCTAAGCAGTGGGTCAGGAGTTCGAGTCTCTTCAGGCGCGCCATTCTTTTTAATATGGTGGGTATAGCTCAGTTGGTTAGAGCGCTAGATTGTGGCTCTAGAGGTCGTCGGTTCGACTCCGACTATCCACCCCATCTTTTAAAAATGTTTGGCTTCAATCCCCTGTTTTTGCCACAAGAAACAGAAAAAAAGCATCAGGGATTGGCATCAGGCAAGATTGGCGAAGGTTTATATATTGGGCTGTAGCCAAGTCGGTAAGGCACCAGACTTTGACTCTGGCATTTCGTAGGTTCGAGTCCTGCCAGCCCAGCCAAATCTTTTAAAAATTAAATATGGTCCATTAGCTCAGTTGGCAGAGCACTTGACTTTTAATCAAGGTGTCCCGCGTTCGAATCGCGGATGGATCACCAGAAAAAAGCGTACTGAAAATTCAGTACGCTTTTTTCAGCTAAATTTGCCTTACGGCGAGCTAAATTGAGCAAACTCAGCTAAATTGCCTGTGGCAGCTAAATGTGCTTTGCACGCTAACGGCGAATTTAATTTAGCTACTCCGAAGGAGTTATTTAGCTATTGCGAAGCAATAATTTCGCTTTGCAACTTGTGGCAAAATTTAGCTAACAACAAAAAAATATCTCAATAATTCTGCTCTTTTCAATGAAATTGTATGCAAAAAAGCGGCACAATACTCATCTTGAGTATTGTGCCGCTTTTGTATTCTTTACTGCTGTTCTGCCTTTTTATCAAGGACTTTGTTTCGGTAATACAGGCAAAGGTCAAGACTTACCATTATGAAGTTAAGTATGTAAAAGAACAGAACATACCACTTCTTGGCGATTGCAGCCATATATGCTTCGTTAACAAACTTTGAAGCAATACCTGCTATGTAACCAAAGAAAATCAGGTAAAGAAACGCAAGGCTTTTACCCTTTGTTGTTCTTGCCTTATATGACTTATAGGCATTTATAGGCCAGGATATACCAAAGCTCACAATCATTAAAACTTCAAGAATTTCTGCCATTATTTATATATCCTTTCTAATTTGTCAAAATTTATTTTATCACACTTGTCATATATTGTAAAGAAAAAGACACAAAATTGGCGGATTAGTATAACTAATCCGCCGTATTTTTTAAATTTCGTCGGGTTTTGCAAGCTCAACGCCGTGTCTGGTAAGAACCTGTTCAAGCATTTCTTCATTATCTGCTTTGAGAACCATAAGAGCCTTGCCCTCGGTTCTGCCTAAAAACGCATACATATACTCAATTCCTATGCCGGCATTTGATACCAGATTGAGTACAGCCGCAAGACCACCGCTGCGGTCATCAATATACACAGCAACAACATCTGTTGTTTTTGAAATTACGCCCATCCCCTTGAGCACAAGCTTTGCTTTGTCGGGGTTGTCAACGATAATACGAAGAATACCGAAGTCGGTTGTATCTGCAATTGAAAGCGCACTGATATTTACCTCATTCTCGCCCAATGCGTTGACGATGTCCTGAAGTCTGCCGACCTTGTTTTCTACAAAAATCGAGAGCTGTTTTATAAACATATCCATTCTCCTTTCAATTACTTAACAAGTTTGCGCTTGTCAATAACTCGTTTTGCCTTACCCTCGCTGCGTTCGATAGATTTGGGGTTAACAAGATTAACCTTAGGTCCGATACCCAGCATACTTCTGAGGCTTTCAGAAATCTGCTTTTCAACCTTTTGAATAGCTTTGATACCGTCAGAGAACAACTCTTCGCTCATTTCAACATTTACGCAGAATGTATCTGTGTTATTTTCACGGTCTACTATAATCTGGTAGTTAGGTGTAATATCCCCGCCTACCTTCAGGAGAACCTCTTCAATTTGCGACGGGAACACATTTACGCCACGGATAATAAGCATATCGTCAGTTCTGCCCTGAGGCTTATTCATTCTTACATGGGTTCTGCCGCATTTACACTTCTCGTAATTAAGAGAGCAAATATCCCTTGTACGGTATCTGATAAGCGGGAAGCCTTCTTTGGTAATTGTGGTGAACACCAATTCGCCCCATTCGCCCTCAGGGAGAACCTCGCCGGTATCCGGGTCGATGATTTCGGGGATAAAGTTATCCTCACAAACATGCATACCGCACTGATACTCACACTCGTACGAAACACCGGGGCCCATAATCTCGGAGAGTCCGTAAATGTCATAGGCTTTAAGTCCTAATTTTTCTTCAATCTGGGCACGCATTTCCTCGGTCCAGGGTTCTGCACCGAAGATGCCGGCTTTCAGCTTAAGCTGGTCTTTAACGCCCATTTCCTCGATTGTTTCGCCTAAGTACATTGCGTACGACGGGGTACAGCAAAGAACAGTTGAACCAAAGTCAATCATTGTCTGAATCTGTCTTTGAGTATTACCTGCAGAAATCGGGATTGCTGTTGCACCTATTCTGAGAGCACCGTCATGTGCTCCGAATCCACCTGTAAAAAGACCCAATCCATAACCTACATGAACAAAAGAATTCTCATCCGCTCCGGTCGCAATAAGCATTCTTGCAAAGCAATCTGCCCACATTTCAAGGTCGTTATCGGTATATCCTACAACAATCTGCTTACCCGTTGTTCCCGATGATGCGTGAACACGGCGGATATCCGTCATAGGAACTGCAAAAAGTCCGTAAGGGTAATAGTCCCTTAAATCCTGCTTATATGAGAACGGTAGCTTGTGGAGGTCTTCAACGCCTTTGATATCCTCAGGTTTAAGACCCATTTCGTCCATTCGTTTTCTGAAAAGTTCTACCTTTTCGTACATTCTTGCGACCTGCTTGACGAGCTTTTCGCTTTGGTCTTTTTTAATCTGCTCGCGCGGCATAGTCTCAAATTCAGGTTGCCAGTATTTCATCTTTTTTCGCCTCTTTTTTAAAGATTGTAGCCTAACTCAAACGCCTTCAGGTTAACCTCAAGGAATTTGGGCGGAACTGTTGTTTTTATTGTTTCAACCCACTTTTCATATGGAATATCGGTAGTCTTTGCCATAACACCGATGAGAACGACATTGACTGCCTTGATATTGCCGGCTTCCTTTGCAGCGCTGAGTGCGTCAACCACGGTTGTATCAACCATTTTGCCGAGCTTTTCCGCAATTTCTGCCGGGTACTTGGCCGCACCTGTGATAACAGGCATCGGGTCAATACTTTGTGCATTGACAATCATCTTTCCGCCTTTTTTCAGATACGGAAGTGCCCTGTATGCCTCCAGAAGCTCGAAAGCTAAGATAGTATCTGCCTCACCGCAATCGATAATCGGAGAATAAACCTTGTCGCCGTATTTTACATATGTAACAACGCTACCTCCACGCTGACTCATACCGTGAACTTCGGACACTTTTACATCATAGCCCTCGTTAATTGCCACATTACCTAAAATTCTGCTGGCAAGGAGAGTTCCCTGACCGCCGACACCGACAATCATTATCTTTTTTGTCATATCAGTCTTCCTCCTTTACTATTGCTTCAAAGGGACAAACATTTATACAAAGTCCGCAGCCATTACACTGGGTGCTGTCGATAACAACCTTACCGTCCTTAAGAGTAATTGCAGGACAGCCCAGCTTCATACACATCTTGCAGTTTTTGCAAGCTTCCGAAATTTTACAATGACCTGTGTACTTAACTGTTTTAAGCAGGGCACAGGGTCTTTGCGCAATAATAACCGAAGGTTCTTCTCTTTCCACTTCGGTTTTTACCACTTTTTCGAATTCCTTAATATCAAACGGGTCGCAAACAGTTACATGGTCAATTCCACAAGCCTTGCAAAGTGCAACAAGGTTAACCTGCTTTGTTTCCTCTCCACGGATTGTATAGCCAGTGGTGGGGTTGTTCTGATGGCCTGTCATACCTGTTATGGAGTTATCAAGTATAATAACCGTGTTATTGCCCTTGTTGTATACAATGTCTATAAGTCCGGTAATGCCTGAATGCATAAAGGTTGAATCACCGATAACCGAAACCAGCTTTTTGTTGAATTCCGGGCCCTGAGCCTTTGCCATACCATGAGCTGCACTTACCGAAGCACCCATACAGATGGTTGTATCAACCGACTGGAGCGGAAGGGCTGCACCGAGGGTATAACAGCCGATATCGCCGGAAACAACAAGGCCGAGCTTTTTGAGCACATAGAATGTTCCACGATGGGGACAACCTGCACACATAACCGGAGGTCTTACCGGAATATCATCGGCAGGAACCATCTTTTCGGGTGCATCCTCGCCAAGGACTGCCTTTTTAATCATTGCCGGTGTGTATTCACCCAGAAGTGTAAATACATCCTTACCGATTACATCAAGGCCGAGAGTCTTACATTCGTCCTCAATTACGGGGTCGAGTTCTTCGATTACATACACCTTATCATACTTTTTTGCGAAGTCCGCAAGCTTTTTGTGCGGCAGGGGATAAACCATACCAAGCTTCAAAAAGTCCGCCTTATCACCGAGGGCTTCCTTTGCATATACATACGCAATACCCGCTGAAATCACGCCGATTTTTGAGCCGTTCTCCTCCACCGTATTGAGTTCTGAGGTTTCAGCAAATTCACGCAGAGCGTTTATTCTGTCCTCAACCACAACATGGCGTTTAATTGCCATTGCAGGCATCATTACATGCTTGGGAATGTTCTTTTCGTACGGTTTTACCGGGACATCCTTTCTTTCGCCGAGTTCAACAAGGCTCTGTGAATGTGAAACTCTGGTTGAAAGTCTGATAAATGCCGGTGTATCAAACTTTTCAGAAAGATCAAAGGCAAGCTTTGTATATTCCTTACACTCTGATGAATCCGAAGGTTCGAGCATCATAATTTTTGACGCCTTTGCATAGTGTCTTGAATCCTGCTCGTTCTGTGAAGAATGCATACCGGGGTCATCTGCAACACAGAATACAAGGCCTCCGTTTACACCTATGTAGCTCACGGTGAATACCGGGTCTGCCATAACATTGAGACCTACATGCTTCATACAGCTCATTGCTCTGCCGCCGGCAATTGATGCACCGATTGCAACCTCTGCCGCAACCTTTTCGTTCGGCGACCATTCGGCATATATTTCGTCAAACTTTACAATTTCTTCAGTAATTTCTGTGCTGGGTGTTCCGGGATACGAAGCAACGACATTTACGCCGGCCTCGTAAGCTCCGCGGGCTACCGCAGCGTTACCGAGTAACAGTTTTTTCATACTTTACAATCCTTTCTTATTTAAGCTCATTTTGTTGTGCTACTACGCTGTCGCCACAGTAGATTTGTCTGAGCTTCGGTTTTTCAATCTTACCAGTTGGGTTACGGGGAACATCCGCAAAGATAATTTTTCTGGGACGCTTATATCTGGGAAGGTCAAGGCAGAAGTCCTCAATCTCCTCCTCCGTTGCTGTCATTCCGTCTTTTATCTGGATAATTGCCGCCGCAATTTCGCCAAGACGGGGGTCGGGAAGACCTATGACCGCAACATCACTTATCTTATCGCATTTTCTTAAGTAATCCTCAATCTGAACGGGGTAAAGGTTCTCACCGCCGGAAATAATAACATCCTTCTTGCGGTCTACCAGGAAGATAAATCCATCCTTATCCTCGGTTGCCATATCACCGGTATACAGCCAGCCGTCCTTCAGTACGGCATCGGTTGCTGCCTCGTCCTTATAGTATGCTGTCATAACGCCGGGGCCTTTGACAGCAAGCTCGCCGACATCACCACGGGCAACCGTGTTGCCGTTTTCGTCAACAATCTTGGTTTCCCAGCCATAACCGGCTTTGCCGATTGCACCCACCTTATGCTCGTTTTCAACACCGAGATGAACGCAGCCGGGGCCTATTGACTCGGAGAGTCCGTAGTTGGTATCGTACTGGTGGTTTGGAAATACCTGTTTCCACCTTTTTATCAGGCTGGGTGGTACCGGCTGTGCACCGATATGCATAAGCCGCCACTGTGAAAGCGTGTAATCTTCGAGCTTAATATCGCCGCGTTCAATTGCATCAAGAATATCCTGTGCCCACGGAACAAGGAGCCAAACTATTGAGCAATGCTCCTCCGACACTGCCTTTAAAATCCATTCCGGCTTAATACCTTTGAGGATAACGGCTTTGCCGCCAACCAGAAAGCTTCCAAACCAGTGCATTTTTGCGCCCGTATGGTAAAGGGGCGGAATGCAGAGGAACACATCGTCTTTGGTTTGTGAGTGATGGCTTTGCTCTGTCATTGCGGCGTGCATAAGGCTTCTGTGTTTATGTATAATCGCTTTAGGGAAGCCGGTTGTTCCCGATGAAAAATAGATTGCCGCATCATCGTCATCGGTCAGCTTAATCTGCGGGCTTTTGCTTGAGCAGTATGACACGAGACTGTCATAGCTTTCTGCGAATGTCGGGCAGTCCTCGCCGTGGTAAAGCCACATTTTTATCCGTTTTACACGATGGCAAATCTGTTCAACACGGCCGGTGAATTCCGGACCAAAGATAATTACATCGGCATCTGCCAGTTCAAGGCAGTACTTGATTTCATCAGATGCATAGCGGTAGTTAAGCGGAACTGCCATTGCTCCGGCTTTAAGGGTCCCGAAGTAGATGGGCAACCATTCAATACAGTTCATCAAAAGGATTGCGACCTTGTCGCCCTTTTTGATACCACGGGACAGCAAGAAGTTGGCAAAGCGGTTTGCACGCTTGTTGAACTCGCTCCAGGTAATTTCCTTGCGGTACGCTTCGTTGGGGTTTGCCTCAATAAGCGAATATTCACGCCAGGTCAACCTGGAATGGTTTTCCATCTGCGGATTAATCTCAATCAGGCTGACATCGTTCGGGTAAAAGTCAGCATTCTTTTGTAAAATCTCTGTGATAGGCATTTTTTTCTCCTTTATTAGACGCCAGAAAAGGCTGTCCGAATATCCGGACACGCCTTTCTGTTTTTTCTGCGCAAGATTAGTCGCCCAATGATTTTTTTGCGGGGACAATTACTTCCTTATTATAACAAGCAAACATTTCTTCTGTCAATGCTTTATCCGGTTTTTTTGTAATAATACTTACAATCGGAACGATTATCAGGCCGCCGAGCATTGCAATAACACCGCAATTAATCGGTGACTGCAAAACGAGCGGGAACGAACCACGGAAAAGCATATTTAAAATCATTATACCGGCACCGAAAATAAAGCTTACCCATACCGAAGCTTTGCTTGTATTCTTCCAGTAAAGACCATACATAAACGGGGCAAGGAATGCACCGGCTAAAGCACCCCACGAAATACCCATCATATCGGCAATTGCGCTGAGTTTATCCTTATTGAGCGCTATGTATGCTGAAATTGCGATAAATACAACTATGAGGACTCTCATTATAAGAACCTGGCGTTTCTCGGACATATTTTTTACAATATTGTCTTTAATTAAGTCAAGCGTAAGTGTTGAGCTTGACGCCAGAACAAGTGACGAGAGTGTTGACATTGAAGCCGAAAGAACCAATACAATAACTATTGCAATAAGAATATCCGGGAGTCCTGACAGCATTGTGGGAATAATAGCATCGAAGCCGCCCACAATTGAGCCGTCTGCAGCGAAGCTGAGCTTATCTGTAAAGAGTCTGCCAAAACCACCAAGGAAGTAGCATCCACCGGCAACAATAACAGCAAATACTGTTGAAATTATCGTTCCCTTTGTAATATCCTTTTCGCTTTTGATTGCATAGAACTTCTGCACCATCTGAGGAAGTCCCCATGTTCCAAGTGATGTAAGAATAACCACAAACATAAGTCCGAGGGGGTCGGGACCAAAGAATGAATTGAATGCGCCGGGAGCGTTACCCGTAGCACTTATTTCTGCAAGGCCGTTAAGAGCCTCAATAAATCCGCCGTTTTGGGTAAGAACTGCCGCTATAACCGCCACGATACCGATAATCATAATTACGCCCTGAATAAAGTCATTAACTGCGGTTGCCATATAGCCGCCGGCAATTACATATACGCCGGTGAGCACCGCCATAACAATAACGCATACCGAATAGCTTACACCAGGGAACGCCATCTCAAACAGTCTGGAAAGACCGTTATAGAGAGATGCAGTATACGGAATTAAAAACACAAATACGATAAGTGATGCTGCAATCTTCAGAGAACTACTCTTATATCTTTTCCCGAAGAATTCGGGCATTGTTGCGCTCTTTAACTTCTGGGTCATAAGTCTTGTGCGTCTTCCGAGAACCATCCACGCCAGAAGTGAGCCGAGAACTGCATTTCCGATGCCAATCCAGGTTGAAGCAATACCAAACTTCCAACCGAACTGACCGGCGTAACCAACAAAGATAACAGCCGAGAAATATGATGTTCCGTAAGCAAAAGCTGTAAGCCAGGGGCCAACCGCTCTGCCGCCGAGAACAAAACCTCTTACATCCGTTGAATGCTTTCTGCAATAAAAGCCTACTACAATCATCACCGCAAAGAAAACAACCAACATACCAATTTTAATACCCATAAAAAAATCACCCTTTCTTTTCAGGGCGATGTATAAAAAAACTCGCCCTCCAGATTTTGTCTGAGGACGAGAAGCTCCCGTGGTACCACCTCAATTCGTCAAAGCCTTACAGCCCTGACCTTGCCAGGTATCAACCAATACCCTTGTTCTATAACGGGAACACCCGTTGCAGCCTACTCAGTCTCCCTTTCGGTGCACTGCTAACAGAATGTATTCAGACAAGCCTTTGTCATTGCCTCACACCAACCGGCAACTCTCTGAAGACTCCGTTCAAGTCCTACTTGTTTCTGCTCAAGCGCATTTGTTTTTTATGAGTTTATTAAATTTTACCACTTTATCGCGATAAAGTCAAGAGTTTTTTTATTTTTTGTCCTTTTTAGACTTTTTTTGAAAAATATTTACAAAACAATTTATTTATGTTATACTTGATTTAGTAAAAATTAATGCAGAACTTTCTGCAGGTGAAAAATTCTTAAATTTTAAGGAGAGATTTTTATGAAGCTAATCTACAATGTAGATGACAAGCCCAAGTTCGGGCAGCTGATTATTTTTGCTATTCAGCAATTGCTCGCAATAATGACAGCAACACTTGTTGTCCCCGTAATTATCGGTAACGGTATGGACCCCGCCGCAGCGCTGTTTGGTGCAGGTATCGGAACTCTTGTTTACATCCTGTTCACCAAGAAAAAGAGCCCCGTTTTCCTCGGTTCTTCTTTCGCATTCATCGGTTCGATGGTAGCAGCTTTTGCAGGCGGTGTTTCTATGTCACTGGGCTATCTTGGTATGATTATCGGTGCAATCTTTGCCGGTCTGGTTTATGTTGTTATCGCAATCATCGTGAAGTTCGTTGGCGTTAACTGGATAAACAAGCTTATGCCCGCAATCGTTATCGGCCCCACAGTTGCAATTATCGGTCTTTCACTTGCCGGCAACGCTGTTGGCGATATCACCAAGGGTAATGTTCTTATCGAAGGTGTTCAGGCTGCATCACCTCTGGTTTGCCTGATTTGCGGACTTGTTACTCTGTTTGTAACAACAATCTGCTCAACCTACGGCAAAAAGATGACCCGCCTCATCCCCTTTATCCTCGGTATTCTTGCCGGTTACCTGACAAGCGTAATCTTCACCGCAATCGGAACCTGGTTTGAAATTGATGCACTTAAGGTAATCAGCTATGAACCCTTCCGTGCACTTGTTGCAAACGGCGTTGGTCTTGAAACATTTATCAAATCCCCCAACTTCACCTTCCTTACAGCACTTAAGGGCACAGGTGAACTCACCGCATCTTACATCAGCACAATCGCCGTTGCATACATTCCCGTTGCTTTCGTTGTATTTGCTGAACACATTGCAGACCATAAAAACATTTCTTCTATTATTGAAAAAGATCTGCTTACAGAACCCGGTCTTCACAGAACACTTCTTGGTGACGGCGTTGGCTCAATGGTAGGGGCATTCTTCGGCGGATGTCCCAACACAACCTATGGCGAGTCTGTCGGTTGTGTTGCAATTACCGCAAACGCATCAGTTGTTACCATTATTGCTGCCGCTATCGGTGCTGTAATAATCTCCTTTGTTTCGCCTTTTGTTGCATTTGTTAACTCCATTCCCGCCTGCGTAATGGGCGGCGTATGTATGGCACTTTACGGATTTATCGCAGTAAGCGGCCTTAAGATGTTTAAGTTTGTTGACCTTGAAGATAACTGCAACCTCTTTGTTGTCAGCGTTATTCTTATCTCAGGTATCGGCGGTCTTACCCTTACCTTTGGCAAGGTAACAATCACATCAATTGCTTGTGCTCTTATCCTTGGTATCATCACAAACCTTATTCTTTCCTGCAAGAAGAACGAGCAGTAATCAAAAACAATACAAAAGTCGTGTGAACACAAAAGTTCACGCGGCTTTTTTTATCACAAATCGAAGTTTTTGGGTAATTGATTTCCATTGACATTCCCCAAATTTACTGGTAAAATATATAAGCTATATTCTTACACATAAGAGAGGTATTTATAATGAGTTTTTTGCTTGACGGTATTATGGCCGTAACATGGCAACAGCTGGTTATGTATGCAGTCGGTATAATGCTTATATATCTGGCAATCAAAAAGAACTACGAGCCTTCGCTCCTTCTCCCTATGGGCTTTGGTGCAATCCTTGTTAACCTGCCATTCTCCGGCGCTCTTAATCAGGAAATTGCCGGTATCGGCGAGGTTCAGGGAATTGTTGAATGGCTTTATGTAACAGGAATTGAAGCCTCCGAGGCTATGCCGCTTTTACTGTTCATCGGTATCGGTGCAATGATTGACTTCGGCCCGCTCCTTTCAAACCCCAAGATGTTTTTGTTTGGTGCTGCGGCACAGTTCGGTATTTTCTTCACCATAGCCGTTGCGGTTCTTCTGGGCTTTGACATAATCGATGCAGCTTCAATCGGTATTATTGGTGCAGCTGACGGTCCTACTTCCATTCTGGTATCACAGGTTCTCAAATCCAAGTATGTCGGACCTATTGCAGTTGCAGCATATTCGTATATGGCACTTGTTCCAATTATTCAGCCTGCGGCAATCAAGGCAGTTACAACAAAGAAGGAACGCCGGATTCGTATGCCGTACAATCCCAAGAATGTTTCAAAGGCACTCAGAATTGCATTCCCTGTTGTGGTTACCATAATTGCCGGCTTTATCGCTCCCACCTCCGTTTCTCTGGTTGGCTTCCTTATGTTTGGCAATCTGCTCCGCGAATGCGGTGTTCTTAACACCCTTTCGGAATCCGCACAGAATGTTCTGGCAAACCTTGTAACTCTGCTTCTGGGTATTACCATTTCATTCAGTATGGTTGCAGAAAACTTTGTTAAACTTGACACAATTCTTATTATGGGGCTTGGACTTGTTGCTTTTGTATTCGACTCGGTTGCAGGTGTCTTTTTTGCAAAGTTCCTCAACCTGTTCACCAAAAACAAAATCAACCCGATGGTTGGTGCAGCCGGAATTTCAGCATTCCCGATGTCTGCCCGTGTTATTCAGAAACTCGGTCTTGAAGCTGACAGTCAGAACCACTTGCTTATGCACGCAGTCGGTGCGAATGTTTCGGGTCAGATCGCCTCTGTTTTAGCCGGCGGTATGATTCTCAACCTGCTGCCGCAGCTCATTAAATAAGGGGGTTTGAAAATATGAATATTAATTTTGAAAATCTTCAGATTGCATTACAGCTTATGGGAATGGGTATGCTTGGTATATTCATCGTTATGGCGGTTATATCACTGATTGTTTACCTGTTTACCAAATTTTCAAAATAGTCAAAAAATATAGAGTCACAGCAAAGCTGTGGCTCTTTTTTTACTTAACTCTATGATTATAATTATACTATTTCTGCCGCCTTCAGCAGACTTTTTTTTAGCTTTGAAACAAATTCGCCGGGCGTTTCGACATCCTTACCGCAAGCCCACTTTTCAATCGAATATATTAATGAGTCCGTCAGAAACTCTGCGCAGAAGTCTAAGTTATCAGTATCGGTAAGTTCATTTTCGATAATAGGGCAAAATAAATCCGACATTTTTTCAAGCAGAGAATTCTGACCCTTTATCCGAAAAATTTCACGATAGAACTTTCTGCTGCTGTGGATTACACCACAGATATCTTCAATATATTCCCACTTATCGGCATATTCTTTACCGTTTATTGCATTTTTTATTTCGGAACCAAACAGCCATTCTACCAAATCAAACTTATCCTTAAAATGGTAATAGAAGCTTTTTCGGTTCATATTGCAGCGGTCGCAAATCTCACCTATGGTGATTTTTGAAAAAGGTTCTTCTTCCATCTGCCGCCTTAAAGCATTTGCCAGTGCGTTTTTTGTTACTGTTGAATCAGCCATAATTATCACCCCTATCCTAAAAATCCAAGATGCTCAAGAAGAATCTTAAGCCCCATAAGGATAAGAACGATACCGCCGGTAAGTTCTGCCTTGGCCTTATATCTGCATCCAAATTTATTACCAAGCCAGAGCCCTGCCGCAGATAAAACAAAAGTTGTTAAACCGATAAAGCAAACAGCAGGGACAATGTTTACCCTCAAAAAAGCAAATGTAATACCTACCGCCAATGCATCAATACTGGTTGCAACCGCCATTGGTACCATAGCACGGACACCAAACGAGCCGTCTAACTTTTCGGCACATTCGCGGGATTCCTTAATCATATTAAGTCCTATAATCCCCAAAAGTACAAACGCAATCCAGTGGTCAACACTTGTCACAAGAGCTTCAAAGCTGCTGCCGAGCCAAAACCCCAGAAGCGGCATTAACGCCTGAAAACCTCCGAAGTAAAGACCGACGGTAAGAATATTTTTAAAACCAATCCTCTCAACCGACAGCCCCTTGCAAACCGAAACTGCGAACGCGTCCGCTGAAAGTCCCAAGGCAATAATAAACAATTCCAAAATCCCCATAAAAAACTCCTCCCGATACAGTATATTTACACTGCCCATAAAAAAAGACGAGAAAACCCATCTGCAGTGCAGATAAGTCTCGTCATTTAAGATGAAGCCAGGAATTAATCCAGGATGTTGACATCATCGCACAATGTGCTGACTACTCCCCTATTTTGCTTTATTATAACAGACGCACTCTGATATTTCAATAGTATAAGTAAATATTTTTGCACAAATTTTGCAATTTGCCTAAAAATCACACATTTTTATGTAAACGGGAAAAATCGTTACAATAAATTTTTTTGTCCATTTGATATTTTAACCAAATTGTGGTATATTATGAATAATATATTAAGGAGGAGTTCAAAATTGTTATTTCACAGTAAAACAAAAGACGATACTTTAAGTATTTTGGAAACAGACCTGCACACAGGTCTTACATCACAAAAAGTTGATGAGTTCCAAGGGCAATACGGGCCCAATAAGCTCGAGGAAAAGAAAACAAAAACCGCTTTCCAAAGATTTATGGATCAGTTCAAGGATGTAATGATACTTATCCTTCTTGCTGCAGCGGCTGTTTCGTTTGTGATTGCCTGCATTGAGAAAGACCTCGGTGAGTTTTTCGAGCCGCTTCTTATCCTGCTCATTGTTGTTCTCAATGCGATAATGGGGGTTATGCAGGAGAGCAAGGCTGAAAAGGCCTTGGATGCGCTTAAAAATATGTCGGCACCCCACGCAAGAGTTATTCGCGACGGCATCGAGACCGTAATTGACGCAGCCGAACTTGTGCCCGGGGATATTATCCGTCTGGAGGCTGGCGACTTTGTGCCTGCTGATGCGAGGCTTTTGCATAGTGTGAGTCTTAAGAGCGAAGAATCTGCATTGACAGGTGAAAGTGTACCTTCCGAAAAAAATTCCGATGCAGAGGTTTTGGAAAATGCACCGCTTGGCGACAGAAGTACTATGATTTTTTCGGGCTGCAGTATTACCTACGGCACAGCGACTGCGGTTGTTACCGCTACCGGAATGGATACAGAAATGGGTAAAATTGCAAATCTGCTTGAAGGTGAAAGCGATACTCAGACACCGCTTCAGAAAAAGCTTGCCCAGCTTGGCAAATATCTCGGCGTTCTTGCCCTTTTAGCTTGTGCAATAATCTTTGCAGTAGGTATTTCAAACGGTATTCCGGCTATGGAAATATTTATGACTGCCGTTTCCCTTGCAGTTTCGGCCATTCCCGAGGGACTTCCGGCAATTGTTACCATTGTCCTTTCAATCGGCGTCCAGCGTATGGTTAAGCGTAACGCCCTTATCCGCAGATTGCCTGCAGTTGAGACATTGGGAAGTGCGTCAATCATTTGCTCCGATAAGACCGGAACTCTTACACAGAACCGTATGACATTGGTCAAGGCATATATTAACGGTTCCGATGCCGCAGAGGACATTACCGCAAATAATTCAGACGAGATTAAAAAACTTTTGTGCTTTGGTACACTTTGCTGTGACGGCTCGGTTATTTTCCATAACGACGGAGAGCAGCATATAGGTGACCCGACGGAAACTGCAATTGTGTTTGCTGCACACAAAAGCGGAATGCCCAAAGAGGATTTGAACGAAAAATATCCCCGGCTTGCAGAAATCCCCTTCGACTCTGACAGGAAGCTGATGTCTACCGTAAACCGTATTGACGGTAAGAATATCGTTATTGTCAAGGGTGCATTCGATATGATGGCCCAAAGATGCATTGAAGGTGATATTGACAAGGCGAAGGCCGTTACTGAGAAAATGAGTAAAAACGCTTTGCGAGTGCTTGCCGTGGCTTTTAAGGAAATTGATTCAATCCCCGAAGAGCCCACCTCAGAAGACCTTGAAAACGGACTGACCTTTATGGGACTTGTGGGCATGATTGACCCGCCCAGACCGGAAGCCAAAGCAGCGGTTGAAACCTGCCGGAAAGCCGGAATCAAACCGGTTATGATTACCGGTGACCACATTGTTACCGCCTCTGCTATTGCCAAAGAGCTTGGAATTCTTGAGGACGGTGACAAGGCAATTACCGGAGCGGAGCTTGATACAATGACAGATACCGAGCTTGACAGTATTGTTGCTCAGATTTCGGTTTACGCCCGTGTTTCACCGGAAAATAAAATCCGTATCGTAAAGGCTTGGCAGCGCAAGGGTCAAGTGGTTTCGATGACTGGTGATGGTGTTAACGATGCGCCTGCGCTGAAGGCTGCCGACATTGGCTGTGCGATGGGCATTACCGGCACAGATGTTGCCAAGGGGGCTGCTGATATGACCCTGACCGACGATAATTTCGCCACCATTGTTGAAGCTGTCCGCGAGGGTCGTGGAATTTATGCAAACATCCGTAAAGTTGTGGGATTTTTGTTGGGTACGAACATTGGCGAGGTTATCACCGTTTTTGTCGCAATGCTTCTCTGGCACAAAACGCCTCTGCTCTCGATGCAGCTACTTTGGATTAACCTTGTGACAGACAGTCTGCCGGCAATTGCACTTGGTATGGAACCGGTTGAAGCTGATATTATGGACAAAAAACCCCGCCCAAAAACAGAAGGAATATTTGCACACGGGCTTGGCATAAGGGTTGTTCTCCAAGGCTTTATGTTCGCAATACTTTCACTTATAGCTTTCCGTCTTGGCGAAATGGCAACCGGAACTTTGAAAGGCGGTCAGACAATGGCATTTATCGTTCTGGCACTTTCTCAGGTTATACAGAGCTACAATATGCGTTCAGACCGTTCGCTCTTCAAGATAGGTGCATTCTCAAACAGTAAGCTTAATGGTGCTTGTCTCATTTCTGTTCTGCTTGTGTTGCTGGTAGTGTTTACACCAGTCAGAATTGCTTTTGGACTTGTTATTCTTCCCGGAAATCTGTATCTCACGGCTCTCGGTCTTGTAATTGTTCCTCTTATCATAATGGAGCTTTCAAAGGCTTTAGGGCTTATAAAACACAGAAAATAAAAAATCAAGGGCAAATCTTACAGGATTTGCCCTTGTTTTTTATTTGGGGAAAGTAAAAACGAACTCACTGCCCTTGCCCGGCTCACTTTCTACAGTTACTTTGCCGTTATGCTTTTCGGCTATCCATTTCACCATTGAAAGCCCGAGCCCTGCACCGCTGTTTTCGTTATGTGTTCTGGCGGTATCCGCCTGGTAAAATCGCTCCCAGATTTTAGGTAGCTCGTCCTTTGAAATTCCTATGCCGCTGCCCTTGACCGAAATGCTCACAGAAGATTTGCTTTCGCTCAGCGAAACCGTTACTTCTCCGCCGGCTTCGGTAAATTTATAGGCATTGGAAATCAGATTTACAAGCAAGCGTGTCATACTTCCACGGTCTAATTTTGCAACAACATTGTCACGGATATTACGGACAAGCCGTGTGCTGTTTTGGTTCAGTTCCTCCTGCTCATCACAGACAAATTTCAGAAGTTCAGAGATATCGGTTACCTCAAAATTTAATGTCATTGTATTTTTATCCATTCGCGAAATCATAAGAAGCTCCGAGACAAGCTTTGACATCTTGTCCGTCTGGCGTTTTATAGAGA
Source organism: Oscillospiraceae bacterium (assembly GCA_015068845.1). GTDB lineage: Bacteria > Bacillota > Clostridia > Monoglobales > Monoglobaceae > SIG440. The sequence continues at coordinate 88,273 of SVJR01000001.1, forward strand.
GCTTTGGCATCATTATATCCATAATAATCGCGTCAAAGTCTCCCGCCTCAATGAAATCCAACGCCTCCTGCCCGTCAAAGCACCGGTCGACGCTGTAGCCTTCGCTTTCAAGGCGTTTCGATATAACTCTGTTTAAATCTCTTTCGTCTTCAACTACCAGAATTCTCATTTCATATCACCTTTTTATAATACCACAAAAAAACTTTTTAGTAAAGGTCGGGATTGATAAGAAAGTATTGGTTGAAATTATTATCTTGTTATGGTAATATAAAGGAGCACTACTTTTATATGAGGTGAATTTTTATGCTGTGGGAAAATCTGCGTGAAGAGGAATTTAAAGACGCAATAAAAGAGTCAAAGGGTGTATGCATTGTACCTGTAGGCTGTCTTGAAAAACACGGTCAGCATCTGCCAGTGGGCACTGATGTTATCCATATAACCGAAATTGCAAAACGCGCGGCAGAGACTGAGCCTGTATGCGTTTTTCCCACAATGTATTTTGGTGAAAAGACCGGCTCGGGTGAATTTTTAGGTACGGTTATATTCAGTCCTGAGCTCAGGCTGCAGATACTGAAGGAAACCTGCAGCGAAATTTACCGCAACGGTTTTGATAAAATTCTACTTTACAACGGCCACGGCGGAAATCAGTCTATGATTTCGTATTTTATGCGCGGTCTGCTTTACGAAAAAACTCCGTACAGCGTTTTTGATTACAGCTTAGGCTCGGACTTTGCCACTCCGAAGAAGCTTTTGAACGAAGGCTATAAATATCTCACAACCGACGACCGAAAGGTTCTGCAGAGCTATAACGACCAGAAGAAGCGGTTCGGGCACGCGGACTTTATTGAAATGGGCTGGGTTTACGGAGTGCGTCCTGAAACGGTAAGGCTTGACAAAATCTATCAGGAAAGCAACGAATCCACACACCTTTTTGATGAATTCTCGAGCCACCGTATCAACACACCTTTCGCATGGATGGCAGACTACCCAAATTCATACGAGGGAGATATGCACGATGGAATGAACGAACGGATTGCCCGTGCGATGGTAGATTATTCGATTAAAAAGCTTGCCGAGGTGCTGAAATTCCTTAAAAATGAAACTACCTCCGACGAATACAAAACTGAATGGCTTGAAAAGCAAAAAAGACACACCATTTAAAGCAAAAACCGGGAACTTAAAAGTTCTCGGTTTTTATTATTTTCCACGCTTCAATCAGTTTTTCAATGTTCCACGCAGCATTTGCCGGTGAGGTTGACGGCAGGCAAACCGCTGTACGGTTTATTCTGTCGCGTATATATTTATTAAAGTATTTTTCCGCGGTCTTTCCATTAACAAAAATCTGTTTTATCTCCGCCGTGCTTAGAATAGGAGTTAAATCATTGGGAACAACATTTTTAATGGTTGTATCGGCACTGCCCTGTATATCGCATCTGCCAATAACATCCCACACAGCAATTCCGTTTGAGAGCAGAAATTTCCGTTTTTCGTCAACGGTTTCAGGCACCGGAGAGTCAAAAACTGCAGCTGTTACCTTCCAAAATCTGTTTTGCGGATGGTCGTAAAAAAACATTGCCTCGCGGGATTTTACTGACGGGAAGCTGCCAAGAATCAATATTTTTGAATTTTTGTCATAAAGAGGATTTATCGGATGTGTAATCATAGCATTCACCTGCAAGTTATATAAAATCCCAACAAATCAAATAAAATTTAAAATAGAGAAGATGTAATAAGCAAAAAATCCGCACACTGCCGTGTACGGATTTTTGGTGCGCCCGAAGAGACTTGAACTCCCACATCATTGATACCAGATCCTAATGGTTATATAGCATATGTGAAAGAATTATATTTCTTTTGCGTATGCTATTTTTATCCAATATCAAATAAATTAAATTATTATTTCCAAATTATTAATATTAACTTTCAATAATTTTAGTTTTGAAATCAGTGTTCATATAATATTGGGGATGGTTTTTTATATTATAAACTAAAAAGTAAAATCAAATACATATCCTTTGCAGAATTGGCAGATACATATGGTTTGGTTTTATATTTCTTTATAAAAGTGCAGGTTCAAGTCCGTGAACCCTTTTTAAGGGAGTAAGCAAAAAGCGGCTTGTGTAAATGCTAACAACTTAAAATTTAATATATGCGCCCTTGGCGGAATTGGCAGACGCGCATGGTTCAGGTCCATGTGCTCGCAAGAGCATAGGAGTTCAAGTCCGTGAACCCTTTTTAAGGGAGTAAACAAAAACGGCTTGTGTAAATGCTAACAACTTAAAATTTAATATTCGCACCTGTGGCGGAATTGGCAGACGCGTATGGTTCAGGTCCATATTTCTTCACGGAAGTGCAGGTTCAAGTCCTGTCAGGTGCACCACCGAAAAAAGTACAGCTTAATCAGCTGTACTTTTTTACAATTTGAAGTGTTTTTTTGGCAGTGAACTTCCCAGATTGTTGCGGTATGTATTTATTATCCAATCGTCATTTTCTTTTTAGACAAAAAATCCTTTTTAAAATCTTTATAATCGGTGTATGTAATTTCAATGCCGTAATTCTGAGAAAAGGTTACTAATGCTTCGGTAGCTTTATCTAGGTCTTTTTCACTACACATACTATTTTCAAACTCGTTTATAAACTTTAAAAAGTAATCTTTTTTTCTGCTAATAACCAAGTTTAAATCGCGTTCTATAATTTCTCTTTGTTTAATAGCTTCATTCAAGAGTTGAATATATAGAGCAGTTGCTCTCTTATACTCTTCCTCTTCAAGATTGTTTGTTCTAAGTATTTCTCTATAAGCAGATATTCCTGAAGCGCTGATAGAGTATATATACATTGGCACTCCCACACTATAAAGGCAAATGGATACTACTGTATCTTTGGTTGAATTAAGTAAATTTTTAGCAAGTTCTTCTTCGGAGATATTTCCTTTTATGAAAGAATAAATATCGGGGGAAATCCTCATTATATAGTCGGTTATAGGTACATTAACTGATGCATCTGTAAACTTACTAATGTTTGCTTTTTCACCTACGATTTTTAGAGATTCATTTATACCTCCACGCATTAACCCTTTTCCAATGTATTTGCAAGAATTTGCCATCGCATCAGAAAAAGTTTCTTCTCGGTTTAATAATTTACATACATCTGAAGGGACATTTTCAACCGCTTCATATAGCATAGAATATAGTACAGACTCTCCGACTTCCCTTGTCTTTTGTTTTAATATTATACCTCGGTTAAATTTATTGGGGTTTGAATCTATTAATTTCAACTCAGATTCCTTTGTGCCGCCGCTCTTTATACCATCACATTCAATGCCTGATTCTGTAATGTTATGATATGAATCTTTATAATCATCTGCATAGATACTATCGGATTCCATTCTCGCTTTTGTAATCTCTTTAACCCTTTTAGCTTTATCTTTGGTGGTTAATCTTTGCATTCCGTGATATTTTTTATCACGAAATTGAAAAGCTGTATCAGACGCCTTATCATACACCTTCGCTTGAATTTGTTGAATAACTTTGCCATCTTTTACAATATTTATGTCACTTGGATCGTGAGGTTTTCCAATAGCGTCCGTGATCTCTGCTCTGCTTCTTTTTCCTTTGTTTCCGGCTTTTGTATTAAACTTTATAGCCTCTGTATATTCAAAGAGCCACCCCTTTTTTTGCTTATAATCATAGTTTTTTAAGCGGCCTGCTTTTTCATTAAGAAGGTCAAGGCCTTTATGCATTTCCCGACTTCCTTCCTGAAAATTTCGAGCCCTATCATCATGACGATAAAACAAAAAATCTTTTAGCAAAATTATAAAATTATTCATATATTTTTACTCCTGATAAACGTTTGTTATTTCATCTAACAAAATCTGTGCATTTGGATTTATGTCATTATTTTTGTCCCATAGCTGTTCCTTCATAAGTGCATATAGTTCTTCACATATGGTATAGTAAATATGTAAGATTTTAAGTTCAGCATCAGACAAGTATTTTCTACAGTTTATTTTCACTTTAATATTAAAAAGTCTTCGTATCTTGTTTGGCATCGAATTGTAAGACAATTTATAGTAGTTGTCATATAGTTCTTGCACAGCAAGTGCTATCTCATCCATTCTGGAAGCAAGTCTCTTGATTAACTTTTTATACTCAATGCTTAATTCACTTGTTTTAGACAAAACTAATTTAAAGTTGTCCATTTCCTGGGCATATTGTTGAGCACTATAAAACTGTGTTTTGGCATTTTCTAAAGTTGCTTTTGTTTCAGAATATGTAGCAAACGATGCAGCAGTAATTGAAGAAGCAAGCATATATCCACCAATCTTCAGAGTGCCCAATTTTTCGTTACCACCACCAAGATATGCCAAAGTAGCGTGCATCTTATCTTCTGATGAATTTAGATCTCGTATTTTTATTCCATCAGGTGTTTTTGCAAACATTGCAACTCCGCCATACAGGGCGACACCTACTCCCAATCCAACTTTCCCACTAGATTTGGCAATTTCAGCAAGTCGAGTACATTTACGCAATTCCGCTCTCATTTTCTTTATATCAAATTTACGAGTTATTTTACCTACTTTAATTGATAATTTTTTCATTCCAAATTGAGAGTTTTTAAACAAGAAAAACAACTCACAAAATTTGTTCATTGTAGTTTCGTATACTTTAATTTTTAAATCGCCTAGTTCTTGAAGCCTTTGATTCGTACATACTCGTTGAGTTGCAACAGCATCCCTTGCTTCTTTTAAAATAGCATTTGCATCATCAATAAGTTGTTCTGCAGTTTTTTTGTTTTTGTTTGATCGTATAAGGTTCACAACCGTTGACCCAATCGAAAGACCAAGCCCCCATTTATCCCAATTTGTCATAACAGCCTCCTGAAATTATCGTGTATATTGTAAATTAGTCTTGCGCGCAAAAACTTTCTAGGTCAGCACCTTTACTCCATCTCCTTGGCTTCGAAGCCACATATCAATACCATCTCCGTAAACCTCGACCTTAACAGTATATGTACCATTTTGCTCCGACAAAATCTCAGCAGTTGGAAGCCTGTCCAAAACAGATTCAATTGATGGACCATTATATTCAAATATTACCCGGCGAAGCTCTCCCGAAAACATGAATTGTACTCTTTTTCTAAACTCTCCATCATTAAACTTTTCTCTATACGGAACAACAAATTTTGTCTCGGTCCCTTTAATATTTTCAATTCTGTCAATACGAAATACGGTAGGGAATTTTTTGCTGTCATCCGCCATAAACGCAATTAGGTAGAAATAATATTCCGAGAACATTATTGCAACCGGTTTGACAGTGTGTTGTTTATCGATGCCGTCTTTTCTGGTATATGAAAATGTAATTATCTCGTTCTTTGAAATATATTGGGATAACTCCCAAATCGGTGACAAAAGAGCTTTGTTATGTTTTAACGGAACATAATTATGTAGTTCGCTTTTTATAATTCCATCTACTAATATTCGGTCATTAGGAGCAACTTGTGACAATAATTTGGTAATAAGTTGCACAAGCTCGACCTTTTTGAGGGCACGGCTCTCAAGCAGAATTTTGCACATAGCCACAACCTCTTCATTTGTGAGCCATTCACGCTCAAAACGAACAAGTTGATATCCCTTTTTTATCTTACTATACTCAATTGCTGTATCCCTTTCAGTATAGTGAGCTTCCGCAATATAGGCACGCAAGTCATCAATGTCACGCTGAACTGTTTTTTCAGTAACATTATAGTCTTTTGCAAGCCTGGCTTTGGATAAAATCTCGCCTTTATTTAATCGTTCATAAATACTTATAAGGCGAAATCCTTTATTTCCATTATAATCTACTTCCATATTTCGACCCCTTGTTACAGTTTTCGTTTATATTATATCATTTATTTATTTTTCTTGCAATATAAAACGACAACTATCTTACACATTTTAAAAATCCAATTTCAATACCACTCTAAATAGTTTCCCCCAGAAATATTCCAAATCATCATCGTTTAAAGCACAGTTTAACTTTTCATTATTGCCAATAATACTTTCTACCATTTCCTTCGAATATTTAATTGGTTTATAAAATCCTCTTGTTGCATCAATTTCCTTTGGAACTCTTGTTGTCATCTCATAGCAAATATACGGATTAAGATTCCGTTCTGAAACTAAGTCTATTGGCATATATCCCTTTATAACCCTTTTACATTTTGGAAGAATAAATGTCAGTTTCTTTTCTATCTTAAAAAGTTCTTCTTTGGCTTGTTTCAATTCAGGAATTTTTTCTAACTGTTCATTCAAATATTGAGCAATTTCACTTTTTGCCTGTTCAATGTATTTTTCTACAATTCTTCTTTTTTCCTTTTTTATGCCAAAATGTTTTGTATCCTTCAATACACAAAAGGATGTCGGACTTGCCTGTCTCAACAAATCTTCATTAATATTTGACTCAAACTTTTTTAAAGTTTCGCTTTTATGCCATTCCTTTGTTTCTGCAAAGTTTTTAACTTTTTCAATATAATCTATTATCTGTTTATCATAGAGTTCCGTTGCTCTATGCCGCCTACTGATACATCTGCTGCATATACCGAAATGATGATAATAATAGCCTTTATCTTTTGCATCATAGTTTCTCATATACTTTTTAGAAAGTCTTTTTTGTTCAATAACCGAGAAATCCCCAATTTGTGTAGGCTTCGCACCACCCTCATATTCAATAGTGCATACCTCTCCACATTTTTTACAGTGTATTTTCTCTCCGCGAATATTTAAAAATGACATATTATAGCTCCTTTCTTAATCAGCCAAATGCCATGGGTCCAATTTTAATATATCCCTCACCAGTGACATAGTAAAATCACGCCCCATGCTTGTTACCCGTCTGCAATTGAATTTTCGTTCATTGTTTACCATAGTTAATAATTCCTTTTTCCCCATATGAATTGGACCTTTATAAAAATCGCAAGCTTCTTTTTTGTTAGACTTTAAGCCCATATTTTTAATATTTTTCTCACTTTTTCGTGTTTGTTTGACTTCTACATCTCTATATCTAAATAACATATCTTTAATATACACAATGCTATCCCCATATTTCTCGAAATCCCATAAATCGTAGATATTAAAGTCTATAGCAGAAAAATATAAAGAGCCTCCATTGATGCTTTCAATAAATTTTAAAGCTTCTCTCTGCGCATCCTTATACTGCAAAACTAATCTTTTATACTCTGTTGTCTGTTCAATTTGCACAGATACATATTCTCTAATAAACCACTCAGCAAGATTTAAAAAGTTTTCTATCGCCTCACGCCGTTGAGCTTTGCTTCCATCTGTTTTTTTCTTTTTAAGGCTTTCAAAACCGTTGTGGTAAATTTCATCTAACAGTTCTAACGAAAGATTCTTTTTTATATCTTTTTTTATAGTTCTTTCAAGGTTTTTTATTCCAGACACAAGTATCTCTGCTGCTTTAAGATATTTACCAATTGGATGCTCTTTATCAACAATTATCGCATCTTTAATTTCCTTTAAGCAATCCCTACATGCACCCTCATAATGTGGATAAACTCCTGATATCATTTTATTTTCGATAATAACAGCTTTTTGTTTCTTTAAATAGCGTTCATCAGAATTTATTGGCTCTTTATCAAATAGGACTTTATGCGAAGGCTGATAACAAACTGTACAAAACTTCAAACAGTTTTCGCAAAAAATCAATTCATTCTCTCTTTTCCTTCTTAGCATAATAATCCCCCCCTTATTCATCCACACCCCACGGATTCAACTTTAATACCTTATTTACCAATGACATATTAAAGTCATCAAAATATGAGTGTATTTTCCATCTGCAATTAAGAAGTCTTTCGTTATTTATAATTCGCAACATCTCATTTTTTGACATGCAAACTGGTCCCTTGAAAAAATGACACTTTTCTTCTTTGTCTGTTTGTAGCAATTTCTTTTTGGGTTCTTGAATATAATAATTAGAAAGAATCTTCTTTCTTTTTCTTTCCATTTCTACATCTCTATATTGAACTGGCATTGTAGTGTTTGGAACAACATAATCAAACTCATCACAATAATCGAAATCAATGGCTGAGAAATACAAATTTAATTCTCCGTCACATTTTTCAAGAAATTTTTGAGCCTGCGCTCTTGCATTTTCGTAATAATCCATTACTTCTTTATACTCAGCCATTTGTTCTACCTGTATTGATATGTATTCTTGAATAAACCACTGAGCGCGTCCTAAAAATTTCTCTACTGCTTTTCGTTTTTGTTTTTTTCCATTGGGTTTTATGTTTTTAAGACTTTCTAAACCATTATGATAAATTTTATCCAGCAAATCTAAAGAGAGATTATTCTGTATGTCATACTTTATATCCTCTTCAATTTGATTTAATCCAGCATCAAGCATTTCCACGGCTTTAATATATTGACCAATAGGATGTTTTGTGCCAACAAATATCGCATTTTTAAGTTCTTTTGCGCAAGAATCACATACACCTTCATAGTGAGGATAATTTCCAGGAGTAAATCTATTTTCACTTATGGAAGCATGTTGTTTTTGTATAAGATTCCTTTTAAAACCAGCCGTCTCAACAACATCAAAAAAATACATTCCATTATTAATCCATGTATCAATTGTGCAAAATTTGTGGCAATTCTCGCAATATACCAATTCTCTTTTAACTATTCTGTTGGACATAATAATCCCCCTTATATAAGTTTTAATTTAATTATACCGCGCTTAGATGGACATATAATGGGAATTATAAAAAATTTATCTGGACTTATAGAAGCTTCTGTGATATGTTTGTGTCGCAAGGAGGTGAAATCAAATGAAGGTGCTTGAAGAATTCTGGTATGGGAATATTAATCCGATGGAAAGACCGTTTCAAAGTCAAAGGAAGTTTGACAAGGTGTTCAGGTTACTTACCAAGAACGAAGAAGAATTGCTCAAGAATTTAAATGAGCAGGAAAAAGAATTATTCGATAAGGTCAAAACCTGTTATGACGAAATGATACAAATAACAGACTGTCAAACATTTATAAAAGGATTTAAATTAGGAGCAAGGTTCTTTATAGAATGCTTCGAAAATGATGCCGACATATTCGATGAATGAAATTCGAGTATGTCGGCATTTTTATGCCCAAAACGAAAGGATGAGATTATGAAAAAGAAAATAATATGTACGGCAATGGCAGTAACAATACTACTAACACAAACTGCATCAGCGGCACCTTGGCAGATGAGGCGAAATCAACTTATATTTGATAACGAAATTGGATTCATAGGAAATGTAACCTTATCCTTCGCCTCAGACGGTGGAAGCTTTATCAGGCCAATAACAAAAAGATATGGCGAGAGCATCAGCCTTGAAAGCTATGTTCCTACAAAATACGGATATATCTTCAAGGGATGGTTCACTGATCCCCGAACAAAGCAGAATCAGGTAACAACATTTAAATTCACAAAGCCTGATGTACTTTACGCTAAGTGGGAGCCTAACCCACAGGAGCCTGTAAATCCAAATGACGAGATTATGGCAAAAGACACCTGCTACCTCACCGATGAAGAAACAAAAATACGAAATGAAATCATAGAAGAAAAAAACAAGGCCTATGTAGAAGGCTTCGGCTATGTAGCACCAAGCAAAACAAAAACCATAATAGTAGACTCGGATGGAGACATAAATAAAATAGTCGGAACGATGGAATAGGATATTGGAACAGAAAAATCCCTGCCAACAT
>SVJR01000002.1 GCA_015068845.1 Oscillospiraceae bacterium
GCATAATGCGGAAGCAGCAAAAAGAATTCTAATCAAAGGAGATGTCGAGATATCTTTAGAGGCGGCAAAGGTATTTGCCTCTTCAAATATCTTACTTCTCGGAAACGAGCCTCAGTCGGTCGGACCTCAAAACGCGCCAATGGCGGTACATCTTGCACTACTGTCTGCTGATGTTATCTTGCTTGAGGGGATTCGTTTGGCAGAGGTGTCCGAGGGTATCTATTTCTTAAATGCGGCTCCGCTGAATTTGGCGGGTGCAGACGGTTCACCGTGCAGAGCGGTGTTGATAGATACTGAAAGGTAAATTCCAATTTATCTTAAAACGAACAAATGCACCGCAGTTTCACTACGAAACTTTTCTCGGTGCATTTTCGTTTAGAAAAGTTTTATAGTGAATTGCATAGTATAAAATACATCGAAAATTCGTGTTTTTACCTATTATACATTTCACTAAAAAACTTTTCTTTTTTAAGAAATCCCTTTATTACTGCGGTTTTAGATAAAGAAAAAGAACCATAATCTCGTATCAAAATTATGGTTCTTATTTGGTGGAGGCGAGGGGAATTGAACCCCTGTCCGAAAACCTATTCATACCCGGCGCTACGAGCGTAGTCAGTGGTCAGGAGTCCCCGTCGTTAAAGTCCACAGACAAGCTTTAACGACCGGTAGCTTCATAAAGTCGTGACCCCATCAAAGCTTTTGGGGTTCATGTGCACCGCGTCAGATGATGCCCCGACTCGCCCTTGCGGTGAGGGCGAGAGGACAGCCGCCTTTATTTAGGCAGCGTAAGCTAAATTTTTGTTAGCGTTTAATTTAAGGTTGGGTTTTTTACGCAGTACCCACTGCGGCTCGCTCCGAATACTTCAAAATCCCCGTCGAAACCTTTACGCCCCCTTGTATTTTATGCAGAGGACACCCAAGCTTTATATGGCTTAAATCGGCAAATCCTCCGACATACTGTGTTAAAATTCTCGCGAATACACAAAGTATTCCCTGTGCTTTTGCCTTGTATGATAAAGGATTTTCTCGATTTACCCGCCTTGCCCCTACTTTTTAGGCGGGCATATAAATTGGGGTATCCTCTGCATACTCTTTTCTCCATTGTTTATCTGAATTGTTCCTTCATTGCTCTGTCAATCTGGCGTTTTGAGTCACGCTCGGCAATTGCGTCACGCTTGTCGTAGTTCTTTTTGCCTCGGCAAAGTCCAAGCAAAATCTTGGCGTATGAGCCCTTGAAGTAGACCTTCAGCGGAATCAGCGTGTAGCCGTCCTGCTGAGTAAGACCTATAAGCTTGTTTATCTCTCTGCGGTGAAGCAGAAGCTTTCGCTCACGCAGAGGGTCACGGTTGAAGATATTTCCCTTTTCATAAGGCGAAATGTGCGCCCCGATAAGGAAAGCCTCGCCAGTCTTGACCGAAACATAGCTGTCCTTGAGGTTTATTCTGCCCTCACGCACCGACTTAACCTCGGTGCCAAAAAGCGAAATTCCTGCCTCATAGGTATCGTCCACAAAGTAATCGTGGTACGCCTTTTTATTTTGGGCAACCAATGTATCATTATTCTTTTCCTTTGCCATACCACAATCACCTCGCATCTGTTTTAGGCTTGACTTTGAGTATATCACAACCTCTGCCTTTCGTCAATGTTAAATAATTTTCTTTTTTGTCTTTTTTTACAGAAAAAACGCCCGAATAAAATATCCGGGCGCTAAATTACTTTTTAGGGGATAGAAAAATAGATTCAGAATGAATAAACTGAGCCAAAGCTTATACTTTGGGTTACCCGACGGCGTACTGGAGTGTACGTCGAGCGGCGAAGTTTATTTATAACAAAAAGCGTACGCTTTTGTGCTCTGGACTATTTTTACATTCCCTATACCACAGGGAACTTTATCGTAACTCTTGTTCCCTCACCGAATTTACTTTCCATACCGATTGTGCCGCCGTGGTTCTCGACAATCTCCTTGGCGATTGCAAGGCCAAGGCCTGTGCCACCCTGTTCCCTTGAACGGGCCTTATCAACACGGTAGAACCTTTCAAAAATATGTGGCAAATCCTGCTCAGGCACACCGATACCGGTATCCTCGATTTTTATATAAACTTCATTGCCTAAAAAACCTGTAAACACACGGATTTCGCCGCCTTCGGGCGTGTACTTCATTGAATTGGATATTATATTTTTTATCACACGCTCTATCTGGAACGGGTCTGCCATAACCGGCGGAAGTGCGTTTACCTTGTTGTAGCTGAGCTTTTGTCCTCTGTTTTTCGCCTCGACCTCAAAGGTTTCGACAATCTCACGCACCAACATATCCATATCGAGGGCTTCCTTTTTGACATCAATGCTCTGAGCATCGAACTTTGAAAGGGTCAGAAGGTTCTTAACCAGATTGGTCATCTTATCTGTCTCGTTATGAATGGTCTTTAAGAACGAAATTGTCATTTCGTCGCCGACCGGATAGTTATCAAGCAGAGTCTCGGTGTATGTGCCGATGGTGGTGAGCGGTGTTTTCAGCTCGTGAGATACCTCTGCCACAAACTTGCGGCGTGACAGCTCAAGATTGAACTGCTCGGTTATATCGCTGAACACACACACAACGCCTGCAACACGGTCGTTTTCAAATTTGAACGGCAGAAAATACGCCTGAATGTGCTTGTTATTGACCTCGATATCCCGTATCTCGGTGCGGAATCTTGTGAGATACATAAATTCAGCCATACATACATCGGAATTCAAATCGTCAAAAAATTTATCGAACCGTATTTTTTTAATATCATCAATTTTAAGCATATTTTTTGCCGCAGTATTGATTGAAATTATCTCCTGCTTGGTATTGAACGCAATAATGCCGTTGTTGATATGCTCAAGAATAACCTCAAGCTTATGCTTCTCGCTTGCGACCTCGTTTATGGCGTTTTTCATTACGCCGCCCATATAGTTGAAGGTCTCGACCAGCGTGCCAATTTCGTCCCTGGACTGTGGCTCGAGGTTGGATTCAAAATTCCCCTCGGCAAAATCCTCTGCCTTTTCGGTCAGCACCGAAATTGGCTTTGAGATGGTTTTTGAGAGAAAATACCCCAAAAATACCGATGCAAGAACCCCGAAAAGGAGTGCCTGAACGATTATATACAGCATATTCCGGGTCAGTGTGTTGGCGTTTTGCTTGTTATCACGAACATAAACTATATAACCGCTCTCCCCCGGCTTGCCATCGAGAAAATATGCATAGTCCATATACGCCGCGTTGGAACGGATATTACGGCCAACGCTGCCTGACATCGCAAGAATAATATTCGGGGTTTTTTCAAGAACGGTTTTGCCGCTGCCGGTGGTTGCAATTCTGGACGCATCACGGGCATCAAGAACCGCACATTGACGATGCTCGGAAAGCCCAAGCTGAGCAGAATACGCAGAAATAACTGTGTTCACCTGTGCGGTGCGGTCGGCGGCCTCAAGGTTGCCGTTGAGAGTCTCGGACAGAACCTCGGTGAAGCTCCCCGACATTACCTTATCCATCTGTATACGGAAGTCGTCGCTGTAAAGCCTGATTATACTGCCGAACATATAGATGCCCACAAACAACATAATTGCAAGAACCAGCGCCACAAAGATGCAGACTATCTTCCATTGCATTCGTTTGAACATAATAATCTCCATTCCGCCGCTCTGCGTTGGCACAAATCGTTATGAAATTTCTCTTATCCGCAGAGCAAGGAATAATAAGAGATTATTACGTCCATGTGCATTTCCGAGCATTTATGCGAGGAAAATTTTGCACGGACAATAAAATCCGCCGGAGGCTTAACGGGAAAGGAACTTTCACGTTACTGTCTCCGTATTAGCTTGTTTTATTCTCCGTCAGATACCGGTAATCCGCCTGACGGTTTGCGTAAACCTCGCGGAACGCCTTTGCCGTTGCGGTGTAAAGTACATAATCCGCACTGCCCTCGGGTACTGTGCCGGCAAGCTTTTCGGCTCTCTGGGCACGCTCCAGCACATTATTATCGTTCCAATCCGCCGGCGCATAAAGGTCGCGGCGCAGACGGTACTGGGTCATTATTCCGGAATATGCCGTCTTTTCGATATGTTCAAGGGTGAAGCGGTCAGCCGCAATGCGGTGTTCCACCACCGAATTCGGGTTTAATCCCACCTTCTGGTGAATTATTTCCATCATAAAGCAAACCAATGTTTCCTCGCCGCCGGCGAAGTTATTGCCCACTCTGCCGTAGCCGGTTCGGAAGCCGCCTATCCGCCGCAGGCTGTCGCGTCGTGCAGCAAAGTTTGCCCCGTAGGGGAACTCGCCATAGTCACGGGCGTAACGGAATTCGCTGCCCTCAATCCTAAGGTCGCTCCACAAACCGATTGTCCTTTCATTTACCAGAGCCTTTGCCTCGTCTGGAACGGTTACACGAACCTCGCCGCCGACAACGCCCAGTTCTGGGTCATTTTCAAAAGCCTTGATTGTTTCAGCAGCCACATCGGGGCGGGCAATCGCATCGTCGTCGAAGTAAATCACATACGCGCCCTTTGCCGCCCATAATCCGGCGTTGCGGGCAAAGGAAAGGCCCTTCATCGGTGCGGTTATGTAGTTTATATCAAGCTGACTGTACTTGGCTTTAAGCTCCTGAACAGCCTCTTTCAGCTCCATATCCTTAAAGGAATTGCTGACAAACACAAGTTCAAAGTCTTCGGGCAATACATTCTGATTGCAAACTGCCTCAAGACACGGAATGAGCGTGTCGGTCATTTTGTGGGTACAGATAATAACAGAAAGCTTCTTTCGGGGCTCGTCGCCCTCCTCTATTCTGCCTTCCAGCCCGTAAAGAATATCGTTCTTTGCCTTTGCATCAAGGTATGAAAACATCGTTTTTATATCCGCAAAGCCGTAAACCTTTGCGCCGTCTTCAAGAATTTTTGCACCGTTCATACGGGTTGCAGCATAGATGTCAAAGCCCTCATTTTCAGCATTCACGCAGATTTTAACAGCGTCTTCGGGCAAAGTCACCTCGGCTTCCCTGCCGCCAAAGGATATATGGCAAAGACTGCTGCAGGAGCCGCCAAAGTACAGATTTTGAAAATCTTCCTTCGCAACAATAATATGCCCTGCTTCCTCAGCTATTTTGCGGAATTCCTCCGCTTCGTGAGCTCTGCCTTCGGTTGCGGTGATATACCACATAAGCGGCATCATATAGAAGTCGCGGCGGAAATCGTCAAGCGCCATCAGCTTGTAGCGGTTTTTGGTGATACCCAGCTCCTTGTCCTTTGCGGTAAGCGAGCCGTCGTGCCAGCGGTAGGAGTATACCGGCTCGGTGAAGTCGGTATGCTTAAGCTCTAAAATCGAGTTCATACGCATCCAGTAATCGTAGTCCTCAAGTGTGTGCTTGTAGCTTGAGTAACAGCCCAGTATCTCCTTTGCCGAGGCACGGTACATAAACGCCGCACCGATGGTGTTGTTGGCATAGGTATTCAGTTCAAACGCATTATTGGGGAATATGACATTGCCGCTGCCGAAGGGGAACTCAAACCAGCCGTGCTTGGTCAGCTTTTTGCCCTTGGCGTTGATGAGCCTCATATTCGCCCAGATCATACCCGCCCCGGGCTTTGCCTTGATGTCGGCAACCATCTTTTCGATAAAGTCCTTATCCATCACATTGTCCGCACTGGTCCAGGTGAGAAATTCGCCCTTTGCCTCGTTGAAGCCACGGGAAAGAGTTCTTGGAATTTTGCGGTTCTCCTGGGTGAGAACACGGACACGGATATCCTTTTTTGCGTACTTTTCGGCAATTTCAAGGGTGTTGTCCTTGGAGCCGTCATTGATTATGATAAGCTCTAGGTTCTCATAGGTCTGGCACAGCACCGATTCAATGGAGTCGGCTAAGATATCGCCGCCGTTATACACCGGGAGAACTACCGATACAAGTCCGTCCATCTGCGGTACACGAACCCGACTTAAATCAAGGGGGTACTTTTCGTTTCTGTCCTCCTTGTATCTTATGAACTTATACTGATAGAGGTTGAGGGGTTTTGCCTGAGGGGTTTTTGCCCCAAAAATAAGCTTTCTTAAATAACCAAACATAGCCTTAAACTACCTTTCCGTCTGATTTTCCTGCATATATTCCAGAAGCCTTTGATATGCGGCAAGATAACACTTTTTGTAGTAAATATCCAGCTCGTCGGCTTTTTTTCTGGTAAGAATTTTTATTTCCTTTTCGGTAATTTTTATCTGATTTTTTGCATATCTCTCTGTCCAGCCGATTGGTGTGTGCAAATCAAGGAAGAACCGGTGTGTGGTCACAATCCCTGCCATTATGGTCTTTTTCACATGCTCGGTGGTGAACCTGTTGTGGTCGACACGGTGCAGAACCTTTGCCCCCGGCTGAAGACCTATCCCAAAGCCAATCTGCAGCATTTTGAAGGCAAGTGCCGTTTCCTCGCCGCCGGCAAAATCGTTGCCCACTCTGCCATAGCTCATACGGAAACCGCCAACACGCCAGATTGCACTTCTCTTAACCGAATAGTTTGCGCCGTAGGGGAACTCGAACTGCTGGGTCGCCAAGCGAAACGAGCTTTCGGAAATCTTGAACTGACTCCAAAGACTTTCCCAGCCCTTACGCAGAACCTTGGGTGTGGGGAACGGCCGCTCTAAGATTACCTGACCGCCCACAATTCCCACCTCGGGGTGATACTTGAAGCCGCTGTAAATTTCTTCAAGCAGGTAATAGTCCGCCAAAACATCATCGTCTAAGAATGTCAGGTACTCGCCCTTGGCATTCCACATACCGGCGTTACGGGCATAGGAAAGACCCTTTTGCGGAACGCCTATGTAGCGGATAAAGCCCTCATACTCGCTGTACTTTCTCTGAAAATCCTCCACCTGCTCACGAATTCCCGATGTGAACGGGGCATTGTCAACAATTATAATCTCATATTCCTTTTTGCTGAGACTCTGGCGGATAACCGACCAGATTGCATCAATCAGCTTTTCGCCACGGAGATAGGTGCAGATAATGATTGACATTTTCTTCTCATAGCGTTCAGGCTCCTCAATCATTTGCTCAAGATTATAAAGAATCTTATTTTTCAGCTTGCTTTCCGCAATGTCAAATGCCGCCTTTCCGTCCTTTGCGCCAAACCAGCCACGATAGCTGCCCTCGTCAAATATTTGATTTTTATCGGTTGTGATAAGCATATCAAAGGAATTCTTGATTTCACAATCGGTATTGCCCGAAACAAGCACCGTTCCCGAAAATCTCTGCATTTCATTAAGCTTTTCAATGTCGGGATTATCCCCGAAATATGCATAGCAGAAGCAGGAATATTCCTTTGCCGCCTCAACCGAAAGCGCCTCTTCTCTGGTAAAAATCATATGTCCTGCCGCCTCTGCAGCCGCGCGGAATTCCTTGTATAAGGGGGTTTCCTCGTCCTCGGTCTCGATTACCCACACAAGGCACGACATATAAAAGTCACGGCGGAAATCGTCAAGCACCATCAGCTTGTAGCGGTTTTTGGTGATACCCAGCTCCTTATCGTGTGCGGTTAAAGAGTCGCCGTGAATTCTGTATAGGTATATCGGCTTATCCTCGTCTATATGCTCGATTTTAAGCATTGAGTTAAGCCGCATCCAGTAATCATAGTCCTCTAAATTTGTTTTGAACCTTGAATAGTCTTCCAAAATAAACGCCGCTTTTCTGCGGTACATAAACGCCGCACCGATTGTGTTATTGGCAAAGGTGTTCAGGCAGTCGGTTGTTTTTGGAAGGCATACATTGCCCGAAAACCAAGGCTTTTCATACCAGAAATGTCCGCGCTTGATGTGTCCGCTGCGGTCAATCAGGCGCATATTGCCGTAAACCATTGCAGTATCGAGCTTTCTTTTGAGGTTATCCACCAGAATTTTAAGGCAGTCGGGCAGCATAATATTATCCGCACTGGTCCAGGTTAAGAATTCGCCCTTAGCCTCACGAAATCCCACAGACAGCGCCGTGGGGAGCTTTTTGTTTTCCTGCTCAATAACCTTAATCCTCTTATCCTTTTTGGCAAACTTTTCAATAATCTGCGCCGAACCGTCGGTCGAGCCGTCGTTTACAATTATCAGCTCAAAATTCTTATAGCTTTGCGAAAGTACCGATTCAATCGACTTTGCAAGGATTGTACCGCCGTTATAAACCGGCAGAACAACCGAAACAAGCCCGTCCCTTTGCGGAACTGTAAAGCTCTTTAAATCATTTTTTACAACCTGTGCCCGTGCCTTTTTATATTTTAAAAACTTTGCACGGCAAAGCTGCAGCTTACGCTTTTTGTTGCGGGTCACATTTTCACGGTGTAGTCCCTCGTTTAAACCACGGCGAAGTACCACGCGAAGACCCATACGCTTGTAGTCGGCAAGGACGAGCAGAGAACGGATAAACGCAATACCCGTTTTTTGCAGAAGCTTTTCGATTTTAAGACCGGTCCGCCATACATAGGTTTCGTGAAGGTCAAGCTCCTCCTGCTTATGCTGACTTGCCTCAAACTGAATCTGCATTATTGCGTTGCGGTCAGCCTCAATCCTCTCATTCAGGCTTTTTATGGTTTCCTCTGCCCGGTTTAGCTTTTCTTCAAGCGTTTGGGCGTTTTCTGTTTTTAAATTATCACTCATATCAGTTTTCCTCTACAATTATCTCGGACGGTACTTTGAGAATACCAAAGTATTCCCTGTCACACAAAATATTTATATATGCTGAACCCTCGATATAGTCAAAATAACTTATAGGATAGGTTTCGCGGTGTTCAAGACCCGTAGTAAGGGTATATTCGCCGCAGTTTAGGTAGGCATTAAACTTGAATGTAACGTGGTTTATGCCTGTCTTCTTAAATCGCAGGTCATAATCGTGCATTGCCGCAACTACCAAATCAATACCGCTTTTATTCTTAATGGAAACTGCAAGACCCGTGGTTGTGAGGTCTGCATCCTCGGGGATATCCACCGTTACCTCAACGGTGATTTCGTCACCGGTTTCAAACACCTCGGTCTCCTCGCCCGACTTCATTACACGCACATTTTTGACCGTTCCGATGTCTGTTCCGAAGCGGTTGATTGCCTCGAACTCCTTTTCCACCACTATCTCGCGTTCTTTTTTCTCTTTATTTATAACCGCCATTGCATCGGTCTCGTTGCTTGTGATGAACTCCATATACTTGGACGAAACGGTGTTTACATCGCCGTCCATAACAACTCTGCCGCCGTCCAGCCAGATACAACGCTCGCAAAATCTACGTACCGCATCAATGTCGTGGCTGACAAAGAGGATGGTTGTTCCCTCCTCCTTCAGTTCCTCGAACTTGTTATAGCACTTCGCCTGAAAACGATAGTCACCAACCGCCAGAGCCTCGTCAACAATGAGGATTTCGGGTTTGGTATTGATTGCAACTGCAAAGGCAAGACGGACAAACATACCGCTTGAATAGTTCTTCACCGGCTGATTAATGAAGTCACCAATCTCGGCAAACTCACAGATTTCGTCCACCTTTTTATCCATTTCCTCACGGGGAATTCCCATAATGGTGCCGTTCAAGTAAATATTTTCAATTCCGGTGTATTCAGGGTTAAAGCCCGTACCCAGCTCCAAAAGTGCCGAGACCGTGCCGTTCATAACCTTTTCGCCCGTGGTGGGATTGATTACACCTGTCAGAATTTTAAGCAGGGTCGATTTACCCGAGCCGTTTTTGCCGATAATTCCAACGGTCTCGCCCTTTTCAATCTCGAAATCCACATCACGGAGGGCATAAAAATCACGGATTTTGCCGCTGTACCGCTTTGGAAAAATCGCTTCCTTTACCCTCTCGCCGGGGTTTTTATACATTTTATAGACCTTGGATAAGTTTTTTACTTTAATCATAAGTACCTCTTATAAATCAAAACTGTAGGGGTCAATGCCCACATCGACCCGCAATTCGGGCGGATGTAGGCATCCGCCCCTACAAATCAAAACCCTTTATTATTTATTTTTAACATAAGTAACAAATGTAATATACAAGCCGCTTTCGCATTTAATCATTTCTTCACACTTAACCGACCAATCCTGAAGCTCGTCAAAGTTCACTAAAAATCTGTCAGCCTCGTATTTATTGTCTATTTTGGTAATGTATGCAGTATCACAAAACGGCACTGCATCGCGGTATACCGCCTCGCCGCCAATAAAGAAAATATCCTCGTCGGAATATGTCTTTTTTGCAAGCTCTACCGCATCAGAGATAGATTTGCATACAGAAATACCTTCTGCCGCAAAGCTTTCGTCGTGGGTCAAAACAATATTCAAACGGTTAGGAAGAGGCTTTTGGTTAGGGAATGATAAAAATGTATTCTTCCCCATAATTACTGCCTTGCCCTTTGTTGTTTCTCTGAAAAATTTCATATCCTCGGGAATATGGTCCAAAAGACGGTTATCCTTCCCTATTCCCCAATTTTTATCTGCTGCTGCAATAATGTTCATAAGCGTTGTTCCTCTTTATATTGCAATGGGTATATTCTTTATTTGCTCATTTTTCTGATAATTTTCCAATACAAAATCATCAACCGTGAAGTCGTAAAAGTTCTTCACTTCCTTGTTGATTATCAGTCGGGGTGCAGGGTATTGAGGTCTTTTTATCATTTCCTCGATTACGGGAATGTGACGGTCATAGATATGCGCATCGGCAATCACATGAACAAACTCGTCAACTTCAAGTCCGCTGACCTGAGCAAACATATGTGTAAGTGCGGCATACTGCACCACATTCCAGTTATTTGCCGCCAGAACATCCTGAGACCGCTGATTGAGTATCGCGTTCAGACGATTTCCCGTAACATTAAAGGTCATACTGTATGCACAAGGATAAAGATTCATTTCACTCAAATCCTGATGCACATAGATATTGGTCATAATGCGGCGGCTGTATGGGTTGTTTTTGAGGTCGAATAACACTCTGTCAACCTGATCAAACTCGCCCTCGGGGTACTTGTGCTTTACCGACATCTGATAACCATAAGCCTTGCCGATTGAGCCGTCCTCGCCTGCCCAGCTGTCCCAGATATGGCTGTTTAAATCCTTTATATTATTGGATTTTTTCTGCCAAATCCAAAGTATCTCGTCAATCGCACTTTTAAGGTATGTGGGTCGAAGGGTCAGAATTGGGAATTCCTCCGCCAAATTATAGCGGTTCACAACACCGAATTTTTTAACGGTATGTGCAGGAGTTCCGTCCTCCCACTTTGGTCTTACCTCGCAATCCTCGTCCGACCAGCCGTTATCTATAATGTCACGGCACATATTAACAAATATTTCATCTGCTTTGCTCATAGTTATTCTCTTTTCCTATAAGATTCTTATGTAGGGGGCATTCACGAATGCCCCGGAATACGGGCGGTTCGTGAACCGCCCCTACAATATCAAAACCAAATCTTTATTAGATATCCAAATTAACAACAGATTTTGAATGTTCTTCTATAAATTCACGGCGGGGTTCAACCTTGTCGCCCATAAGCACGGTAAATATTTCGTCGGCACGGCGTGCGTCCTCAAGGTCAACACGGAGCATAACACGCTTTTCGGGGTCCATTGTTGTTTCCCAAAGCTGTTCGGGGTTCATTTCACCAAGACCCTTATATCTCTGGATTGATGCATCAGGAATCTGTTCCAGAGCTTCCTTTAAATCATCGTCATTGTATGCATAAATAACCTTTTTGCCCTTGTAAACCTTATAAAGCGGCGGCTGAGCAATATATACATGACCCTCACGAATGAGCGGCTCCATATATCTGAAGAAGAATGTGAGGAGAAGTGTTCTGATATGCGCACCGTCCACATCGGCATCGGCCATAATAACAATTTTACCGTATCTGATTTTTGAAACATCAAAATCACTGCCGATTCCGGCACCGATTGCGGTTATTACCGGAAGAAGCTTTTCATTGGTGAATACCTTGTCAATACGCGATTTTTCAACATTGAGCATTTTACCCCAAAGCGGCAGAATTGCCTGAAACCGTCTGTCACGGCCCTGCTTTGCACTACCGCCCGCAGAATCTCCCTCGACGATGTATATCTCGGTGAATTCTGTGTCCTTGGACGAGCAGTCTGCAAGCTTACCGGGCAGGGTACTGCTCTCTAAAGCCGACTTTCTTCTTGTATTCTCTCTTGCACGCTTTGCCGCCTCACGAGCACGGGACGCGGTCATTGCCTTTTCAACAATAATCTTTGCAGTTGCCGGGTTTTCTTCCATAAACTCAGCAAGCTTTTCGTTAATCATTTTTTCAACGATGGTACGCATCTCGCTGTTGCCCAGCTTTGTTTTTGTCTGACCCTCGAACTGTGCCTCGGTAACTTTGACCGAAATTATGCAGGCAAGACCCTCACGGGCATCTTCACCTTTGAGGTTTTCCTCGTTGTCTTTAAGCATCTTATGCTTTCTTGCATAATCATTAATAACCTTGGTGAGTGCCGCTTTGAAGCCGGTTTCGTGAGTTCCGCCTTCGGTGGTGTTGATGTTATTTGCAAAGCTCTGAACATCTTCGGTGTAGCCGTCGTTATATTGCATTGCAATCTCCGCCTCTGAATTTTCACGGACGGAATTTACATAAATAACTTCTTCGTGAATAGGTGTTTTATGGCGGTTGAGGTACTGAACAAATTCCTTAATACCGCCCTCGTAATGAAGAACATCTTCCTTAAAGTTTCCATTCTCGTCGGGTCTTTCGTCCTTTAAAACAATCTTCACACCGGCATTGAGGAAAGCCTGCTCCTGAAGTCGTTTGTGCAGAACTTTGTAATCATAAACCAAATCTTCAAAGATTTCTGCATCCGGCTTGAAGTGAACAAATGTACCGGTTTTGTCGGTTTTACCTATAACCTTAAGATTTTCCTGTTTTTCGCCACGGCAATATTTTTGGTAATGGATTTTTTCACCATCACAAATTTCAACCTCTAAATACTCCGAAAGAGCATTAACAACCGACGCACCAACGCCGTGAAGACCGCCCGAAACCTTGTATCCGCCGCCGCCGAACTTACCGCCTGCGTGAAGCACGGTAAATACAACCTCAACTGCAGGAAGTCCTGTCTGTGCCTGAATACCGACAGGGATACCACGGCCGTCGTCACGAACTGTGATGGAGTTGTCCTCCTTAATAGTTACCTGAATTTCCTTACAGTAACCGGCAAGAGCCTCATCTATGGAGTTATCCACAATCTCATAAACAAGATGATGAAGACCTCTCGAAGTTGTTGAACCTATATACATACCCGGTCTTTTACGAACCGCCTCAAGTCCTTCCAGAACCTGAATTTGACTCTCATCATAAGTATTTTCTACAGGTACATTTGTAATGTTTTCTGCCATAGCTTTAAACCCTTACCTTTCTGTATTTTAAACAATTTTTATTTATAGCCCTGCCTCACGCTTTTTAATTCTGCCGGCAAGTGCCTTTGTGGAAATGTTGGTTATATAAACAACAGACTGTCCCTTTTCCTCACAAATTACAATGGATTTTGGAATTTCGTCGGAAACATTCCTTACAAAACCCTCTTCCTCAACCACCTTCAAAAATTCACGGGAGAATTTTGAAACAGAGGTTGTTTCAAGGTCAAGAACAGATATTATATTTTTTGTGTTTACAACGGTATCTCTACCTAAATGCAGGTACATTCTGTCATTCTTCCTTTATCAATTCTTATAAATCTGCCCGACTTTAAATTTTCAAACTTTTCGCGGTCGGTACAGGTAACAAAAATCTGCATATTATCAATTTTATTTAAAATATAATCCTGTCTGGTTGAATCAAGCTCGCTCATTATATCGTCAAGCAGCAGAACCGGATATTCCCCGATTTCTTCACGGAATAACTCAACTTCGGCAAGCTTTTGAACCAAAATCGCAGTCTTTTGCTGACCCTGAGATCCAAAAAGCTTTAAATCATTGCCGTTTATAAAAAATTCAATATCGTCACGATGCGGTCCAAATATACATTCACGATATCTTAGCTCTCTCTCTTCTGATTTTATCAGAACATTCCGAACATTGTGTGACAGGTTTTCAATTACCTCATTATTAATTGTCATTCCAAGCGAAACATAGTCTAAACTCAAATCTTCCTTGCCGCCGGAAATGTCAAGCTGAATTTTTTTTGCCAAAGACTCAATCTTTTTTATATATTCATAGCGTAGCTTTATTATATATTCAGTTAAACCCACAAGTCTTTCATTAAGAACCGAAAGCAGCATTTTGTCAGGATTATCATTTTTTAAAAGACTGCTCTTTTGTTCAATCAGCTTTTTATAATCCGAAACCGCCGCAAGATAATTAGGTCGCAGCTGACTTATGGTAATATCAATATTTTTACGGCGTTTTTTTGGTCCGTCCTTTATAAGACTCATATACTCCGGCCCGAAAAATACAACATTCAGATTACCCAGAAGCTCTGAATTCTTCTTTATTGGTATATCATTTATCAGAATTCTCTTCTTTTTCTTGCTGTCAAGATTGATTTTACCGGAAATTTCACGGTTTTTTGATAAAAAATCAATCTCCAAACAGGCCTCATTTTCACCGAATTTTATCATATCGGAATCGTGAGAAGTTCTGTTTGACTTACCCAGTGAAAAAAGATAAATTGCCTCTAAAATATTTGTTTTACCCTGAGCGTTGTTGCCGTAAATTATATTTATTTTTTTATCAAATTCAAAAGCTTCTTCTTCGTAATTTCTGAAATTACAAAGCTTTAAACCGTTTACAATCATTATTTAAGCCTTCTGGGGAGCAGGAGATATAAATACTCGTCCCCTTGAGTGGGAGTAATTATCATAGGATTGATATTCTTTTTAAATTTAATCTTTACCTTTTCATCATCGCATGCACGAAGTACACCAAGCAGAAATTCATTAAAAAATCCAATCTCAAGCTGAACATTTCCTGTTGTAACTGCTATATTGTCGTCAACCTTACCAACAATTGTCTCGCAGGAAACATTTATATTATCGTCTTCAATCTTGAATTTAACAGGTGCATCGTTTGCATTTTCGGTTATAATCAGAGATGCACGGTAAACTGAATCAAAAAGCTCATAAAGAGGACATTCAAGCTCAATTTCGCCCTCGTCATAAAGAGCACTTTTGAATTGATGTAGTCGCCCTCGATAAGACGGGTAACAACTCTGTAATTTTCAAAGATAAATACTGCATTCTTTGAAGTACAGTTTACTTCAACAAATTCGTCATCTTCCCTTAAAATCTTATTAATTTCACCCAGAGCCTTTGCAGGAACAACAAACTTTCTCTCGCCGTTATCTTCTTCTAAGTGATATGTTCTTACTGCTAAGCGGAAACCATCGGTTGAAACCATTCTTACAGTACCGCCCTCTATATCAAAAAGGCAACCCTTGAGAATAGGTCTGTTATCTGAAAGTGAAGTACAGAAAATGGTTTTTGAAATCATTTCCTTAAGTGTCTTTTTAGGAATTTTAACCGAATAATCGGGATTTACAACAGGAAGGTCGGGAAAATCAATAGAATTCATACCGGATATTTCAAATTTTGAGTTGCCGGACTTAATAGTACATATATTTTTTTCGTCAAGCTCAATTAAAACTTCTTCCAACGGAAGGTTTTTTACGATACTTCCTAAAATCTTGGCATTTAAAACAGTTGAACCTCCGTGTTCAACCTCTCCACTTATTTTTGCTTCAATTCCCATTTCCATATCGTTTGAAATGAGAGTAATAACACCGTCAGTTGATGCACTTATATATATACCTTCCAGAACCGGCAGGCTTGAATGAGACGAAACTGCCTTTGATACTGAAATAACAGCCTCGTTAAGTGTTGTTTTACTGCATATAATTTTCATTTTATAAGTCCATCCTTTTTTATAACAAAATTTAGTGATTTTTATTATATAGCCAAAAAATTATGATTTTTAGGCGTTTTTGATAAGTTTATATGTACCCCTATTATTTTAACATAGTTCTTTTTAAAAATCAATTATTTTTTAAAAAATTAGTCATTTACTTGAAAATTTATTTTTCTTTTTAAAAATTTATATATATATAAATATATATATTATTTTTATTTTGCAGTAGTTGTTGTAGGGGGTGTTGATAGTGTTGAAAAGTGATTTTTTTATTTAATTAAAGGTAATTATAGCTTGTTTATAAACTGTTGAAAACTAGAAAAAGTTATAAACATTTTCAACAGCAAAAATTTTTTTAAAATTTATACACAAGAACAAAACGAACTGTTCCACCTTAATTATGTGAATTATGGGGATAGACATTTTTATTTTATATTGACAAAAACATAAAAATGATATATCATATGAAGGAAATATACTTAGTATATTTCTATATCTTAATAATAAGAGGTGAAAAAAATGGCTTACACAATCAATGATGAATGCATCATGTGCGGTGCTTGCGCAAGCGAATGTCCCGTTTCTTGCATCACAGAAGGCGATGCAAAGTACATTATCGATGAAAATGAATGCATCGATTGCGGTAACTGCGCAAATGTATGTCCTGTAGATGCTCCTCAGGCATAATAAATTTTTTTAAAAATTTAAAAAAGAGAGTGCATTTTGTACTCTCTTTTGAATTTTAAGGAGTTTTTATGGATAGAGAAATTTTGAAATCAGGCTTAATTGAATATGGTTACGAGCTTTCTGAAAACGAAGAAGATAGTTTTGAAACATTTTCGCGACTTTTGGTTGAGTGGAATGAAAAAATGAATCTTACTGCAGTGACCGAAGCAAAGGAAATTTCAATCAAGCATTTTTTAGACAGTATAGTTCCCGTATTTTCATTTGATATAAAGGAAAATTCAAAAATAATAGATGTTGGGACAGGTGCCGGCTTCCCCGGGGTTCCTATAAAAATAATAAGACCTGACCTTGACTTTACATTTCTTGATTCTTTAAATAAAAGAATTAACTTTTTAAAAGAAGTATCTTCAAATCTAAATTTTGAAAAGTCAGAATTTGTTCATATGCGGGCAGAGGATGCTGGAAAGGATAAAAAATTCAGAGGAAAGTATGATTACGCCGTGTCTCGTGCGGTTGCGCCGCTTAAAGTTCTTTCGGAATACTGTATTCCTCTTCTTAAAATTGGTGGAACATTTGCCGCATTTAAAGCATTTGATATTGAAGAAGAATTAAATGATGCAAAAAGTATGATAGGAAATTTGGGCGGAAAAATAAAGGATATAAAGGAAGTAAAAATTCCGCATTCTGATATTGTCCGTAAAATTGTTTTGATTGAAAAAATAAAAGAAACCCAAAAAGAGTTTCCCAGAAAAGCAAATAAGATAAAATAGAAAATCCTCCCTTGTGTAAAGGGGTGAAAATTGCCGGTGGCAATTGTTATGCACCGACCGAGGCGACAGCCGAGACGGGGACCGCTTTGGCGGTGGAGGGATTGTAATTTAACTTTCAAATATTATAATACAATCCCTCAGTCTCACGATGTTCGACAGCTCCCTTTGCACAAGGGAGCCTTTTTTATTACTTTATTATTTCTTCTATATCTGCTTTAAAAGCATTTTCGATTGACTTTGCATCTTCCGGAGTTTTGCCGCAAAGCAGGCAGTAAAGCTTGATTTTTGGTTCTGTTCCCGATGGACGAACAATGAAATTATTATTATCCTCAAGTTCAAGATAGATTACATCGGACTTGGGGAGAAGTATTTCTTCCTCAGCACCGCTTTCAATATCTTTTCGGATGGAAGATTTATAGTCGCGGATTGCAAGAACCTTCTTGCCGCCAAAAACTTTTGGAGGGTTATTGCGGACATTTTCCATAATTGATTTAATTTTTTCGGTACCTTCAATTCCCTCAAATGTAGCGGAAACGACAAATTCGTTATAAAAACCGTATTTTTTGTAAACATTCTGCAGCTGGTCGTAAAGGCTGAGTCCCTTTTCCCGGTAGTAAACCGCCATTTCGGCAATCAGCATACTTGCAACAACTGCGTCCTTGTCACGGGCATAGGTTCCGGCTAAGTATCCATAGCTTTCTTCAAAGCCAAAGAGGTATGTTCCTATTCCGGTCTCCTCGGCTTCCTTTATCTTTTCACCGATGAACTTAAAGCCGGTGAGGACTTCCTTCATTTCTACATTATAATATGCAGCAATTTCCTTAATTATATTTGTGGTAACAATTGTTTTAACCACAAAACCGTCTTTGGGCAGAGTACCCATCTCCTGCTTTCTACTCAAGATGTATTCTGTCAGGAGCAGTCCTGTCTGGTTGCCGGTCAGGTTAATATATTCGCCCTGTCTGTCACGAATTAAAATGCCGCAGCGGTCAGCGTCCGGGTCTGTACCGATTATCAAATCAGTACCGTTCTCCTTTGCAAGCTCTATTGCAAGAGCAAAACCCTCTTTGTATTCGGGATTGGGGGCTTCAACTGTTGGGAAGTCGCCGTCGGGCAACTCCTGTTCCTTTACAACAAGAACATTTTCAAAGCCAAGTCTTTTAAGTATTTTACGGACGGGCTTGTTGCCTGAGCCGTGGAACGGGGTGTAAACAAACTTCATATCCCTGCCCTTTTCACGGATTAATTCGGGATTGATGCACTGCTTTTCGACCTCGTCTAAAAATGCTTCTTCAACAGCATCACCCATAATTTCAATGAGACCTGATTTAACACCTTCGTCAAAGTCCATAATCTTTGCGCCGCCGAACATATCGGTCTTTTCAATTTCTTCAAGAACAATCGCCGCAAGGTCGGGATTAAGCTGCGCACCGTCGCTGCCGTAAACCTTGTAACCGTTGTATTTTGCCGGGTTATGACTTGCGGTTACCGCAATGCCGGCATCAGCATTTTTGTATCTTACCGAGAACGAAAGTTCGGGAACGGGCTTAAGCTCTTCGAAAATGAACGCTTTTATGCCGTTTGCCGCAAGAACAGATGCCGCAATTTTTGCAAACTCGTCGGACTTGTGACGGCTGTCATAGGCAATAGTAACCTTAAGGTCGCCTTTTCCGGGATTGGTCTTTTTCAACTGGTTTGCAAGACCTTGGGTTGCGCGGGCAACCACATAGGAGTTCATACGGTTAAGACCGATTCCTATAATTCCGCGGAGTCCTGCCGTACCGAATTCCAGAGATTTATAAAATCTTTCCTTTATTTCCCTTTCATCGCCTTTGATTGCTTCAAGCTCGGCTTTGTCACATTCTGCAACCTTTTCAAGCCAAAGCTTATATTCTTCCATATATGACATATAATCACTGTCCTTTCCAAAAGGATTTATTATTAACATTATTATACAACGAATTTAATTTTATTTCAATATTTTTATTTAAAGTGATTGATATTTTATATGAAATTTGATAATATATTAAATAGAATTTTAAATTAAAAAGGAGATTTTTATATTATGTTGGCAATAGGAGCAGACCACGGCGGCGTAAACCTTAAGGAAACAATAAAAAATTACCTTACAGAAAGAGGCGTTGAATTCAAAGACTTCGGCACATTCGGCACCACTTCGATTGATTATCCCGATATTGCAAAGGTAGTGGCAGATTCAATAGTTAAGGGCGAGTGCGAAAAGGGAATTCTTATTTGCGGAACAGGTATCGGAGTTAGTATTTCGGCAAATAAGGTTAAAGGCATCCGTGCAGCACATGTAACCGATACATACAGCGCAAGAATGGCAAAGGAACACAACAACGCCCACATCATCTGCCTTGGCGAGAGAATAACAGGCTGCGACCTGGCAGTTGAAATAGTAAAGGCATACCTTGATGCAGAGCATCTTGGCGGAAGACACGGAGTAAGAGTTGAGAAGATAATGAATATAGAAAAAGCGGAGTAAAAACGTCTGTATCACGCGTTCAACCGCTCTTATATACACAAATACACGGCGGTCGGCTTAACACGCAATACAAACAACTTTCTCTTTGCCTATTTTGGTGAGGAATGTC
Organism: Oscillospiraceae bacterium; assembly: GCA_015068845.1. Lineage (GTDB taxonomy): Bacteria > Bacillota > Clostridia > Monoglobales > Monoglobaceae > SIG440. Next base: position 19,934 of record SVJR01000002.1, read on the forward strand.
ATTCTGAGCCAAAGGCGAAGAATCTTTTATACATCGCATTGTCTAAGATATTTCGACAGGCTCAATATGACAGACAATGCTTGGTATAGTTGTCATTCTGAGTGAAACGAAGAATCTTAAAAAAGGAGAACCTTCAAGTGAACAATTCAAGACGGGTTAAAATAGGAAATATTTATATAGGCGGCGGGGAAAAGATTGCAATTCAATCAATGACCACTACACCGACCGCCGACGCAAAAAAGACAATCGAACAAATCCGTGAGCTGGAAGCACACGGGTGTGATATTGTGCGCGTTGCTGTCCCCGATATGGCGGCGGCAGAGGCAATTTACGAAATTAAAAATAACATAAATATTCCCCTTGTTGCGGATATTCACTTTGACTATCGCCTTGCAATAACAGCAATGGAAAGGGGCGTTGATAAAATCCGCATAAACCCCGGCAACATTGGTGATGAACAAAAGGCACGCATAGTTGCAGAGGAAGCAAAGAAAAGAAATATCCCCATCAGAATCGGGGTAAACGGCGGCTCGCTCGACAAAAAGCTCCTTGAAAAATACGGCTCTGCAACACCCGAGGCAATGGTGGAGAGTGCAGAGGAGCATATAAAGATACTTGAAAGATTCGGGTTTTATGACACCGTTGTTTCTATCAAGGCATCAGATGTTAAAAAGACAATTGAGGCATATCGCCTTGCATCGGAAAAGTTCAGTTATCCTCTCCATTTAGGCGTAACCGAGGCAGGAACCTACAAAAGCGGTGTTATCAAATCGGCAATCGGCATAGGCTCGCTCCTTGCCGACGGAATAGGTGACACAATCCGTGTATCACTCACCGATGACCCCGTCCACGAGGTTGATACCGCAAAACTGATACTTAAATCTCTTGGACTTATGGAGCAGGGGATTGAGGTTGTTTCGTGCCCGACCTGCGCGCGGTGCAGAATTAATCTTATCCCGATTGCAAAGGAACTGAGCGAAAGACTTGAAAATGTCCCCGGCAAGCTGAAAGTAGCCGTTATGGGCTGTGCGGTGAATGGTCCGGGCGAGGCACGGGATGCAGATATAGGAATTGCTGGAGGAGCGGGAGAAGCTCTGCTCTTCAAAAAAGGCGAAATTGTGGGGAAAATCCCCGAAGATAGGGTTATTGAAACCTTAATGTGCGAAATAGAAAAAATGAAAGGATAGATTTTTTTGGCAGGAATACTTGATGTTTTCGATAAAGTAACCGTCCTTGACCCGTTTGCGCGGCAGCTTGAAGCCGCCGAGGTCGCGGACTTTATTGTCGATGTCAAAAATAAATCGGTCCGGGTTGATTTAAAGGCAGAGGCTCTGGTGGATTCAGCAGAGCTTTTTGAGTTTTCCGAAAATGTAAAAAGAATTTATGACCTTGAAAAGGTGGATATCCGCATAAAGTATGTGTGGGAAGGTCATAGTGATTTTGAATTTACAGACAAATATTACAGAAATCTGCTCTATACCCTTTTTACACAAAAGGGAATCTGCAAGGCGTTTCTTATGGCAAGCTATGCATCCCTTGAGGGAGACACCCTCAAAATAAAAAATGTTAAAAGCGGTAAGGAAATACTGAAAAAGAACGAGTGCTCCAAAACTCTTGAAAATATAATCAGCTTTGAGCTGGACAGACCAATAAAGGTGGAAATCGGTGTTGAGGAATTTGACCTTGAGACCTACAAAATTGAGAAAAAGGAAATGGAGGAGGAAGTCGAAAAAAAGGCTTCAACCCCCATAAAACGGGAAATTCCCAAAGAAGAGGTTGCAGGCGAGATTGTTGAAATTCCCACCTCGGGAACGGTTTACGGCAAGCCCATTGACGAAGACCCGATTAAAATGATAGAGCTTCGTGCAGGAATGGGAATGACCACCATCCGCGGCGAGGTTCTGGATGTGGAGACCCGTGAAATAAACAAAGAAGGCAAGCTTGCATACATTGCAGTTAATTTTGATATAGGCGACGATACCTGGGCGATAAGCTGTGAGATATTCGGCGATGCAAAGAAGGTAAGGAATGTTGTTCCTGCAATCAAGGCGGGGAACATTCTCTCAGTCCGTGGCAACTATGACTATGTTGAACGCGCTCGCTCTGAAAAGATGAAGGTCTACTCGGTGGAAATCCACGAAAAACCGGGAATCCGTATGGATATGGCGGAGAAAAAGCGTGTTGAACTGCATCTCCACACCAAAATGAGTGCAAAGGACGCAATCACCTCGGCATCAGACCTGATTAACCGTGCGGCAAAGTGGGGCCACAAGGCAATTGCAATCACAGACCACGGTGTGGCTCAGGCGTTCCCCGAGAGCTTCGGCACTCTCAAAAAAATCCGCAAGGGCGGTCAGGACTTCAAGATTCTTTACGGAACCGAAGGTTATTATGTGAATGACCTGCCCGTAGGCACGGACAGCATTCCCAAAAGCTATAAGGACGATATTTACATAGTATTTGATATAGAAACCACGGGACTTTCTCCCGAGACCGAGACCATAACCGAAATCGGCGGCGTGAAGATTATGGACGGCGAGATTGTGAACACATTTTCCCGTCTTGTAAATCCCCAAAGACCGATTCCACCGCAGATTACCGAGCTTACGGGAATTTCCGACGAGATGGTAAAGGACGCCCCGACAATCGACGAGGTTTTGCCCGAATTTATTGACTTCTGCGGAACCCGCAACAGCGTGAAAAACTTCATTGTGGCACACAATGCAAAGTTTGATGTGAGTTTTATTAAAGCCGAAGTAAAACGCTATAACGAGAAATTAGAAGAGGGACAATCCCCCCTCAGCTTTGACGAGTTCCCGATTATAGACACAATCGACCTTTCAAAGGAACTGTTCCCTGATGAAAAGTCGCACAGGCTTGATTTGATGTGTGAGAGGCTGGGAGTTTCCCTTGAAAACCACCACCGTGCTCTCGACGATGCAACTGCAACCGCCGAGGCATTTATTAAGCTGCTTATGTTAAAGGAAGAAAAGGAAGCTACCTTTGACGAAAGCTGGACAATTGACAAAAACGAGGACTTCCTCAAAAGTCCGTATAACCATATTATTCTGCTTGCAAAGAACGAGCAGGGTCTTAAAAATATGTATAAGCTCATTTCCAAGTCTAACCTTGACTACTTCTATAAGCGCCCCAGAATGTATAAAAGCGTACTGTCACGGCTTCGTGAGGGGCTTATAATCGGTAGTGCTTGCGAGGCTGGCGAGCTTTACATTGCAATCCGTGAGGGCAGACCCGAGGAGGAAGTTGAAAAGATTGCAAACTTCTACGACTACCTTGAAATTCAGCCGCTTGGCAATAATGAATTTATGGTGCGAAACGGCGATGTTGAAAGCCGTGAGACCCTCAAGGACTTTAACCGCAAAATCTGCGAGCTGGGTGAAAAGCTGGGTAAGCCCGTAGTTGCGACCTGTGATGTCCATTTTATGGACCCGAAGGACGAGCTTTACCGCAGAATTTTGCAGGGCGCTCAGGGCTACGGCGATGCGGATATGCAGGCACCGCTTTATTTCAGAACAACCGACGAGATGCTGGAGGAATTCAGCTATCTAGGCAAGGAAAAGGCGTATGAGGTGGTTGTTACCAACACCAACCTCATTGCGGATATGATTGAGGACATTGAACCGCTCAAGGGTGGCACCTACAACCCGTCAATCGAGAACTGCGAACAGGACCTCCTTGATATGTGCCACGCCAAGGCACACCGTGAATACGGTGAGGTTCTGCCCGAAATTGTTCAGGAACGAATGGACCGTGAGCTTGGCTGTATTTTGAGATACGGCTATGCTGTTATGTATATGATTGCCCACAAGCTGGTTAAAAAGTCCAATGAGGCAGGCTACTTAGTTGGCTCCCGAGGCTCTGTCGGCTCGTCCTTTGCGGCGTACCTTGCAGGGATTACCGAGGTTAACGCCCTTGCGCCCCACTATATCTGCCCCAACTGTAAGGAGTCAGAATTCTTTACAAAGGGCGAATACAACATTGGCATAGATATGCCCGACAAAATCTGTCCCAAATGCGGAGAAAAGATGCATAAGGACGGTTTTAACATTCCTTTTGAAACATTCCTTGGCTTCAAGGGCGACAAAGTCCCCGATATCGACCTTAACTTCTCCGGCGAGTATCAGGCGACCGCCCACAAATATGTCGGAGAGCTGTTCGGCGATGCCTTTGTTTTCAAGGCAGGAACAATCGGTACAATTGCCGACAAGACCGCAATAGGGTTTTACGGAAAGAAATACTATGAAAAGAAGGGGGTTATCCCCACTCAGGCGGAGCTAAAGCGTGTTTCAAAAGGGCTGGTTGATATAAAGAACACCACGGGTCAGCACCCCGGCGGAATTATCGTGTGCCCCAAAACAATGGATATTCACGAGTTCTGTCCCGTTCAGCATCCGGCGGAGAAGAAGGAGTCGGGGGTTATAACCACGCATTTTGACTTCCATTCAATCCATGATAATTTGTTGAAGCTTGATATACTCGGTCACGATGACCCGTCGACAATTAGAATGCTTGAAACCCTGACGGGGCTTGATGCGACCAAAATTCCTCTTGATGACCCCGACACAATGCGGATATTCTCAAGCACCGAGACAATAGGTGTAACGCCCGAACAAATTCGCTCCAAGGTCGGAACCTTCGGTATTCCTGAGTTTGGAACTTCGTTCACAAGACAAATGCTGCTCGACACCTTGCCGACAACCTTTTACGAGCTTGTTCTGATTGCAGGTCTCTCCCACGGAACGGATGTGTGGCTGGGCAACGCTCAGGAGCTTATCAAGGCGGGCACGGCAACGCTTTCCGAGGTTATCGGTGTTCGTGACGATATTATGACATATCTTATGAATAAGGGCGTAGAGCCCGGGCTTGCCTTCAAGATAATGGAGTTTGTCCGTAAGGGCAGAGCCGCAAAGGAGGGTATGCCCGAGGAATATGAAACACCTATGCGTGAGAATAATGTCCCCGACTGGTACATTGACTCCTGTAAAAAGATTAAGTATATGTTCCCTAAAGCCCACGCAGCTGCGTATGTAATGATGGCGTTCCGTGTTGCGTATTTCAAGGTGCATTACCCCATAGACTTCTATATTGCGTACTATACTGTCCGTGCCGACTTGTTCGATGCGGCGATTATGGCGCAGGGCGACGAATTTCTTTTAAACGAGATGCGAAACCTCGAACAACGCCAGAACGATTGGTCTGCAACCGAGAAGTCGGTCTATACAATATGCGAAATTGTTCACGAGATGTATCAGCGTGGCATAGAATTTCTGCCGGCAGACCTTTATGAATCCGATGCGTTCAAGTTCCAGAAGGTGGACGGGAAAATCCGTCTCCCCATTAATGCCTTTCAGGGCGTGGGTAACGCCGCGGCGCAGAATATTGCTGATGCACGAAAAGACGGCGAGTTTATGTCGGTTGACGATTTAAAGACACGCGCCAAACTCACCAAAACGGTAATTGAAACCCTTCGTGACAACGGCTGTCTCAAGGGCCTGCCGGAAACGAGCCAAATCTCACTGTTTGATTTTTAGGCGCATTATTTGCACGATTGATATTTAATATACCCCTTTGGTGGGGGTCTTTATATTGCGTAAGAAAGGAAAATCCATAATGACTATTGCACAACAGCTTGCACAGGAGCTAAACCTTAAACAGTGGCAGGTGGACAACACCATTGCACTTATCGACGAGGGGAACACAATCCCCTTTATTTCCCGTTACCGCAAAGAGGCAACAGGCGAGCTTAATGATGAGGTTCTGCGTGTTTTCAATGACCGCCTGACTTATCTCCGTAATATGGAAGAACGCAAAGCAGACATCAAACGAATTATCGAAGAACAGGGCAAACTGACCGACGAGCTTGCGGCGGAAATTGACAACGCCCAAAAACTTTCGGAACTTGAGGACATCTACCGACCCTACCGCCCCAAACGCCGCACCCGTGCGACAGTTGCAAAGGAAAAGGGTCTTGAGCCCCTTGCAAACCTTTTGTATCTGCAGATGACCAAGGACGGCACGCCCGAGGATATGGCACAGCCGTTCATTGACCCCGAAAAGGGCGTTGAAACTGCAGAGAATGCACTTCAGGGAGCGATGGATATTATTGCCGAGGCGATTTCTGACAATGCGGAGCACCGCAAAAAGATAAGGGAGCTGACCCAAAAGGGCGGACTCCTTGTGTCAAAGGCGCAAAACCCCGATGAGGACTCGGTTTACCGCAACTACTACGAGTATTCCGAGCCGGTTTCAAAGGCAGTTCCGCACAGAGTTCTTGCAATCAACCGTGGCGAAAACGAAAAGTTCCTTTCTGTTAAAATCGAAATAGAGGACGAGAAGATATTAAACTACCTCAATCGTGCCGAGCTTTCAAAGGACGATGCGGTGGGCAAGGAGCTGGTAGAGGCGGCAATAGCTGATGCGTATTCCAGACTCATTCAGCCGGCAATCGAAAGAGAAATCCGCAACGAGCTTACCGATACCGCCCACGAGCAGGCAATGCAGATTTTCAGGGAAAACCTCAAAAACCTACTTATGCAAGCACCAATCCGTGGCCAGATTGTAATCGGGCTTGACCCCGGCTACCGTACCGGCTGTAAGGTTGGCGTGGTTGACGAAACCGGCAGAGTTCTGGACACCGGCGTGATTTATATCACCCATTCCGATGCACAAAGGGAGCAGGCAAAGACCTTTATCAAGGGTCTTATCCAAAAGCATAATGTAACCCTTATCTCCATAGGTAACGGAACCGCATCAAAGGAGACCGAAATCTTTGCGGCAAACCTGATAAAGGAAATCAAGGACAAAACAGTTAAGTATATAATCACCAATGAAGCAGGGGCATCGGTATATTCCGCATCGGTGCTCGGCGCAAAGGAGTTCCCCGACTTTGATGTTACCCAGCGTAGCGCAATTTCTATTGCAAGACGAGTTCAGGACCCCCTTGCCGAGCTTGTTAAGATTGAACCCAAGGCAATCGGTGTTGGCCAGTACCAGCACGATATGAACCAGAAACGCCTTGACGAAGTTTTGGGCGGCGTGGTTGAAGACTGCGTAAACAGCGTTGGTGTTGACCTCAACACTGCGTCTGCACCACTCCTCAAATATATTTCGGGAATAAGCGAGACTATTGCGGCAAACATTGTTAAATACCGTGAGGAAGAGGGTCGGTTCACAAGCCGTGCCCAGCTGAAAAAGGTGTCAAAGCTTGGACCAAAGGCGTTTGAACAGTGCGCAGGCTTTTTAAGAATTGCGGGCGGCAAGAATGTGTTTGACAACACCTCTGTCCACCCCGAATCCTACGATGCTGCAGAAAAATTAGTCGAGGCTCTCGGCTACACCGTAAAGGATGTGGAGGAGGGCAACCTCAAGGACATTCATGACAGAGTAAAGGCAAAGAAGATAGAAACCCTTGCCGAAGCTTTGGACGTTGGTGTTCCTACACTCCGAGATATTATTGACGAAATAGTGAAACCCGGCCGCGACCCCCGCGATTCGGTTGAACAGCCGCTTCTTCGTGAGGATGTAATGTCCCTTGAGGACTTAAAGCCCGAAATGATTCTCACCGGAACAGTCCGCAATGTAATCGACTTTGGTGCATTTGTGGATATTGGCGTTCATCAGGACGGACTTGTTCACATATCGCAGCTCAGCGATAAGTTCGTAAAGCATCCTATGGATGTGGTATCAATCGGTGACATTGTAAAGGTTAAGGTTTTGGAAGTAGATGCTTTGAAAAAGCGTATATCCCTTACAATGAAGGGGCTTTAAGACTCTTTGACAAGCTCAGAGTGACAGACGGCGCATTGTAGGGGCGATTCGCGAATCGCCCGTCTTCTCACATTGTCATTTAAAACATGGTGAAGAATCTTTGTGTAAATGTCAAATTATGGAAAATAAGGAGATTCAATAAGTTGAAGAATATATACAAAAGCTTCTTTTGGCTTATGGTGCCTATGGCGCTGAAGGAGCTGATTGCGGCGTTTATAAATCTTTTGGACAGCGTTATGCTGGGCTCGTTTGGCGGCGATGTGATAGCCGCTGTCGGGATAGCAAACCAGTGGTTCTTTCTGTTCAGCTTGGTTGTGTTTGGCGTCTGCGGCGGTGCAGGGGTTTTTGCCTCCCAGTACTGGGGCGCGCGGAACTATGGCAGAATGCGAAAGGTTCTTGGCCTTAATATAATATTGGTTATTATGGCGGCAGTAATTTTTGTCTTGCCGGCAAGCCTTGCTCCGGAAGCTATTATACGGGTTTTCCGCAAGGATGCGGCAGTTGTGGAGTACGGCGCAAATTATCTGAGGATTGCCTGCTTTTCGTACATATTTGCAGGGCTGACCTCGGCATTTGACATCAGCCTTTGTTGCAGCGAGAAGGCGAATATTCCGTTTATTTCAAGATTGGTGGGACTTTTTGTAAACCTTGTTGCAAACCAGCTTCTTATATTCGGTGCAGGCCCTATCCCTGCAATGGGCGTTGAGGGTGCGGCAATTGCAACAATTATTGCAAGGGCTACCGAGTTTTTGATAATTCTCGGCGCAGTTTACGGCAAAAAACTGCTCCAGGCGGCAACGCCAAAAGAATTGTTCTCTGTTCCCACGGATATGCTTGGTGGCTACTTCAAGGCTGCAGTTCCTATAATAATCAACGAGAGCGTGTGGGCACTCGGAACAACTGTCTATTCGTGGGTGTATTCCCAGATAAGCACCGATGCCACAGTTATAATTACAATCGTACAGAATGTTGAACGCCTTCTTCTGGTGTTCTTCCACGGCGGCGGCAACGCCACGGGAATTCTGGTGGGCAAAATGATTGGCGGCGGCGAGTACGATAAGGCGTATAGTGTTTCAAAACGCCTTTGTTTTATGAATACGGCATTCTCTCTTGCTATCTCCGCGGTGTTTATTCTGGCAAGACCGCTTGTGCTTATCCCGTACAACATTACCCCCGAGGTTTACAGCGAGGCACTTAAGGTTCTCTTTCTTATGGCGTGCTTTATGAACATTAAGGCTCTGACCTTCCTGTTCATTGTAGGAATTTTCCGTAACGGTGGTGACCCGAAGGTGGCGGCGGCAATTGATATAAGCTCTGTGTGGCTGGTGGGTGTTCCGCTTGTGTGTCTTTCGGGCCTTGTCCTTAAGCTCCCCATAACTCATATATATCTTATGATGATGGTTGAGGAGCTTGTGAAGCTTATTCTCTCAATCTGGCGCTTCAAGAGCAAAAAGTGGATACGCAACCTTGTGAAGTAAAGTTTTTGGCCCGGGCACACGCCCGGGTTTTGTTTTTCAATGTTTCCCGTGAAACAAAGCAAGCGATGTCGCCCTGTTGTTGTAGGGGCGGATGCCCACATCCGCCCGTTGTCAAAAGGTCTTATTGTTTCACGGGAAACATTTTTAAAAAATTACTATTTTATATTGAAATTTATCCAAAATGGTGATATTATATTAAATGTAAGAAAAATTCTATGATATGGAGATATACTGAATATGGGAAAGGTTATTGCCATAGCGAATCAGAAGGGCGGAGTGGGCAAAACCACAACTGCCGTTAATTTAAGTGCCTGCCTTGGCAAACGGGGCAAAAAGGTACTTCTTATAGATATAGACCCTCAGGGCAACACCACAAGCGGCTTGGGTGTTGACCCTAAAAGTGTGGAACAATCCATCTACGATTGCATAATCAATGATGTTCCTATGAGTGAGGTTATTATAAAGACGGAATTTGATAATCTTTGGATTTGTCCGTCAAACATACATCTTGCGGGTGCAGAACTTGAACTTGTAATGCGTGAAAACCGCGAATATGTACTTAAAAACTCCATTAAGGAGATTAAGGATAATTTTGATTTTATATTTATCGACTGTCCGCCGTCACTGGGGCTTATAACGCTTAACTCGTTTACTGCAACAGATACGGTGCTTGTACCTATCCAGTGCGAATATTACGCACTTGAGGGTCTTGGTCAGCTGACCAACACAATTAAAATGATAAAACAAAAGCTTAACCCCGAAATTTCACTTGAGGGCGTTCTGCTCACAATGTTTGACGCAAGAACAAACCTCTCCATTCAGGTGGTTGACGAGGTTAAAAAGTTCTTTAAATCACAGGTGTTTGCAACAATTATCCCTCGTAATGTGCGACTTTCCGAAGCCCCAAGCTTTGGTCAGCCGGTAATAGAATACGACAAAAACTCCCGCGGTGCCGAGGTTTACACCGAGCTTGCCGAGGAGCTTATAAAACGAAATAAATAACAGCAATTACCCCGGCAAAGGTCGGGATAACAGACCGAAAGGAGAATGATAATGGCAGAAACAAGCACAAAGTCCAAGGCAAAAAAAGGCCTGGGGCGAGGCTTGGGTGCGTTCTTTGACGATGTTCCCGTTGCACCGGTAGCGCCGGAAGTGAAGCTTCCGCAGCCGGCAACAGAGGAACAAAGCGGCGTAATACGCCTGAAAATCCGAGACATCGAACCGAACCCCGACCAGCCCAGAAAAACCTTTGATAAAGAGGCGCTTGAAGCCCTTGCCTCATCGATTAAGGAACACGGCGTTATTCAGCCAATCCTTGTAAAGCCCGAAAATGGCGGCGTTTACATTATAATTGCCGGCGAAAGACGGTGGCGTGCCGCAAAGCTTGCGGGACTGAAGGAAATCCCCTGCATAATCGGTGAATATACCGAAAAGGAAATTATGGAGGTTGCCCTCATTGAAAATCTGCAGAGAGAGGACCTCAATCCCATTGAAGAATCCGAGGGTTACAAAAAGCTGATGGATACCTTTGCTCTTACACAGGAAGAGGTTTCCCAAAGAGTGGGCAAAAGCCGCAGTGCGGTGGCAAACGCCCTTCGCTTAAATCAGCTTTCCGACACCGTAAAGAAAATGGTTGCCGACGGCAGAATCAGCGCAGGTCACGCAAGAGCAATACTCTCGCTTGAAAAAGAGTCCGACAGACTTATCCTTGCCGAAAAAATTGAAAAAGACGGCCTCAGTGTCCGTCAGGCAGAAGCTGCAGCCGCAGTGATTGCCAAAAACCGCGGCACAAAAAAATCTAAAACCGTTGACAAAAACTTAGAGGCATACTTCAAAAATCTCGCCGACACACTTTCCCACAAGCTTGAAACAAAAGTTTCAATTAAGCACGGGAAAAAACGCGGCAAAATCGAAATCGAATATTACAGCAACGAGGATTTGGAAAATATACTTCGCAAATTAAAATAATTTCCAAGATTTGCCAGAAATTGACAAAAACCTGTTGCCCTACAAGGCGAAAAACGAACAAAGGCAATGAAAAGACATTGCCGAACAACCAAACGCCTTTAAGAGGCAAAATTTTGGCAAATGCGAGGGGTGCGAACAAGAGGTGAAAAATTTGAAGAAAAATTATAAAAAAGTATACGGTTACGGACTGATAATGGTGGTTTGCGTTATTCTTATCGTTCTGGTGGCTTGTTTATCCGAAACACGGCTCGACAGTTTTCAGGAGGAATACGAATTGCAGATGACCGGAAGTCAGAAACAAATTGAGCTGCTTGAAAAGCAAATTGTTGACCTGACCGAAAAAAACCGCGAGCTTGAGGAAAAGCTCCAAAAGACAGCGACGCTGGAGGCGGAGCTTGAAACCGGAAATCAGGCACTCAATGATTTGATAGACATTTACGGCCAATACAAAGACGGCGACAAATCGGCGGCTAAAGAAAAGTTCTCAAAAATTGAGCCAATCGGCTTTGACGATACGGCGCTTGCGTATTATCAGTTATTAAAAGACTTTTTAAATAAGTAGACAATTTTACAAAAAGGAGATATAGAAATGATTGACATTAAGATTTTAAGGAACGAACCCGAAAAACTCATCGAAGCACTTAAAAGAAGAAAGGAAGACCGTATTGACATTGACGGACTTTTAGAGCTTGACAAAAAGCGCCGTGAAGCACTTTTTGAGGTTGAGCAGATGAAGAGCCGCCAGAACGAGGTTTCAAAGCAGATTCCTGCAATGAAGAAGGAGGGCAACGACACAACTGCAATCTTTGCCGAAATGAAGGTTCTTTCAGACGATATTAAAAAGCTCGACGAGGAAGTAAGATCTATCGACGAGCAGATTGAAAAGATAATGTATACAATCCCCAACATCGCAAACCCCTCTGTTCCCGACGGTGATACCGACGAGGATAATATTGAGGTTCGCCGCTTTATGGAACCCACAGCCTTTGACTTTGAGCCAAAAGCTCACTGGGATCTGGGCGAGGATTTGGGAATCTTAGACGCTGCAACTGCAGCAAAGATTACCGGCACACGCTTCACGGTATACAAGGGCGCAGGCGCACAGCTTGAAAGAGCGGTAATCAACTTCTATCTTGATACTCACACCAATCAGAACGGCTATAAAGAAATCTTTCCTCCGTTTATGGTTCACAGAAACAGTATGGTCGGCACAGGGCAGTTGCCCAAGTTCGAGGAAGACGCGTTCAAGGTATCAAATACCGACTACTTCCTTGTTCCCACAGCTGAAGTTCCTGTTACCAATATGCACCGTGATGAAATCCTTGACGGCAGCCAGCTGCCTATCAAGTACTGTGCATACACCGCTTGCTTCAGAGCGGAAGCGGGAAGTGCCGGCAGAGACACCCGTGGTCTTATCCGTCAGCACCAGTTCAACAAGGTTGAGCTTGTTAAGTTTGCCAACCCCGAGAACTCCTATGAAGAGCTCGAAAGCCTTGTAAACGATGCAGAATCGGTACTCAAGCTCTTGAAGCTCCCCTACCGTGTAGTTAAAATCTGTATCGGCGACCTTGGTTTTACCGCTGCAATGAAGTATGATATCGAGGTTTGGATGCCCAGCTACAACAGATTTGTTGAGATTTCGTCCTGCTCCAACTTCGAGGACTTCCAGGCACGCCGTGCGAATATTAAGTTCAAGAACTCGGTTAAGGACAAGGCTCAGCTTGTTCACACACTCAACGGCTCGGGCGTTGCAATCGGCAGAACAGTTGCCGCAATCTTAGAGAACTACCAGAACGCAGACGGCTCAATCACCGTTCCCGAAGTGCTTAGACCCTATATGGGCGGCAAGGAAGTAATTCTTCCCGAAAAATAAATGAATATTTAAATTTTTAGCGGTATACCAAACGGTGTACCGCTAATTTTTTGGTCAAAACTGCGATTTAACAAAGCTTTTAGCCGTCCCATTACTAAAAAATAATGTGTAATGGCTAAAATGTTGAAATCTCGAAACGGAATTGAATTGACCTATACCATTTAGGGCAAAAGTTGGCTGTGTGACCGATTTTGACATTTATAAATAAAGTTGAATATTTTATAAATCTATTTCAAACTTTCATAAAAAGTGCGGAAAGTTTTATAAAACATCGGTACAGTTTTATAAAAGACTGTACCTTTTTTATAAAACCGATTATAAACAATCCGAATTATTTTATAAAATAACCTTGCATTTTTATAAAACATAACAATCCTTTTATAAAAACTGTTCAAAATGCAGAATTGACAATATTTAGCAAACTTTATATAATATAAATACCAAAAAAAGGGGGGCGCAATAGTGAGATTAAAGGATATTATGAAGGACAAGCCCAGAATTAGCGAGGAAGTCAAGGAATTAAGGGCAAAACTCAAAGAAATAGAAAAGAAAATCAAAGCATTGTCCGAAAATGATAGGGAGTTTGTACTGCGTGACTATGTCAAAAAAGAACCGAAGAAAAGGCAATCCACAGAGTGGGAACTATTTATGGAAAAGCATGGGATAAGACCAGTATGTGACAAGTGTGGCTGTGTTCAAACCTATATGCACGCTTTGGAAAACGGCAAACCACGCCGCCGTTGTGTGGATTGCGGTCATACATTTAATCCCTTTGTCGGCACTATTGCACAGGGGTCACACTTGCCCCTTAAAGTTCAAATTGCCTTTGTTTATTATACTATCAATAACTTTTCCCTTACTGATATTCAGCAAAACCTCAGAACCGATTACGGGATAGAACTGACACAAGGGTCTATTATTAGTAACAGACACAAAATCCTTGCCGCTATTGAACACCGCTTTGCTATGCCAATATTGTCGGGAGTTGTCAAGGTTGACGAGTGCTGTTTTAGGGAATGTCAAAAAGGCTCAAAAACCCTTATAAATACTGTACCTACGGCAGTTGCAGAAAGGATAGCAAGAACAAAGGAAAAGAAAGTGCCTTCACAGTTAGGGACTTTTGGCAATGAGTTTGTCTGTGTTGTAACTGCTATTGACAATAAAGGTCATATTGCCGCCGTTGTAACAGGCTTATCAAGGATGAGTGCATTGGATTTTGAGAGTTATTTCGGGGACTACCTTGGGGATATTAGCTTTTTGTGTAGTGACGGCTTTTCAGCATACCACAAATATTGTGAAGAACACGCAATCCCTCACTACATAAAGCCCTCTACTATGGATAAGGATATCCGAAAAGAGGAACGGGAATGGGAAGAAACACACAACGGCGAGAAAATCAGCAGAGACGATATAAAGAAAAGCAAGTATGAAAATCAGGAACTTGACCGCATAGAAAACTACGGCAGACTTACACAAGCAGAGTTTGAAGAACTGAAAAGCAAGAAATGGCTTACTCTTGACGATATAGACTCATTCCATAGGCAACTAAAAAGGCATATCAACAAGAATATGACGGGAGTTTCTGCGGTATATCTGCACTTGTATATTTCCCTTTATGTTTTCAAGCACAACTGGAAGAAAGACCACAAAACCCCTTTAACCTCTTATGCCGATGCGGAAATGCTTTATGCTGAACTTGTCGGGGCAAACGGCAGATTTATTCAATCCGCTGATTGGAAAAATAGAGATATACTTGCTATGAGGAGAACACCTGCACAGCATATTACAAGACTAAATACCTTTACAGAAAAGGCAAGAGAATTGTCAAATGAACGGGGATTTGTTTTTGACGGGAATAACAAACTGACACACTTTAACAAGCGAATATATTTCCGTACAGCAACCTTAACACAACTGAGAGCAATCTGCAAAGAGTATAAAGTCAAAGATTACACAACTACAAAGAGCAAAGAAGAACTTGCAAGAAGGATATGTGCATTGCCAGAAGTCAATGAGATTTTTGTACGGCTTTTAATGGCAGATACAGTTAATGCACCGCTTACAGACCGAGTGGTGGAGTTACTGCGAGAAGAAGGACAGAGCAACCAATTCCGTTGACAGCGGTATTCCCCAAAAAGTTCAAAAGTGTTATTTAAAAGTGTCGAAAAAATGCCGAACTTTTTCCGAACCGCTATTTTTTATTAATTTTCAGCCTCAAAATAGATGTTTTTTGAAAATATATAGGGTTTATTTTCCCCAAATAGTCAAAAGTGTCGGTTTTTAAACCCAATTACCGGAATTACTGCTATTTCAGTGTTTAGTGAAAATATCATTGGCGAAAATGCTGAAATTATGCTAATTCTGTTGACGGCAACGTATTTCGGTGTTATAATATTAAGTAATACAACAAAGGAGGTGCTTATATGGGTATTGCAATAGCTGACAACAAGATTATGATGGCTTTGGATGCTATCCAAAAATCTATTACAGTTACATCTGACATTATTAGGGGAGTTTATTCTTGTGACTGTACTGGTTGCTCAAATAATTGCTTTGAGTCATGTGCAGATGGAAATGGACCAACTAACTAATGTTAAAAAAGAACGAGATTCTAACTCTACAAGTTATAGTCCGTCGTTGTGCGTAACACATAAGTGTAATTTGTCATGTGTATATTGTTATCAAAATAATAAGAGCAATGTACACATGACATTTGATACTGCCAAAAAATGTATTGATGATATTTTCAAAAACATACCAAATGGAACAAAACTTATAGAAATATCATTTATAGGTGGAGAACCTCTTTTAGAAATGGATTTAATAAAGGCAGTATATAATTACACAACGGAAACATATTTTGATGATAGAGTTCGTTTTTTTGCGACTACCAATGGAACAACTTTGACTAATGAAGATAAGAATTGGTTTAGAAGTCGTAAAAACAAGTTCGTTCTTGGACTAAGTTTAGATGGTACTCCCCGAACACATAACTATAATAGGTCTAATTCCTTTAACAAAATTGATATTCCGTTTTTTGCAGAAACTTGGCCTAATCAGGGACCCAAAATGACTATATCAAAATATAGTTTAAGCACTTTGGCAGATGATATTATATTTATACATCAGCAAGGATTTAAATATATCTTTGGTGTGAATTTTGCAGAAGGGGATTTTGATTGGGGTAATAGAGAGGAATTAAAGATTTTTTCGAAACAACTCCGTAAACTGCTTGATTTTTACACGGAAAACTATGATTTAACACTAAATCAAATGTTTGGAAAACATATTGAGTTGTGTGCTAGTAAAAGTGTTGATAAAAATAAAACTTGTGGCATCGGTACGAATACTGCCTTCTATGATGTAGACGGAAAAAAGTATCCTTGCAGTTTTGTTACTCCCTTGACATTTTCAAAAGAAGAGTTAGAGGACATAAAAAAAGTAGATTTTTGCGATTGTGATAGCTTTATAGATAAAGAGTGTGCTAATGAATGCTACATTTTCCCTGTGTGTAGTTCGTGTGCTGGCGCTAATTTTTTGGTTAATCACACATTTTCAAAGAGAATAAAAACAAGATGTGATTTTAACAAATTATTGTGCCTTTATATTGCAGAACTCCATACTAGAAGGATAATTCAGCATAGAGATTTGTACAAGGATGAAAACCAGTTGTATTTTCTTATTCAAGCTATTACAGATATAAAGAATAAGTATTATCAAGAATTTCAAGAGTATATGATACATTAAGCAAATAGCACGAATACATTCGTGCTATTTATGATATAAGCCATATATAGAAGGGGGTTGAAATATATGGGAAGTCAAGAATTTGAAGAACAATTAAATTTTGCTAATTATCCAGAATTAGAAAAAGCATATATTGAAACAAGAGATTTTTTTGAAAATGGTTGTTGTAATTTGTCTCCTGAAGAGGTACATAACCAGCATCCGGCTTTTTGCTATCTCGATAAATTTGTTATGATAAAGTTTCCTACATATAAGGTAAGAGTAATAGATGATAATGTTTCAATAGAAGAATTAATTAAACAGCTTTTAGGGCTTGGTATGTTGTATATATACCACGAAACTGATACTGTAATTTACCCAACGATGCAACGTGTGAATTCTATTGCTATCCATTGTTTAGAGTTGTCACTATTAGATAATAGAACTTTAGTTGAGAAGATTGAGGAGAAATTATCAACTTTAGGGTATCATTTTGAAAGATGTGTTGCATTTGGATTGTATTCTGTGCCGATAGAGGTTAAAGACAATAAAATATATAAGATAAGTTGATTTTCTGAATCAATAGTGAATTAGTAATATAAATTCTAGTTAAATCTTCAAAACAGGAGTGGCAAATAAGCTACTCCTGTTTTTTATAAAAATTTATTTATCGGGGTGATGAAAAGCCCCGATAAAATTTTACTCAAAATTTATAAAAGAATAGACTTTATTTATAAAATTGTCGGCTTTGATTATAAACCAATTTATAAAAATATGAGATGGGTTTTATAAAAAAACTTGATTTCTTTTATAAAATAATCAACATCGGTTATAAATGCTTTTATAAAAAAGCAGATATTTTTTATAAAACTTTTGACATCGTTTATAAAAGGTTAAACACTTTTTATAAATCAAAAATTATTTTGCACCGCATTCTTAAGCCAAAAACAGAGCAAGTCAATTCAATTCAGTTGCGAGATTTCAACAAATAAACTTTTTCCACGAAAAAATTTAGTAATGGGTTTAGCCGTTGCACTCTTGACTAATTGTTAAAATAATGGTAAAATTATATGATAAAATAAGATACCTATACGGTATCCCAAGCTTTTAGTATATTATTTCAAAATTTAAATACAGAAAGGCAACGAAAGATTATGAAGAATATGGGACTTAACGAAATCAGAGAAAAGTTTTTAAGCTTTTTCGAGTCAAAGGGCTGTTTGCGACTCGACAGCTTCTCACTTGTTCCGAAGAACGACGCAAGCTTACTTCTCATTAACTCGGGTATGGCACCTTTGAAAAAATGGTTCACAGGTGCGGAAGTTCCGCCAAGACGCAGAGTTACCACCTGCCAGAAGTGTATCCGTACCCCCGATATCGAGTGCGTGGGTAAAACTGCACGCCACGGCACATTCTTTGAGATGCTGGGTAACTTCTCATTCGGCGACTACTTCAAGCACGAGGCAATCGCCTGGGGTTGGGAATTCCTTACAAAAGTTATGGAAATCCCTGAAGAAGTGCTCTGGATTACCGTTTATGAGGACGACGACGAGGCTCGCGACATCTGGATTAACGAAATCGGCGTGAACCCCGAAAGAGTTGTTAAGCTCGGCAAGGAAGACAACTTCTGGGAACACGGAACAGGTCCTTGCGGTCCCTGCTCCGAAATCCATGTAGACCGTGGTATTGAATTCAGCTGCGGCAAGCCTGATTGTAAGCTTGGTTGCGACTGCGACCGCTTTATGGAGGTCTGGAACCTCGTGTTCACCCAGTTCGATAAGGACGAGGACGGCAACTACAACCGCCTCGCAAACCCCAATATCGATACCGGTATGGGCCTTGAACGCCTTGCCTGCATTATGCAGGGCGTAAATAACCTCTTTGAGGTTGATACCGTTCAGAATACAATGAAGCACATCTGCAGGATTGCCGGCGTTGAATATAAGAACGACGAAAAGACCGATATTTCACTCCGTGTTATCACCGACCATATCAGAAGTACAGTTATGATGGTATCCGACGGCGTTATCCCGTCAAATGAGGGCAGAGGCTATGTTCTGAGAAGACTTCTGAGAC
The DNA here is from genome assembly GCA_015068845.1 of Oscillospiraceae bacterium. Taxonomy (GTDB): domain Bacteria; phylum Bacillota; class Clostridia; order Monoglobales; family Monoglobaceae; genus SIG440. Next base: position 38,843 of record SVJR01000002.1, read on the forward strand.
GCGCGGCACGCCACGGCAGACTCCTCGGCATCGAGGGCGAGTTCCTTTACACCGTTGCAGATACAGTTATTGACTCGTCAATGCAGGGCTACCCCGAGCTTGACGAAAAGCGTGACTACATCAAAAAGGTTGTAAGAATTGAAGAAGAGAAGTTCTCAAAGACCATCGAGGGCGGTCTTGCAATTCTTAACACATATATTGAAGAAACCAAGGCAAAGGGCAGCGACACTCTTTGCGGCGAGGATGCGTTCAAGCTGAACGATACCTATGGCTTCCCCATTGACCTTACAGTTGAAATTTGCGAGGAACAGGGTTTAAAGGTTGACAGAGAAGGCTTTGACAAGCAGCTTAAGGTCCAGAAGGAAACCGCAAGAGCACGCCGTAAGGACGGCTCAAGCTGGGATGATGACAGCGCAGTCAGCATCAAGGCTGACGCGACCGAGTTTGTGGGATATGACAGCTTAACCGCCGAAACCGAGATTGTGGGACTTGTAGCAGACGGCGGTGAGACCGACGCAATCGGCGCAGGCGAAGAGGGTATAGTTGTGGTTAAAAAGTCACCGTTCTATGCCGAAATGGGCGGTCAGTCGGGCGATATTGGTTCAATCACAACAGCAAATGCAAAAGCAAAGGTTATCGACACCAAAAAGAACGGTGACGATATCTACTTCCATATAGTAAAAGTTGAAGAAGGCGCACTCCAGAAGGGCGACAAGGCAACACTTACGGTTTGCAAAACAAACAGAATGGCAGTTTGCCGCAACCACTCAACCACTCACCTTCTCCACAAGGCACTCAAAGAGGTTCTGGGCACACATGTTGCACAGGCAGGCTCTGAGGTTAACGCAAACCACCTGAGATTTGACTTCTCACACTTCGAGGCAATGACAGCGGACGAAATCAAAAAGGTTGAGGATTTGGTAAATGCTGCAATCTTAGAGGCAATGCCCATAACCGTTCAGGAGCTGAACATCGACGAGGCAAAGAAGCTCGGTGCAACAGCGCAGTTCGGCGAGAAGTACGGCGAGGTTGTCCGTGTTGTTTCAATGGGCGACTACTCGGTTGAATTCTGTGGCGGTACACATCTTACCAACACCGCTCAGGCAGGACTCTTCAAGATTGTTTCTGAAAACGGCGTAGCTGCAGGCGTCCGCCGAATCGAAGCGGTAACAGGTCTTGGCGTAATGCAGCAACTCAATGACGCAAAGGCAACCATCCAGAAGGTGGCTGAAACCATCAAGAGCAGCGTTCACGAGCTTGAAGCAAAGGCTCAGGCAGTTGTTGACGAGAATAAGAACTTAAAGCGTGAGCTTGAAAGCCTTAAGAGCAAAATGGCAAACAGCGGTCTTGGAAGTCTGGTTGACGAGGCAGAGGAAGTTAACGGAATCAAGGTTATTGCACATCGTCTTGATGACGGACTTGATATGAATGCACTTCGCGGCGCAGGCGACAACCTCAAGCAAAAGGCAGGCTGTGCAGTAATTGTTCTGGCATCTGCGGCTGACGGCAAGGTGAATATCGTTGCAATGGCAACCCCCGATGCAGTAGCAAAGGGCGCACACGCAGGCAACATTATCCGTGAGGTTGCAAAGACCTGCGGTGGCGGCGGTGGCGGCAAACCCGACAGCGCACAGGCAGGCGGCAAGGACGTATCCAAGATTGCCGAAGCACTTGATTTGGTTAAAACACTTGTGAAATAAAAGGAGAACCATTATGGATTGTCTGTTTTGTAAGATAATTGCGGGTGAAATCCCGTCAACCAAGGTGTTCGAGGACGAAAGTGTTTACGCATTCCGTGATATCGAGCCTCAGGCACCAGAGCATATAATAATTGTTCCTAAAAACCATATTAAATCTGCAAACGAGATTACCGCAGAAAACTCTGCGGTAATCGCAAAAATATACGAGGCGGCAGCGAAGATTGCTAAGGAAATCGGTTTTGCGGAAAACGGCTATCGTATAGTCAACAACTGCGGCGTGGACGGCGGTCAGACTGTGGGACATATACATTTTCACCTGCTGGCAGGTCGCAACCTGCAGTGGCCTCCCGGATAAAACACCAAAAACAGTTGCTTTTATCCTGTTTGTCATTCTGAACGCAGTGAAGAATCCTTGCCCTCCTTGTGTAAAGGAGGGAGGGCCGCCGACGGTGGCGGGAGGATTGTCTGTAAGATTCTTCGGCAAGCCTCAGAATGACAGCTTGAGAATACACAAAACGAAAGGATGGGATACTGAAATGAAACAGGAATTTACCAAATATATAGACGCCATATTGGAACAGCATAAAAATTTCAGCGATGTTCCCAAACACTATTACAGCGAATATAATGTAAAAAGAGGTCTGCGTAACGCAGACGGCACAGGTGTCCTTGCCGGACTCACAAGCGTTGGCGAGGTTCACGGCTATGTGCTGGACGAAGGCAACAAAGCCCCCATTGAGGGCACTCTCCGTTACCGCGGTATCAGCATCAAGGACATTGTTGAAAACTGCGACAAAGAGGACAGATACGGCTTTGAAGAAGTTGTATTTCTTCTTATGTTCGGCTCGCTCCCCACAAAGGTCGAGCTTAAAACCTTCACCAAGGTTCTTGCCGAGGGCAGAAGACTCCCCGATAACTTTGCCGAGGATATGATTTTGAAAGCACCCAGCAGAAATATTATGAACAAGCTGGCAAGGTCTGTACTCGCCCTGTATTCCTATGACAGCGACGATAATCCTGACGGAATTGAGCTTGAAAATCTGCTTCGCCAGAGCTTTGAGCTTATTTCCAGATTCCCGACCCTCGTGGCTTATGCGTATGCGGCAAAGAAGCATTACTTTGACGGCACAAGCCTTGTTCTTCACAATCCCAAGCCCGAGCTTTCAATTGCGGAGAACTTCTTCTATATGATAAGAGCCAACCATAAGTATACCGAGACCGAGGCAAAAGTCCTCGACCGTGCCCTGATGCTCCATGCCGAGCACGGCGGCGGTAACAACTCGGCATTCTCAATCCGTGTTCTCTCGTCGAGTAACACAGACACATATTCAGCGGTTGCCGCGGCAATAGGCTCGCTTAAAGGCCCGAAGCACGGCGGCGCAAACCAGAAAACTCTTGCCCAGATGGCAGAAATGGGCCAGAATATAAAAAACTGGGATAATGACGACGAGGTTTACGATTACCTCTGCAAGATTGTCCGCAAGGAGGCCGGAGACGGCAGCGGTCTTATCTACGGTATCGGTCACGCAATCTATACTCTGTCCGACCCCCGCGCGGTAATCCTCAAGGAATCCGCTCGTGAGCTTGCGGCAGAAATGGGCAAAGAAGCAGAGTTCAAGCTCTACGATGCAGTGGAACGCCTTGCCCCCAAAGTGTTCAGAGACCTGAAGGGCATAACAGCGCCAATGCCGGCAAATGTGGATTTGTATTCAGGCTTTATCTACCAGATGCTCAATATTCCCGAAGAACTCTACACTCCAATTTTTGCAATGGCAAGAATAGTAGGCTGGTGTGCACACCGTATCGAGGAAGTAATGACCGGCGGCAAGATTATCCGTCCGGCGTACAAGAATATTAATAGCCGCAAAGACTACACGCCAATAGACGAACGGTAAAAATCGTGCGGAAGTGCCAAACTACACCGCTCGCTGTACACAAAGTACAGCTTCGGATTAGGTTTAGCCCTTCCACATCGATTTTTCTTCGTTCGTCGGGTAGGAACTGACGGCTTTGGGTTAGGTTTAACCGTTCTGCATTTATATGTTTATTTGGTAAAACAGTCAAGAAGGAGGGCCTATGAAGACAGAAAAGAATATTCTGATTGCGTTTGTTTTAAATCTGATGTTCTCGGTTTTTGAGTTTTTTGGCGGAATTTTCACCGGAAGCGTTGCCATTGTTTCGGATGCAGTACACGACATAGGCGATGCGGCAAGTATCGGTGCGTCTTATTTTCTTGAAAAAAAGAGCCGCAGACAGCCCGACGGCGAATATACATACGGTTATGCAAGGTATTCGGTGGTCGGAAGTGTTATCACAACTCTTATTTTGCTTGTTGGCTCGGTAATGGTCATAGGTGGCGCTGTCGGCAGAATTATTAACCCTGTCGAGATTAACTACAACGGGATGTTGATTTTTGCGGTAATTGGTGTTCTGGTGAATTTTGGGGCGGCATTTGTGACCCGTGACGGGGATTCGCTTAACCAGAAAGCGGTTAATCTGCATATGCTTGAAGATGTGCTTGGCTGGATTGTGGTTCTGATCGGGGCGATTGTGATGCGGTTTACCGACTTTACGGTTATAGACCCGATTTTGTCAATCGCTGTTGCGGCGTTTATTTTGATAAACGCAGTTAAAAATCTGAAAGAGGTGCTTGATGTATTTCTCGAAAAAGCTCCTCTCGGCATCAGCGTTGAGGAAGTAAAGGAGCACATACTGGCACTTGACGGGGTTCTGGGTGTTCATCATATTCACATTTGGAGTATGGACGGACATAGCAACTACGCAACAATGCATATTGTGACAAACGGCGAGCCGCACGGGATAAAGGACTCGGTGCGTGCGGAGCTTTTTGAGCACGGAATCGGTCACGCAACTTTAGAGCTTGAGGCAGAGGGCGAGCATTGCCACGAGGAGCATTGTCATATAGAGGTCAAGGCACTTTCGGGACATCATCACCATCATTAAAAGGCAGTAAAAGCCGGGGCATCAGCCCCGGCTTTGTGTTTGTTCGTTTTTTATTATGAGGGGCTAAAAGCTGTCATATACCACAACCTCGTCAAGCGGTCTTGTTTTTGAGTGCATTTCAATCGGTGCGGCGCTTTCGTGGGGGTAGCCCATAACAAGAAGTGCGTGGGGTATAATGTTTTCGGGGATATTGAAGGCTTCCCGCATTTTAAAGGGGTCAAAGTACATTACCCAGCAGCTGCCCACGCCAAGGTTGGTTGCTTCAAGCATAATATGCGTCGCAACAATGCTTGCATCAACAGGCGCAGACTGTGCTCCGTCGCAGGAGCGGGTCCAACTCTCGTCCCTGTTGTAGCAGATAAGCATTGCGCAGGGTGCATCAAAGTGGCATTTGGTGCAGCCTTTCAATTTTGCAATGCTTTCGTCATTGTTCAAAACAAGAATTCTCTGGGGCTGATAGTTGCAGCCGGTTGGGGCAATGTGCCCTGCGTGAAGCAGCTTGTCAATAACCTCTTGCTCAAGGTGCTTATTTTCAAATTTTCTTACAGAGTATCTTTCGGTAATTACTTTTTCAAAGTCCATAATACTCATCTCCTTCTTTCTTTATTGTATAATATCATTAGCCTGATGTCAAATGTTGAAAAGTTAAAAAATATATGTTAATATAAAGCTATGATTAAAAATGTTATTTTAAAGAACAAAGCTGTATATTATGACCTACAGAGAATGCCGGTCCAAAACATAAACCTTCGGATTAAGGCTGATGGGACGATTTGCGCTTCGGTAAATCGGTGGGTGTCACAAAAAAATTAAAGGAGATAAATTTGCGATGAAAAAGTGCAGAATAACCGTTATGAAGATGGCACGGTATGACGATTTGATTGAAAAGTATGAAAACCCCATAGAACACGCCTGTGACCTGAAAGAGGGTCAGGTATTCATTGCGAACGGCTGGCAGAAGCCGGAGGGGCTTTGTGACAGCGCATGGGAGAGTATGTCGGCGTTTGTTATGACTTTGTCACATGGCGGCAAGAGTTTGTATGACGGATGGATGAAAAACAATAAGTCGGCAATGATTTCCTGTAATGACGGGTTTCGGCCGGTGAGCTTTTACGTAGAAGCTTTAGAGGAAGATGCAGATTGAGGTGGCAGAAATGATTAAGGAACTTATGCACGACCCTATATTTTTAGGGCAAAAGTCGGAGGCGGCAACTGCTGCTGATTTGCAGATTGCAGAGGACTTGCTTGATACCCTTACGGCGCACAAAGACAGCTGCGTTGGTATGGCGGCGAATATGATTGGGGAAAAGAAGCGCATCATCTGCTTTGATGCCGGCGGCGAGTATATGACAATGTTCAACCCCGAAATCATAAGGTTTTCAGACGGCTATGACACGGAAGAGGGGTGTCTGTCGCTCCTTGGCGGGCCGAGAAAGACAAAAAGATATAAAAAAATCAAGGTTCGGTATCAGACCGCCGGATTTCAGGTGCGAATCAAAGCCTTTGAGGGCTTTACAGCGCAGATTATCCAGCACGAGATTGACCATCTTAACGGAGTATTGATTTAAAAAATAATGACACTGCCATTTTGGTTGTGTCATTATTTGCATTTATGGGAAGAATCAATGACATATCCTGCAAACAGAGCTTTGCTCAGCAATAACAGGATAGTTGCCCTTCAGGTTGGTTTCGGGGTTGAGCCAGCGCTCGATTTGTCCGGAACAGAGCGTAACGGCTGAATTTTGCGTTCGCGGCGTATACTTTTGCAGCGTGACTGACCAAAATATACTTAAAGGGCTTTTGCAAGGCTCGCAGCTTGCAATGAAGGGGTGTAAAAAATGCTGTCTGTAATTATTCCTGCGTACAACGAAGAGCCGGCGGTTGAAAGGGCGCACCGTGAAATATCCGGAGTATTGAAAGCTGCAAAGATTGACAATGAGATTATTTCATTGATGACGGGTCAACGGATAAGACCTACGAGAAAATTAAGGGTCTGGCAAAGACCGCTGATAACATAAGGGGTCTGCATTTTTCAAGGAATTTCGGCAAGGAGGCGGCGATATCCGCAGGTCTTGCAAGTGCGGCAGGTGATTGTGTTGTGGTGATTGACTGCGACCTTCAGCACCCGCCCGAAAAAATTGTTGATATGTACCGTTTATGGGAGCAAGGCTACGAAATTGTGGAAGGCGTAAAAAAGTCCCGCGGCGATGAGGGTACTGCTCACGGATGGGCGGCAAGGGTGTTTTATTCAGCCATCAGCTCGGTTATCGGGTTTGATATGACCAACGCTTCTGATTTTAAGCTCCTTGACCGCAAGGTGGTCGACATACTGAACCGTATTCCGGAACAGAAGGGGTTCTTCCGTGCGATTTCGTATTGGGTGGGTTATAACAAAGCCACCGTCGGGTTTGATGTGAAGGAACGCTGCGACGGAGCTTCCAAATGGTCGACCAAGGGGCTTGTCAGATACGCAGTTTCAAACTTTTCAGCATTTTCGACAAGCCCAATGCAGATTGTTACCGTGCTTGGCGTGATAATGTTGATTATCGCATGTATATTCGGGGTATGGGCACTGGTTGACCGGATATGCGGCCGCACCGCAGTTATAACAACGATTATAATCATTACTATATTTATCGGCAGTATAATTATGATAAGTCTTGGAATTATCGGCCACTATGTTGCCCGTATTTACGAGGAAATCAAAGGACGGCCAAAGTACATCATTTCGTCATCCTGCAAAAGTGAAAAAAAGTAAAAGAAGCAAAAATCAACACGCGGTAGGACTATTTTGGGGAAGCAGAACCATAGAGATATTTTAATTTAAGCGATATACTCGCTTACGCTCGTGCGATATATTTGCCTTGCAAATTCGATATAACCTCATTTCATTCGGTTGCGATATGATATAAATTCCTTTTCTCGTTGCCGCAAGGCAACATATCGTATCCGTCAGGATATATCGTACCGAAGGTATATCGCAAATTCCGTCAGGAATTTATATCGTTGAAAAAAGCGTACTGAAAATTCAGTACGCTTTTTTCTGGTGACTCCTAGGGGATTCGAACCCCTGTAGCCGCCGTGAGAGGGCGGAGTCTTAACCACTTGACCAAGGAGCCATATTAAGTTTTGCCCGTATGCAAAACCCGTGTATAAAACACGGGTTTTACGGGTGGTAGCGGTAACTAGATTCGAACTAGTGACACTACGGGTATGAACCGTATGCTCTAGCCAACTGAGCTATACCGCCATAGCTTGTCTATAATACCACAAAACTAAATATTTGTCAATACTTATTTTAAACTTTTTGAGAATATTTGCAGCAACAGGCAATATGATTACATATAAGGGCGATGTCAAAGCTACCCAAGAAGTCGAGGACCATACATCCCATATCCGAAACGCTTAGTTCCATTGTTGTTTCGTATGCAAAATTGTTGTTGGTTTTAAGCGTGCAGAGCGAGATGCTATGATAAGGAATTATTTGAATGTAATGCGACATAGAGTCTCCGCCGTTTGCAAATTCAATAAGAATTTTTCGGTCCGTAAATGTGACGAGGGCACCCTTTGCCGCAAAGTTGCCTAAAATCTCTTCGCCTTCGTTTAAAAAAGACGAAAGCGACGGCAAAATGGCTCCATCCCCAAGCTTTGATAGACTAAGCGACATATTGTTTCCCAGCATATTGATTCCCCCCAATAAAAAAGTGCGTGGCACCAGTACCACGCACAAAAAACGCATAGCACTGATTTTGTTGTCACACAAGAATACCAATAACAGAGCTAAAGGTAAATCAGGCCTGCGTTTTTATCAAACGCACGCTCTGTTACAGTATTCACTTGTGTGACAAAAGTTATTATATCACCAATATAAAAATTTTACAACACTTTTTGTATAAAAATAACAAAGCATATAGGTTCTTACATAAATTTCCTTAAAGGTATTGACAACTTTATATATTCTTGATATATTTAGTATGCGTACTAAATATATTCTAAAAAAGGGGGCGAATAGATGCTGAATAATATTGTTAAAAGGCGTATGCGTTTAAAACCGCTGACCGAGACGGAAATAGATATAATTCGTTCAGCAACAAAGCTGTTTTTGCAAAACGGATATACGCAGACTACCTTTAAAATGATTGAGGCGGATTCCGGTGTTAAGGTCGGGGCGATAACATATCATTTTCATTCCAAGGAGGAAATGCTGCAGATACTTATAGAAGAGCTGATGGATTATCACGCAGGTCTCATTGATGATATGCACGATGATATGCAGAGTGCCCTGATGGCATATGCAATGGAAATTGCGGTTCAGGTTGCATTGTGTGAAAATAACCGAAATGCCTGGGATTTGTATTATTCGGGATATAGCCTGCCTTTGACATATGAGCATATTAAAGGCTGGGCGGCAGAGAAGAATTACTCGTTGCTTGGGTCGAGGCTTCCCGATTGGACAGAAAGCGATTTTCGTGATAAAGAGGTGATTGCTTCAGGAATTGAGCTTGCGGCACTTAAAACCTTTTGTGACAGAGGCTTTACCCTTGATAAAAAAATCTCGCTTTGTCTGGATAGTATGATGATGCTTTACGAAATTCCCAAAGCGGAAAGGCAAGAGGTAATACAAAAAATTCTTTTACGCGATTATAAGAAAATAGCAAAAGACATGTTTGATAAGTTTGTCAAACGGTTGGATAACGATATAGTAAATTAAAGGCTTCACAAGGGGGTGCCCCCTTGTAGTAGTTATTACATAACTACTACAAACAACTTCTAATAAAAATATTGAAAGGATTGATTTTATGAAGACACGAAGACTATTGGCAACCATCCTGACAATTGCGATGCTTGTGACAGTGCTGCCCGCAACCATGATTGTTTCGGCGGCAGTGCCGGATGCAAGTACTGGTATAGTATTTACCAAAACGGCACAGGCAAAAGCTGACGGTACTGTGGATATCACAATGGAAGCATACACAACCGGTAAAGTAACCAACTCGCAAAGTGCCGTGCCTGCGGATATTGTGTTGGTACTGGATGTATCTGGAAGTATGGATGAAATAGCGGCCCATTCACCTCACAAGGTTGCAATAAATGGCACCAGATGGGTTCCGATTCTGAGTCCGCATTATGGCTTCAGTGATGATAGTATAAATTATTACATCGACAATGGTGCAGGTGGGTATACTCAGGTTACTTTTGTAGATTACGATGATTCTGGTTTTTTGGGCGCTGACATCGGACATAAGTATTATACAGATGGTGTAAGTTATTACTATCCCAAGCTGGAATCCGGTGTAGATACAAGTGGCAGAACACAAAGCTATCAGGAAAAGCAGTTCTACCGTGATATGACGCATATGGAAATATTGAAGGAGGGTGCAGATGCGTTTATCGCAGATGTGGCAACTAAGAACGAATCCATTCCGGACGATAAAGATAAACACCGTATTTCTATCGTAAAATTTGGCTCTTCAGATTACTATAACGGCTCACAGGCAACAGATGACCACACACAGGCTGTAGTTGGTGACAATCGTGCAAGCAACGGATATAACTATACACAGGTTGTAAAAGGTCTTACGGTTGTAAATGCGGCAGGTAAAACTGAGCTTACAAATGCAATGAACAGTTTGGTTTCAGGCGGTGCGACAGCCGTTGACTATGGTTTGCAGCTGGCAGAAGATGTTTTAGGAGACAGAGAGGATTCTGTTGGCAGAAGTGAAGCGATTATCGTATTTACAGATGGTTCGCCTACGCATGGCAGCGGTTATGAAGCTGCAGTTGCAGGTGCGGCAATCGATGAAGCACTGGCTCTTAAAAATGCGGGAGTAAAGATTTTTGCAATCGGCGGTGCAGACACAGCGGACAGCAGTATTCTTGGCGATAATTCAAACCAGTTTATGCACTATGTTTCCAATAACTTCCCGAAGGCAGATTATGCAGATGGTTCTATAGTTCCGGGTGATGGCAGCATTACAAACGGTTACTATATGACACCCTCAGAGGACAAGGATCTTGAAAATATTTTTGAGGACATTTTCAAGCAGACGGTAAACTTAGATATTACCTTGGGTGAAACCGCCGGTGTGATTGACACAATTTCGCCGTACTTCACCATTCCGGGAGTAGACGAAGCTGCCAAGGCGGCTAAGGTAACGGTAAAAACTGCGAGAAAGACCGCAAGTGGTTGGGATGCTCCTGAGGCACTGGTGGGTGCGACAGTAAACGTTACCGGCAATACTCTTACAGTTCGCGGTTTTGACTTTGACGCGAACTATGTTTCTGAAAATCCCCGTCAGGTTGATAGTGCAGATTTTTACGGCAGAAAGCTTATTATTACAGTAAATGTAACACCTGACTATGACGAAATAGATTTACATAAAGCGAATTTTACCGGCGGTTCAATTCCTACAAACGAAGGTCTTGCAGCGGTTGTAAACAGTGCAAATGAAGCGGTAATAACAGCTGATTCTCCCACTATTTCGGCAAAAAAGGTTACATATAAGGTAGATGGTCAGGATTATGCATATTTCTATCGTCTGCCGGGTGCAAATGTGAATGTTATAAGTGATGTTCCCGAAAAGGAAGGTCATACCTTTAATGGTTGGGACAGAACAGGTTCGTTCACTATGCCAAACGATGATGTGGTGATTAACGGCAGCTTTACGGCAGAAGAGTATGATGTTACTTATGTCTTTTCCGGAAACCTTCCTACGGGAACAGTTAACACCGACTTGCCTAACGGTGGAGCTTCTGTAAAAGTTACTTACGGAACGGACTATACCGTTGCGCCTCCAATCAACACTGCTGCCGGAACTAAATTTGAAGGCTATCAGTTTGTCGGTTGGACTCCACGACAGGAAAATGTCATAATTCAGGACGGCAAATTTAAGATGCCGGCAAACAATGTAACGTTAATCGGCTATTTTATGCCGGATGATGACACGGCGTATAAGATTGAGCATTACACGGAAACCTTTAATGACGGCGAATTTGAACTCAAAGAAACGGAAAACAAATTTGGGGAAACAGATAAAGAGGTAACAGCAACGCCGACGACCTATACGGGCTTTACATTCGATAGATCCGTTACAGGAACAGTGATTACCGACACCATTGAAGGTGACGGCTCGACTGTGCTCAAGCTTTATTATACAAGAAACGAGTACAATGTGTTTTACGAATTTGACGGTACAGTACCAAGCGGTGTAACCGCACCAGGTGGCGTAATCAAAAAGTATGGCGAAAGCTACACTATTGAGGATGCAATGAATATACCTGGTTATGAGTTCAAGGGTTGGTACTACACATCGGATTTGACTTACACAAATGTTTCCGGCAATACAATTACCGTAGACAGAGATATTTACCTTGCAGGTGAATTTACGGCAAAAAGTGATACTCCCTACATGGTAGAGCATTGGATTCAAAATGCAAATGACGACAACTATACACTTGACACACATCTTACGGAAACGCTAAGCGGTACAACCGATACAGACGCAACCGCTTATGCACGCATACTTGAAGGTTTAACTTTTAACGCAACAAAAACGAATGACGAGTTGCCGTCCAACCAGAGTCTTGATACCACCGGCACAATCGCATCTATTACGGCAAACATTGACCGCAACGGCGATACGGTTATTAAATTCTATTATGACAGACTTACTTACAAGGTAACCTATAGGTTTGAGGGTACTGTTCCGTCGGATGCGCCGGATATTTCGGGACTTGCACAGCTGGATGTGCGTCACGGTGCAACCGTAACAGTAGATACAACAATACCTAATCTCGCGGCTTGGCCAACCGGCTACACAGGCTTTTATGGCTGGTACAGAGGTGCGGCAATTGATGCAAACCGCGTAACAGAATTTACTATGCCTGCGCGAGATGTAGAGCTTTTAGGCTACTTTATCCCGTCTAACGATACAGCCTACATAGTAAAGCATTTCCTGCAGAATGCAGATGATGATAACTATACTGAGGACATAAGTCGTCGTGAAACCTTGCGCGGTAAAACCTTGGATTATGTAACGGCATATCCGTTGCCGACAATACTTGGGCTAGGTTATACCTACAATGAAACATTATCCACAGACGAGGGGCAGATTGTGGCAGATGGTAGCTTAGAGCTTATACTTTACTACGACCGAATTACATATAATGTAACCTATCAGTATATTAACAAGCCGACGGGTGCGGCAATAAACGAACCAACCGACAATACTGAATACCGTCACGGAAAAGAAGTGTTGTTTGACACAACCGCACAGGTAGTTGCAGGTTATACCTTCCACGGCTGGTACATTCAGGATGCAGATATTACAACAACAGCAACCGGATTTATAATGCCAAGCAGAGATGTTGTAATCTATGGTGCGTGGACGGCAAATTCAAATACAGCCTACACGGTAGAGCATTATTACGAAGGCTTGAACGGTACTTTCGGTGATGGCGAAGGTAATGCGACACCCAAATTCACCGAAACACAGCATACCGGTACAACAGGTCAGCTTGCTGTAGCAGCCGAAATTCCGCAGGCGGGCTTTACATTTGATACAAGCATTCCGGGCACAGTTGCAAGTGCGACTATCGCCGGTGATGGTGGAACAATCTTAAAGCTCTACTATAAGAGAAACACCTACAAGGTAACTTATGAGTACAGCGGTGCAATGCCGGATGCTGCATTTGAAACTGCGGCAAATGCTCAGCTTCCAAACGGCGGTGTTGCTTATGAATTAAAGTATGGCGCAACACATCAAATTCAACCGGTTGTAAATATAGCAGCAAATGCTGCACTCACGGGTTATTCATTCCACGGCTGGACGCCCAACGATACAGCATTGGTTATAACAGGCAATGAGTTTACAATGCCTATGCACGATGTGATTCTGGTTGGTCATTTCCATCCAAATACCAATACACCATATACTATCAATCACTTTTTGGAAACAGAAGCCGAAGGCGTTTATCCGACCGTGCCGAACTATACAGAAAATCGTCCGGGCGAAACCAATGCAAATGCAACTGTGTATGCGAGAAAATATGACGGCTTCGTCATTGATTTGGATACAACAACGGGCGAGACAGTAGGTGGGGATTACACCACTATTACAAAGAAGATAGAAGGCGATGGTTCGACAGAATTTAACTTCTACTACAAGAGAATTGCTTATAATGTTAAGTACGAGCTTGACAGCTTGCAGCCTCATGGTGTAAATCTTACGGAACATCAAACAACGATAAGCACATATAATCACAACGCATTATACGGCACAACTGTAACGGTGAAGACTGATTTATCACAAGAAGGTTACACCTTTGATGGTTGGTACAGCGAAGATCCAGCAGTTGGTAAAAATGATGCAAGCTTTACAATGCCTGCTAAGGAAGTTGTACTTAAGGGTAAGTTTGTTGCAAACACCAATACTGTATATAAGGTACAGCACTTGCAGCAAAAACTCAACACCGAGGGAACAGCTGCACTGGATGCAGACCCATTAGGACATCCTGAAAATTACGAGCTGGTTGAAACAGACGATTGCACAGGGACAACCGGGCACACAGCAACAGCAGAGGTTAATCGTTATGACGGCTTTGTTGCAAGAACAGACAATGTCATCAACGCTACAATTGCAGGTGACGGTTTAACAGTAATAAAACTCTATTACGACAGAATGACTAACCCGATTGAGTACCACTTCTATGGCGAGCATCCGGACCATCAAGCTTCGGAACTTCCGACAAAGGAAGAAAATGTTCCGTATGGTGTAAAGAGAACAGTAGCAGCGAAAATCTCCTGCGATCCTTCGCACAGACATGTTCCTACAGATTGGGCTTCACCACATGTAGCGCCGGAAGCAAGCGGCGAATTCAGAATGCCGGCAACAAAAGTAGATTTCTATACGGCACTCCGTCATATCTACAAAGTAGAATATGACCTTGCAGGCGGTACAGGTGCAGCGGATGTAGCGTATGGAGCAATAGATGTATTTGCAGGTACAGTAATTGATGTTAAGCCTGCAGCTACAAAAGCACAGTACAGCTTTGATGGCTGGAAGATGGATGGCACAGATACAATCTACAACCCGGAAGATGAAATTACGGTGAATAAGGATATTAAGCTTATCGCACAATGGACATACACCGGCGGCGGTGGTGGCGGCGGAGGCGGCGTCACAAGATACACCCTCACCTATGACACAAACGGAGGCTCAGCCATTGCAAAAGAAACATACAACTCTGGCGCAACAGTTAAGCTCACAAAGGTTCCCAAGAAAGACGGATATATCTTTGACGGCTGGCATCTTGACAGTGCGCTCAGCGAGGATGTTGACGAAGTTAAGATAACCAAAAACATCACAGTGTATGCGGATTGGATTGAGGACAACGGCAATGCCGGCAATGGACACTATACTCCCGGAAGCCTTAACGGGGAAGACCATTTTGCATATGTTGTAGGTTATCCTGACGGAACAGTAAGACCGAACGACCATATCGACAGAGCTGAAGTTACAACTATCTTCTTCAGACTTCTCAAGGAAGATGTCCGTGCGGCAAACCTGACAGCAATGAATTCGTTTGGTGATGTAAATGCTGAGGATTGGCACAACAAGGCGATTTCAACAATGGCAAAGCTTGGCATCGTTAAGGGCAGATACGCAGACGCATTTGTACCGGATGCATTCATTACCCGTGCAGAATTTGCAGTTATCTGTGCAAGATTTGACGATTCGGAATTTGAAATAGTTGACGAATTCACAGATGTACAGGGACACTGGGCAGAGGCTGAAATTCACGAGTCTGCAGCACACGGCTGGATAAGAGGTTACGAGGACAACACCTTCAAGCCCGACCAGTTCATTACCCGTGCTGAGGCAATGACGATGATTAACAGAGTTTTAAACCGTGTACCTGAAACCGTTGATGATTTGCTCGACGAAATGATTAAGTGGCCTGACAACAGCAATACAGCTGAATGGTATTATCTCCCCGTTCAGGAAGCAACAAACGGACACAATTTCATCAAGAAGAACAACATCTACGAAAAGTGGACCGAGCTTACAGAGCCTGTTGACTGGACTCAGTATCAGTAGTAATCAAAAAGACACCGGCAATAATTGCCGGTGTCTTTTGTATGCAGAGAAAAAAGACCTTGCAGCCAATTAACTGCAAGGTCTTTGGTTGTTCGGAATTTTCTACAGCCCTATAGGGGATAGGAAAAAATGTTTGGAACGGACAAACTGAGCACAAGCGTAGCTTGTGGTTACCCGAAGGCGTACTGGTGTACGGCGAGCGGCGAAGTTTGTTCGTAGCAAAAAGGACATAAAAAAGAAAAACCGAATTTCTTCGGTTTTTCTTCATCATTAGGTTTATTGATAACAATAATCTTTTCGGACCTTTTGGAAAAACTTCCTTTTTGCGGTCCGGACTTTTTTTACATTCCCTAACCAAGTCGTTTTTCGAGCTCATCCATACTGTCCTTGATTTCCTTGGGGAGTCTGTCGCCGAACTGAGCGAAGAACTCTCTCTGGTTTGCGAGGTCTTCTTTCCATGCCTGCTTGTCGATTGAAAGAAGTTCAGTAACAACCTCGTCTGAAAGGTCAAGACCCTCAAGCTGGAGGTCTTCTTGCCTAGGAACATAACCGATTTCGGTTTCAACTGCGTCAACCTTGCCTTCGCAGCGATCAAGAATCCAGTTAAGAACTCTCATATTGTCGCCAAAGCCGGGCCACATAAAGTTACCGTCATCGTCAAGTCTGAACCAGTTAACATTGAAGATTTTGGGCGGATTTGCAATCTTTTTACCCATATCATACCAATGCTGGAAGTAGTCAGCCATGTTGTAGCCAACAAACGGACGCATAGCCATGGGGTCGCGTCTTACAACGCCGACAGCACCTGCAGCTGCTGCAGTTGTTTCAGATGCCATTGTAGCACCAACAAATACACCGTGATCCCAGTCACGAGCCTGGTATACCAGCGGAGCAGTCTTTGCACGGCGGCCGCCGAATACGATTGCTGAAATCGGAACACCCTGAGGATTCTCGAATTCAGATGAAATGCAGGGGCAGTTTACTGCAGGAGCAGTAAATCTTGAGTTCGGATGTGCAAGCTTGTTGCCTTCAGCTGTGTATTCCTTGCCGTTAACCTTTGCACCCTTCCACTCGATTGCATTTTCGGGAGGATTCTTGTCAAGACCTTCCCACCAAACAGTCATATCCTCTTCGTTGATTGCAACATTTGTGAAGATTGTGTTCTTCTTTGTTGCCTCAAGAGCATTGAAGTTTGATTTTACAGAAGTACCGGGAGCAACGCCGAAGAAGCCTGCTTCGGGGTTGATTGCGTAAAGTCTGCCGTCTTCGCCAATGCGGAGCCATGCGATATCGTCACCTACTGTCCATACCTTGTAGCCCTGTTCCTTAAGGAATTCCGGCGGAATAAGCATAGCGAGGTTTGTTTTACCGCAAGCTGAGGGGAATGCAGCACAGATGTACCTAACTTCGCCCTGGGGGTTCTCAAGGCCAAGGATGAGCATATGCTCTGCCATCCAGCCTTCCTTCATACCCTGATATGAAGCAATTCTGAGCGCGAAGCACTTCTTGCCAAGGAGAACATTCCCGCCGTATGCAGAGTTAACTGACATAATGGTGTTATCCTGAGGGAAGTGAACGATATATCTCTCGTCGGGATTTACATCCTTCTTTGCGTGGAGACACTTAACAAAGTCGCCGTCCTCGCCAAGAGCGTCAAGGACAGGCTGTCCTACTCTTGTCATAATATCCATATTAAGAACAACATAGATGCTGTCTGTCAGCTCAACACCAATCTTTGAGAAGGGTGAGCCAACGGGACCCATTGAATAAGGGATAACATACATTGTTCTGCCAACCATTGAACCGTCATACAGAGCGTTGAGCTTTGCATACATTTCAGCGGGTGCCATCCAGTTGTTGATGGGGCCTGCCTCTTCCTCGGTTTCGGTACAGATAAATGTTCTGTCCTCAACACGGGCAACATCGTTTTCTGCTGTTCTGTGATAGTAGCAGCCGGGGAGCTTTTCCTGATTAAGCTTAATCATTTCGCCACTTTCAACCGCCTCCTCGCGAAGTGCTTCAAGCTGAGCTTCGCTGCCGTCAATCCATACAACCTTTTCGGGCTTACAAAGGGCTTTCATTTCTTCAAGCCAGTTTAATACTTTTTTGTTGTTAGTCATTTTTACTTTCTCCTATAAAAAATTTGCGACTTTCTCGCCATTTTAATTATTATTGTAACCATAATACCATAAATCGATTAAAATTTCAACTGTTATTTTCCATAATTTTGACAAATTTAACAGAATAGTTATACACTCCCTACAAACAGCGTGCCAACGGGCTTTCCGTCAAGAATATCGTAGATGTTTTCAGGGGATGCGCCATTGGTTATAATCATATTTATCCCTGCGGGATTTACAATTTCGGCGGCCTTCAGCTTGGTAACCATTCCGCCGGTACCTCTGCGGCTGCCCGCACCGCCCGCAATGGCGTAGATTGATTCGTCAACCTTTTCTACAACGGGGATAAGCTTTGCGTCAGGATTTTCTGCCGGGTTTGACTCAAACAATCCGTCTATGTCCGAAAGGATAATCAAAAGCTCTGCTTCAACCAGCTTGGCGATGTATGCCGAAAGTGTATCGTTGTCACCAAACTCCAGCTCGTAGGTGGAGATAACATCATTTTCGTTCACAATGGGAACAACCCCGTATTCAAACATAGTTTCAAAGGTGTTTTTGGTGTTTTGGTATCGCTCGGCATCGTCTAAGATGAACTTGGTCAAAAGCACCTGAGCGGTGTTGTGGCCGTATTCCGAAAAGAACTTGTCATAGATTGAAACAAGCGATGCCTGACCGATTGCGGCAAGAGCCTGTTTTTTGCGGGTGTCCGAGGGCTTTTCCGAGAGTCCCAGCTTGCCCACGCCTGCGCCGACCGCACCACTGGAAACAAGAACAACCTCAATACCACGGTTGCGGAGGTCGGAAATCACACGAACAAGGTGTTCGATTTTTTTTATATTGATTTTGCCTGTCTCGTATGTAAGTGAGGAAGTTCCCACCTTGATTACAATGCGTTTCAGGTCTTTAAAACACGAATAATTCATAAGCTGATACCTGCCTTGTCTGAATTTAGAGAATACAAACACTCCCCAGTTTAAGTAAAGTATAGCTTTTACGCCGAAAAAAGTCAAGCGAAGGCAATAAAATGTTGAAAAATTGCAAGCTTTGTTGTATAATAAACCTGTAATTAACCTAAAAGGAGAAAAACTATGAAAGCTATATATAAAGCAATTGCAATAATTATGTTATTAACGCTTCTTGCCGGATGCGGCAAGGACGAGCCATCCGTGCCCGCATCGACAATTGAGCCTCCGGCAGAGGAAGTGGTGGTTGACAAAACCGTAGCGGAAATTGATGAATTCTTCAAAAAATATGTTGACACCAAAGAACGCCCTGTTGCCGTAATGGTGGACAACGACGACAAGAACGCACGCCCCCACGCAGGTCTTGACGAGGCGTATCTTATTTACGAAATGGTGGTCGAGGGCGGCGCAACCAGATTTATGGCACTTTTCCGTGGTGATAATACCGAAAAGATAGGCCCTGTCCGTTCGTCACGGCATTATTTCCTTGATTATGTAATGGAAAACGATGCAATCTACACCCACTTTGGCTGGAGTCCCAAGGCGATTACCGATATTTCGGCGTTCGGGATTGATAAGATAAACGGAGTTTTGGGCACCGACGAGAGCATTTTCTGGCGTGAGCAAAAGTACAAGGGCGACTGGCACAGCGCATATACAAGCATCGAAAAGATAAAGTCAATGGCAAAGCAAAAAGGCTACGCTACCGAAACCGAAAACAAAAATGGTCTTGAGTATGCGGATATGTTCTTTGATTTGAGCGACGGAAAGCCGGCAAATTCGGTCAGTCTTGAATATTCCGGAATGTATCGCACAGGCTATACTTATAATGCAGAAACAAAGCTATACGAAAAGACCATAAACGGTCAGCCGCACAAGCTGCAAAACGGGAAGACTCTTGCGGCGAAGAATATAATTGTTCATTATGTTCACGATACCGCCTTAGGCGACGGCACAGACCGCCGCAACATCAATACGGCAGGCAGCGGAAAGGGCGTTTACATATCAAACGGTAATGCGATTGAGATAATCTGGTCAAAGCCGTCAAGGAGCGGTGATACTGTTTACAAAAAGGCGGACGGCACCAAGCTCTTGCTCAATCCGGGAAAGACGGTTATCAACCTGATAAGCCCGTCGGCAAAGATTACCGTCGAATAATTATGTAAGGAAAGCTCAGATGAAGATAAAAGACCTTGAACTTAAAAACAATGTATTTCTTGCACCAATGGCAGGCGTGACCGACAAGGCGTTCCGCCTGATTACCAAGCCATTCGGCCCTGCGCTGATGTATACCGAGATGGTGTCGGGCAAGGGACTATTCTACAAGAACAAAAAAACCGCAGATTTGCTTGATGCCGACCCTTCTGAAAAACCAGTTGCAGCACAGCTGTTCGGACACGAGCCAAAGGTTCTGGCAGAGATTGCGGAGCGAGCTCTGGATTATGGAGCAGAGCTGGTAGATATAAATATGGGTTGCCCTGCCCCAAAGATTGTCAATAATGGTGACGGCTCGGCAATTTCCAAAACGCCGGAGCTTGCTGGTGAGATTGTGGCGGCGGTGACAGCGGCGGTCAGCGTTCCCGTTACGGTGAAAATCCGCAAGGGTTGGGATGACAATTCAATAACTGCTGTCCAAATGGCAAAAATTGCCGAGGCGGCAGGGGCGGCGGCTGTTACCGTTCACGGCAGAACCCGTGAGCAGTTTTACAGCGGCAAGGCAGACCTTGATATCATTAAGGCGGTGAAGGCGGCGGTTTCAATCCCTGTAATCGGCAACGGCGATATTACCGACGGCGAAAGTGCAAAGTATATGCTTGACTATACCGGCTGCGACGGGATAATGATTGGCAGAGCGGCAGAGGGTAATCCTTGGGTGTTCCGTCAGGTTATCCACTATCTTGAAACCGGCGAAAAGCTACCAAATCCGACTTTGGCTGAACGGGCAAATATGATGGAGGAGCATCTTTCGCTGCTTGTAAAGTTCAAGGGCGACTATCGTGGCATTCAGGAGGCTCGCAAGCATATGGCTTGGTATATCAAGGGTATGCCGGGCGGCGCAAGGCTTCGTGAGATAATCAATACGGCATCAACCGAGGCAGAAATGCGTGAGGTAATAAAGCTGCTTCGCACGGCAGAAAAGTAAGAATAATTTAACTCAAAACGCCCCCGACAAGCAATGGCTTGTCGGGGGCGTTGTTTAAGGCGTTTGTTACGATGTGAAAATAAATACTTTGTTCATCATTTGCGTTTGTCCTATGCATTAAAGTCGCTGTCGTGTTGTTGTGCCTTTATTAATCTAAGTTATATTCTTCGCCTAATTTAGCACTTAAAATTTCAAAGTTTTTTTGTGTACTCACCCATAAAAGGTAGTAGTGTCACAACATCCAATATGGTCTGCAAGGCGTGCTGCGGTGTTAGCTTACCTTGTTTTTAGACTTTTATGAAAGTTTAAGATTAGAATAACCATTTTAAAAATAACCCTCTATACAATCCCAAATTTCAGCAATAGTTTTCCCATCTACAAGACCATTTTCAAATAATTCTTGTGCGGTATTAAAGCTTTGAGTATAGCTATCTTTAACTCTAGTTAAATACAGCCCCAGTTCATTTTGACTAATCCAGTATTTTTCACTGTTATAGAAAAAGAAAAACTCTTCTCCCCAAGCCACTCTATCTATAATTTGATTATATATCATATACTCCTCCGTTTCTAACGTCTTATCGGCGTTCCGTCATCACTATATTCCCAAATATGTTCATGTGGCCACTCTGGATGTGTTAAGGGATTTCCGTGATTAGTAAAATCTACATCACGGTAAGCCCGCCCTTGCGCATCATACCATCGCCGAGTCACAATGTATCCGTTTTCATCCACAATGTCTATGCTAGAATTGGGAGAACCTTTGTATCCGGGGTTTTTGGTTACAACAGAATGGTTTTCAAATTGTGCAATATTTAGTTTTTTCCCTAAACTATTGATTGTTTGAGATGTGTAATATTTGTTTGCATCATTTGCTACTGATGCAGCATTATTGTGTTGAGATATATTTTTTGTTAGTGATGTTGCCTCATCCCCGTGCTTTACGGCGGATTTAACAAGGTCGCCGGCTTCATCTACATATTTTACTCCGCCGACAACGGGCAGTAGTGCCACAATATCCAATATGGTCTGCAATGCATGCTGCGGAGTCAGCTTGAAATTAGTTATATCATAAACTAAGTCGCGGATGTCTGCAGGTAAATCAAGCCCCAAAAGTCCTATGGCTATCTGCCCCAAAGTACCAAGCGCATTGGTATCGGCGGCATAGTTGCCAAGCAAAATCTGATTTAAGGATGTTTGCAGATAGTCTAAAATTGAGGATTTCTCATTGTCTTCAGTTTTACTTTTTACTGTAAATATCTCGACTTCGTTTTCGTCCAAAACCTCTGCCGTGCAGTCGCAATTAGGGTGAATAGGCGCAAGATTAACTCCAACCTCTGCATCAGCTATGGAAAAAACTTTTCCGTCCAATTCTGTGCAGGCTTTGCAGTTGTCACCGTTTGTTTTAAACCGATAATGGGTATGTCCATTGTCTTGATAGTTCCATAGTAGCATATATTGCTTCATCTGTCCAGCAGAATCCTCTAAAAGGGATTTGACCGCATCGGTTCTTTTTGATATAACACTTTGCATATGCCTTATCACAGATTTTGCAGCCTTGCCCTGCGTTATTTGCAGGTCTAATTCCCGCATAATTGCATTTAATGTGGTTTCCTTCGATCTTTCAAGATTTTCCTTAAATTGTCTTTTAAAGACATTGGCTCTTTCACCGTAATGCGACAGCGTTATAAGCGTTTCGCAATTAAGGTTAAACTGACTATAAAAGATATCTATATGACTTTTGATATTTGCCATCAAAAAATCATGCGGAAAAATCAGCTTATCCTTTGCAATGCTTTGCGTTTCGCTGTCAAGAAATTTCCGGGTGGAAAGCAATATGTTGCTTTTCATTCTCGTGATTACACGGCTTTCATTGTCACTTCCAAAAATGCTATATGTATATGCAATTTCATTTGCAATAGACCGTGACAGCGTTTCTGTTGTGCTTTTAAACACGCTTTCGTTCATTGAATCATCCTTTCGCTTTATTTGGTATATTTACATTATATACCGGACAAAACGAACAAAACGGACAAGTTTTGGTGTGGTGCACAAAGTTGTGTGGCAGTATAAATTAATGCTCTACATCAATTTCTCACAAAAAACAAAAAGCAAGCACTTAAAATTTTAGTCGAAAAAATCCCTTGCAAGCCTTGACTTGCAGGGGATTTTGTTGTAATATGGTAGTGTATATACATAATGGGTAAATTTGCAATGATTTTACCTTTACACAGATTATAATCCGGCTTTTTTAGCAAAGATGCTTTGTGGATAGGACGGTAACCTTTTGGGAAAGGATTGATACTTAATGAAAATTGCAATTATGGGCTTTGGCGTTGTCGGCTCGGGTGTAGGCGAGGTCGTTGTCAAAAATCAGGAGACCCTTATCAACCGCTGCGGCGAGCCGGTAGAGGTTGCACACATCCTCGATTTGCGTGACTTTCCGGATAGCGAGTTCAAATGCTTCACCAAGGATTTCAACGACATTTTAAATGACCCCGAGGTGGGCGTTGTTGTTGAAACCATGGGCGGTGTAAATCCTGCTTATGACTTCACCAAAAAGCTTCTCCTTGCAGGCAAGCATGTTGTAACCTCCAATAAGGAGCTTGTTGCAACACACGGAACCGAGCTTTTGGATATTGCAAGAGAGCGTAACATAAACTACCTGTTTGAGGCAAGCGTGGGCGGCGGCATCCCGATTATCCGTCCTATGTATTCCTGCCTGACAGCAGGCGAGGCTACCGACATATTCGGTATCTTAAACGGCACAACCAACTATATTCTGACCCAGATGTTCCAGTGCGGCGAGAGCTTCGAAAGCGCACTCAAGGCGGCTCAGCGGAAGGGTTATGCCGAGGCGGACCCCACAGCCGATGTTGAGGGTTTTGACACCTGCCGTAAAATTGCAATCCTTGCTGCACTTGCCTTTGGCAAGGCACTTGACTATACAAAAATTTCAACCGAGGGCATAACAAAGATTACAGCCGACGATGTTGCCTTTGCAGAAAAGCTTGGCTATGCAATCAAGCTTATCGGACATTGCACAAAGGACGGCGATGCGGTTTATGCCGCTGTATTCCCTGCGCTTGTCCCCAAAAACAGCCCTCTTGCAGGCATTAACGATGTGTTCAACGGAATTATTGTCCGCGGCGAGGATCTGGGCGAGGTTATGTTCTACGGCAGAGGCGCAGGCAAGCTGCCCACCGCCAATGCGGTTGTTGCCGATGTTGTGGACGCAATCAAGCACAAACGGGTTAATGTTATCATAAAATGGGATAAGTACGATGAAAAGCACCAGTCATCGGGTGAGAATGTTCCCTATGCATACTACCTCAGAATTTCGGGCAAGGCTCCGGCAAATATTCCGGGCGGCAAGGTTGTTGCTTTTTCAGAGAACAAGCAGACGGAATTTGCTGTGCTTACCGAGTCTCTCACAAAGTCCGGTCTTGATGCACTTGTTTGTGAGGTAAAGGCTTCAGAGTGTGAGGTTCTCAGCTGTATGCGCCTTATTGGTGAATAATTAATGTAAAAATACGGTAGTTATTCCCGACATAAGAGGATAAACTACCGCACAAATATATAAAATCGGAGGTTTTGACTTTGGCAATTATAGTTCAAAAATTCGGCGGCAGCTCAGTTGCAGACGCTGCCAAGGTAAACAATGTGGCAAACAGAGTTACCGAAACATACCGCGAAGGCAATTCGGTTGTTGTGGTTGTTTCGGCTCAGGGCGACACAACAGATGACCTGATTGAAAAGGCTCACGAGATAAACGAGAGCCCCTCAAAGCGTGAAATGGATATGCTCCTTGCATCAGGCGAGCAGATTTCAATTGCTCTTCTGGCAATGGCAATCGAAAAAATAGGTGCTCCCGTAATTTCGCTTACCGGCTGGCAGGCAGGCTTTGCGACCGACTCTAACTCTGGCAACGCACGAATCAAAAAGGTTGATACCGAGCGTATCAAGTCCGAGCTGGACAAAAAGAAGATAGTTATCGTTGCAGGCTTCCAGGGTCTTGATAAGTACGACGACATCACAACTCTCGGCCGTGGCGGCAGTGATACTTCAGCTGTTGCAATTGCGGCGGCAATCCATGCAGACAAGTGCGAAATCTACACCGATGTTGACGGTGTTTATACAGCAGACCCCCGTATCGTACCCACAGCTAAAAAGCTGGACGCTATCACATACGACGAGATGCTGGACCTTGCAAGTCTTGGCGCAAATGTTCTTCACAACCGCTCGGTTGAGATGGCAAAGAAGTACGGTGTTAAGCTGGAGGTTAAATCAAGTTTTCAAAAAATAGACGGAACAATTGTTAAGGAGGCGGTTTCTGTGGAAAAAATGTTAATCAGAGGTGTGGCACGCGATAACGATGTTGCCCGTATTGCAATTATTGGTCTTGAGGATAAGCCCGGCATTGCGTTCAAGGTATTCTCACTGCTCGCAAAGAAGGGTATCAATGTTGATGTTATCCTCCAGTCAATCGGAAGATGTGATAAGAAGGATATTTCCTTTACCGTTACAAAGAACCATATGGAAGAGGCAATCAAGCTTTTAGAGGCTGAAAAGGAAACTCTTTGCTACGAGGAAATCACACACCGTGAAGACATCAGCAAGGTTTCAATAGTTGGTGCAGGTATGGTTAACAACCCCGGCGTTGCAGCAAAGATGTTTGAAGCACTCTATGATGCAGGCATCAACATCCATATGATTTCAACATCAGAAACCAAGATTTCTGTTCTTATTAATGTTAAGAACGCCGAAAAAGCTGTTCAGGCAATTCACGATAAGTTCTTAATCTAGTAGCCTGACAGTAGTTATCATTTTGATCATTGCCTCTCCCTGTGGGAGAGGTGGCATCTTTAGATGTCGGAGAGGGACGAAGAATCTCTTGGTTCTTCGTTTGTCTTCGATAAATGTTCGTTAAATATATATCAAAGTAAATTATTTCTGCCAAAGGGCGGAGTTCACAAAAATTAAACACAAGGAGGAATACCCCAAATGACAAGTTTATCAAACGGCTTTGTTTGTGTAATGGGAATAGGTACGGTTTTTGTCGGACTTATCTGCATAGTATTTATCTGTATGCTTATGAGTGTTGCAGTAAGAGCCTTTTCAAAAAAAGCTCCCAAACAGGCTGAGTCTGCACCGGTTACATCGGCTACACCGCAGGCAGTTACACTTCCGCCGGCTGAAAAGCAGGCAATCGTTGCCGGAGTTTGTGCAGTAATTGCTGAAGAGCTCGGCACAGATGTAAGCAATATAAAAGTCCTTTCGTTCAAAAAGGCATAAACACAAAACTAGAGATTATTTTTGGAGGTAAAACAAAATGAAAAAGTATAAAGTAAATGTAAACGGAACAGCATACGAAATAGAAATTGAGCTTATGAGTGAAACAGAAGCAGCAGCTACACCTGCACCGGCAGCAGCTCCTGCGGCAGCACCGGCAGCAGCTCCTGCACCGGCAGCAACAGGCGAGGGCGAGGCAGTTGCAAGCCCTATGCCCGGTACAATCCTTTCTGTAAATGTTAAGGCAGGCGACGCTGTAAAAGCAGGTCAGGTACTTATGATTCTCGAAGCTATGAAGATGGAAAACGAAATTATGGCACCTGCAGACGGTACAGTTACAGCAGTTTCTGTAAACGCAGGTCAGTCTGTTGAAGCAGGCACACCCCTTTGCACAATTAAGTAAAAAAAGAAAGGCAGTTGACCAAAAACTATGAAAAAAAGAAATTTTGCGGCCTTTCTTGCGGTACTTATGCTTGTGTGCTCAATGGCAACCTGTTTTGCCGAGGGTCAGGACGCACCTCTTGCCGTAAAGAATCCGGCTTATGACCAAGAAACAAAAACCATCAGCTTTGTTGTTGCAAACAACAGCAGCGAGAATCTGATTTTTGCCATTTCAGGTTTTGATTACGATGAAAATGCAATTGCGATAGGTGAGGCAAAAAAGAACCTTCCAACCTCAACCATCGCTCCGGGCGGAGAGGTAAAGCACACGCTCCCCTTTGAAATTAAAAACTATGACGAAAAAAATCTGCCTGAGTTTGGAATCAGCATCCAGTATATGACTTCAACCACCACAACTGTTGACCTCACAACAGCAGATGAGGTTAAGACAGTTGTAATCGATAATATCTTTGCAAATGATGTAACACCTACGGGTGCAATTGTAAACTTCCTTAAGCAGACAGGCTTTATGGCAATTGTTGCTAACTGGAAGATTCTCGTTATGCTCCTTATCTCGTTTGTACTTATGTACCTTGCGATTGTAAAGAAGTTCGAGCCGCTGCTCCTTCTCCCCATCGCATTCGGTATGCTTCTTACCAACCTCCCCGGCGCTGAAATGTTCCACGAAGAGCTTTTCGCTGACGGACATGTTCACTGGGAGCTGTTCGGAGCAACAAACTCAATCACACCCGGTCTTATTGACTATCTCTACCTTGGCGTAAAGTTGGGTATTTACCCCTGCCTTATCTTTATGGGCGTTGGTGCAATGACCGACTTTGGTCCGCTGATTGCAAACCCCAAGAGCCTTCTTTTGGGTGCTGCAGCACAGCTTGGTATCTTCCTTACATATGTGGGCGTAAGCTACTTTGGCTTCTCTCCTGCCGAGGCGGCATCAACCGGTATTATCGGCGGTGCTGACGGTCCCACAGCAATCTTTGTTACAACAAGACTTGCTCCGCATCTCTTAGGCCCGATTGCGGTTGCGGCATACTCATATATGGCGCTTGTTCCTGTAATCCAGCCGCCCATTATGAAGCTCCTCACAACCAAAAAGGAACGCCAGATTGTTATGAAGCCCCTCCGTGAGGTTTCCAAGACAGAGAAGATTGTATTCCCCATAGTTGTTACAGTATTTGTTACTCTTCTCGTTCCCTCGGCAGGTCCGCTGGTTGGCGCATTGATGCTTGGTAACCTTGCAAAGGAATGCGGTGTTGTTGACAGAATTTCAAAGACAATGCAGAACGAGCTTATGAATATTGTTACCATCTTCCTGGGTATTTCGGTTGGTGCGACAGCAACAGCTGAAACATTCCTTGACTTCAAGACCCTGACAATTATTGCAATGGGTGTTGTAGCATTCGGCTTTGGTACAGCCGGCGGCGTTCTCCTTGCTAAGTTTATGAACCTGTTCCTCAAGAACAAGATTAACCCCCTCATCGGCTCTGCAGGCGTTTCTGCCGTTCCTATGGCGGCTCGTGTTTCTCAGGTTGTTGGACAGAAGGAGAATCCCCAGAACTTCCTGCTTATGCACGCTATGGGCCCCAATGTTGCAGGCGTAATCGGCTCTGCAATTGCGGCAGGTACACTTATCGCATTGTTTGGATAATTTGCCTTCCCCGTTCTGCCTCCCTCAATGAGGGAGGGGGACCACCGCAAATGGTGGAGGGAGTATGGCTTGACAAGATACAAAAAACAGAAAGGAGATATGTATTATGGCAAAATTACAAATTACAGATACAATCCTTCGTGATGCTCATCAGTCTCAGGCTGCAACCAGAATGAAGACCGAGGATATGATTCCTGCCCTTGAAATTCTCGACAAGGTAGGCTACTGGTCCTTGGAATGCTGGGGCGGCGCAACCTTTGACTCCTGTATGAGATTTTTGAACGAAGACCCCTGGGAAAGACTTCGCACACTCAAGAAGCACCTTCCCAACACAAAGCTCCAGATGCTCTTCCGCGGACAGAACATCTTAGGCTACAAGCACTATGCAGACGATGTTGTTCAGAACTTCTGCAAAAAATCAATTGAAAACGGTATTGATGTTGTCAGAGTATTTGACGCACTCAATGACCCCAGAAACTTAGAGGCAGCAATCAAGTTTGTCAAGGAATACGGCGGCATCTGCGAAACCGCAATCAGCTACACAACAAGCCCTGTTCACAACGAGGACTACTTCGTGAAGCTCGCTCTCGAACTCGAAAAGATGGGTGCAGATGTAATCTGTATCAAGGATATGGCAAATCTTCTGCTTCCCTACGACGCATACAGCCTTGTTAAAAAGCTGAAGGAAAATGTTTCAGTTCCCATTCACCTGCATACACACAACACAGCAGGTACAGGCGATATGACCAACCTGATGGCAGCTCAGGCAGGGGTTGATATTGTTGACTGTGCTCTGTCACCTATGGCAAACGGCACATCAAACCCCTCAACCGAGGCTATGGTTGCAACTCTTAAGGGTACAGACAGAGATACAGGTCTTGACCTTGTTACACTTTCAAAGGCTGCTGAACATTTCCGTGGCATTGCCAATAAGATGAAGGCAGAGGGTACACTCGACCCCAAGGTTTTAAATGTTGACCCCAACGCACTTCTCTATCAGGTTCCGGGCGGTATGCTTTCAAACCTGATTTCACAGCTCAAGCAGCAGAACGCAGAGGACAAGTACTACGAGGTGCTTGCTGAAGTTCCCAGAGTTCGTGAAGACTTCGGTTATCCGCCGCTCGTAACACCTACCAGCCAGATTGTAGGAACTCAGGCGGTTCTCAATGTCCTGATGGGCAGATACAAGATGATTTCTAAGGAATCAAAGGGTCTCCTCCGCGGCGAATACGGCAGACTTCCCGGTAAGGTGAACGAGGATGTAAGAAAGCTCGCAATCGGTGATGCAGAGGTTATTACCGTAAGACCTGCTGACCTTATCGAGCCGGAGCTTGAAAAGTACCGTGAGGAAACAAAGGGTATTGCAAAATCAGAAGAAGATGTACTCAGCTATGCACTCTTCCCGCAGGTTGCAAAGAAGTTCTTTGAGTTCCGTGATGCTGCTCCTGTTGCTGCACCTCAAGAGGACGGAGTAAGGACAATCAATGTAGTTGACTTATCCTAATACGGGTCTGTAAAAATAGTCCAGAGCACAAAAGTCAAAAAAAGCTGTGACAAAGTTTTAAAATTTTGTCACAGCTTTTTTGTTGCAAAAATAGAAAAACTATAATATAATGATTTTAAGCCGAGAATGACGGTAAGGAAAATAAGTTTTCGGGAATTATATATAATGCTGGGGTGAAAAATTTGTTATAAAGTGAGAATTTAATGCGGGAAAGCGTTCTTAATATATTTTTTGAATAAAAAAGGAGGAGCTGTTATGAAGTTGACATTTATCGGTGCTGTTCACGAGGTAACAGGGTCGTGCACATTGCTTGAAGCCTGCGGAAAAAATATTCTTATTGATTGCGGTATGGAGCAGGGGGCGGATACATACGAGAACTGTGAGCTGCCTGTTTCTCCGGGGAATATTGACGCAATATGCCTGACTCACGCACACATAGACCATTCGGGTATGATACCGGCTATGGTTGCCAAAGGCTTTTCCGGCACGGTTTATTGTACCGAGGCGACCCACAGACTTTGTAATATAATGCTGCAGGACTCAGCCCATATTCAGGAGCAGGAAGCAGAATGGCAGAACCGAAAAGCTGAGCGCAGCGGTGATGCTTTGTATACCCCTGTTTATACATTGGCCGATGCTTTGGAGGCGCTAAAGCACTTTCAGGGCTTTGGCTATGGCGAATCGGTCGAGATTTTTGAGGGGATAACCATCAGCTTTCAGGATGCGGGACACCTGCTTGGCTCGGCAAGCATATATATGACAGTAACCGAGGGCGGTGAAAGCCGAACGGTGTTGTTCTCGGGTGACCTTGGCAACATCGACAGACCGCTGCTCCGTAACCCTGAAAAGCCGAAGTCGGCAGATTATGTTGTTGTTGAGTCTACCTATGGCGACAGGGTTCACGGCGAGCGTCCCGATTACATTGCCCAGCTTACAAACATAGCCCAGCAGACCTTCGACAGAGGCGGGAATCTGGTTATTCCGTCCTTTGCAATCGGCAGAACTCAGGAGCTTTTGTATCTGTTCAGGGATATAAAGGAGCGGCAGCTTATAAAAAACCACGGTAATTTTATTGTGTATGTGGATTCACCGCTGGCGGTGGAGGCTACCAAAATTTATCAGGATAACTTGACTGAGTATTACGATAAGGAATCGCTGAGTTTGCTTGAAAAAGGGATAAACCCCATAACCTTTCCGGGTCTCAGGCTCAGCATTACCGCAGATGACTCCAAAGCGATTAATTTTGACATCTGCCCCAAGGTGATTATATCAGCTTCAGGTATGTGCGAGGCGGGGCGGATACGCCATCACCTTAAGCATAATCTGTGGAAGGAGAGCAACACGGTGCTCTTTGTGGGCTATCAGGCAGAAGGAACTCTGGGCAGAAAGGTTATAAACGGAGCAAAATCCGTCAACCTGTTTGGTGAAGAAATTCAGGTAAATGCAAGGATTGAGCAGCTTGCCGGAATAAGCGGACACGCTGACAGAGATATGCTTCTTGACTGGCTTGGCGCACTTGAAAACGCACCGAGGAAAGTGTTTGTAAACCACGGTGAGGACATTGTGTGCGACAATTTCAGCCAGCTTATCCGTGACAGGCTCGGGTATGACTCAATTGCTCCGTACAGCGGCGACGAGTACGACCTTTTAAGCGGCGAATGTACGGCAAAGGGCAGAATTGTCAAGCTGTCCAAGGTGTCCGAGGGCAGACGCCGTGCAAATATTGCCTTTGAACGGTTGCTTGCGGCGTATCAGCGACTTAAAACTGTTGTTGAGCTCAGCCGTGGCCTTACCAACAAGGAACTGGCAAAATTTGCGGACCAGATTAACGATTTATGTGATAAATATACCCGGAAAAATGACCGGAGATAGGAACGGGAGGATTTTTATATGTCAAAAAGATATTATGCTTGTGTATACGGCGGTGCATCTGACCGTATGGACGATTTCTATAAAACTCAGGTTGAAAATCTGGGCAGAGTTATTGCGGAAAACGGATTTTCCCTTGTTTACGGTGCAGGTGCAACCGGTAGTATGGGCGCAGTTGCCCGGGGCGTGAAAGACGCCGGCGGCTATGTAATGGGAATTTCGCCGTTCTTTATTAAAAATTTTGAGGAAATTTTTAACTGCGACAACACGGTGATTGTTGACACAATGAGTGAAAGAAAGACGCTGATGGAGAAGCACGCCGATATTTATATTATAGCTCCCGGAGGAATCGGCACAATGGACGAATTCTTTCAGGTTCTCACCCTCAAATACCTTAAACGAATTTCTGAGCCAATTGTTATTCTCAACATAAACGGCTTTTATGATTCGCTTGTTGCACTGATTGACGATTTAATTTCAAAAAAAGTGGTAACGGAAGAAGTCCGCAGCTTTTTTGATGTTGTCGATTCGGTTGAAAGCCAGGTTTTGGTTGATTATTTTAACAAAATTAAAGAGTAAGAATATGGATTTGCCGAAACGAAAACCCACAAGATTAAAGGGGTATGATTATTCTCAAAACGGTGCATATTTTGTGACAATTTGTACCCATAACAGAAAATGTTTATTTTCAAATATCGTAGGGGCGATTCACGAATCGCCCGAAAATCAGTTAACGCAATATGGAGAATTTGTAAAACAGATTATAGAAATTTTGTCCGGAAGGTTTAATGTGGTAATTCCTAAATATGTTATTATGCCAAACCACCTTCATTTGATTATAGAAATTGATAATGACAATGAAAAACGGGCGATTCGTGAATCGCCCCTACAATATAATCGTTCTGTTATTGATAAACTGGTAGGATTTCTGAAAATGAATGTATCAAAGAAAATGCATAGTATTTATCGGGACAAGATCTGGCAGCGTTCATATCACGACCACATAATCCGTGGCGAAAAAGATTATCGGGAGATATGGGAGTACATTGATACAAATGTGCAAAGATGGGAAAAAGATTGTTTTTATAATGTTGAAAGGTCGTAGCAAACTGCTACGACCTTTTTTATAAAAGCCTACGCATAGGTGAAGAGAAAATAGTGCAGAACGGACAAACTGAACCCAAGGGGATACCCTAATGCGTACATGGGTACGCCGAGAGGTGAAGCTTGTTCGTAGCATAAAGCGCTATAATCAAACATTTGCAAGATTCTTCGGCGTTGCCTCAGAATGACAATGGGCGGAGTGCCGCAATTTAAGGGAAAAATTAAAACATTAAATTCCTGCTTTATGCGGTCTGTGCATTTTATCAAAGCTTATTTACAAAAATTTTCTATATAGTTATCTATTGCCGCGCGGATAATTTCCACCGCTTCCTTGCGGCCCTTTACCTCGTCAACCGCGGTCTCCTTGTTTTCAAGATTTTTGTAAACCGTAAAGAAGTGCTTCATTTCGTCAAAAATATGCTTAGGCAGCTGGTCAATGTCGGTGTAGTGGTTGTAGTTGGGGTCATTGAAGGGAATTGCAATAATTTTTTCATCGTTTCTTCCATTATCTACCATTGTGATTACGCCAATCGGGTACGCTCTTACAAGTGACATAGGCTCAATTGGCTCTGCGCAGAGCAGAAGAACATCAAGCGGGTCGTTGTCGTCGCCATATGTTCTGGGGATAAAGCCGTAGTTTGCCGGATAGTGGGTTGAGGTGTAAAGGATACGGTCAAGAATAATGTAGCCGGTTTCCTTGTCCAGCTCGTACTTCTTTTTGCTGCCCTTTGAAATCTCGATTACGCAGATAAAGTCCTCGGTTGTGATGCGTTTCGGTGAGATATCGTGCCATATATTGTTTGCCATATTAAAACTCCGTTCTGTCTTGCCCGATAAGGGCATTTTTATTTATTTTACAATAAAACAATGGGAAAATCAATATGTAAATAAATGCGGAGCATCCTTAATGTGGACGCCCCGCATTTTGGGAGGATAAGAGGTTATCTTACAATTACCATTTCGGTTGCCTTGTCTTCAAAAATCTTGATGAAGAGTCGAACCTCGTTACCTTCTTCAAATACTTCGATGTCGCCTGCGGTTACAACCTGAATGTTGTTGTTATTTCTTCCGGAGTTGTATTCGTAGACTGTTACGCCTGTTGTCGAGAAGTTGCGGACTGTGCCGTTGATGCTTACATTTACAGAGTCTGCAAACTTCTTGGTAACTCTGCCGTAAACTGTCGCAAGATCAGTGCTTATGGTGTTTGCAAATTCTGTTGTCTTTGCACTTGCATCGAACAGAACGGTGATATTGTCAACCTCGCCCTTGGCGTTTGTGCTGTACTGGAAGATATCACCCTGTGCGATGGACTTGCCGCCTGTCTTAACAAAGACATTCTTGTCTGTTGACATAAGCTCAACACGGCTGCCGTTTTCCAGACCGTAAACAATGTCAACTGCATCAAAGTCCTCGTTCTGACCCTCTGCAACCTCGTCAACCAGAACGATGGGCGATTCTGCCTCGGTTACGCCTGTTGTGCTTGTCACAACGATTGCGCCTGCGGTAAAGTCCTCTCTCAGGTCGTATACGATAATGTCATAGGGTGTGTTGTTCGAGAACATAGTGTTGTTGCGGACAGCATAACGGGTTGTGTCTGTGCCTGCTTCCTCGGGGATGTCAAAGATGATGGTGTCAGCTGTTACTCTGACTGTACCGAGCATTCCCGATGCGCTCTTGTAAATCTGTTCTGCCGCTGCAATGTTCTTGGTGAATACTTCTCGGTTAACTTCGCCGGTTGCTGTCTTGTCAACTGCAATGTCAAGACCGGTGAGGTTACCTGCCGAGTTGGTTTCGTAAGTGATAAGTTGCGGTGTTACATTACCGTCCTTGCCAAGGGCTGTGAGAACCTCATTGGCTGTAAGACCGTATGTGTCGTTCACACGGATTTTTGTTGCACCGTTAATCACTTCGGTATTGCCCTGTGCTGTGAAGATTTTGAACTGGAGTGTCTGGTCTAAGGTTCCTGTAACTGCGGCACCAACAAGATAGCCGTAGGATCCGCGTATGGCAACCCCGGTTGTGATTGCAGTAGTGTCAACCGCCGCCACTTTTCCCTCGATATCAAGGTAAAATCTTCCTCGATCGCGGAGCCCAATCTCATAGGGATAATTGCTTGCTTTCCTAAAAGTTCTGCCTGAATCGTCAATTCTGAATCCCTCCGCTGTTGTCCGTGTAACCGTACCGGTAACGCTCTCGGTTGAAACATAGCCCTTGATGAGCTCCTTGTCGGCACTGATTGTATAAGAAATTACATTCCATTCAACAAGGTCTGAGGGCTGAATTTCAACACCGTCACGGATAAGAACGAATTTAGTTGTTGTGTTTTCGGGGTCAAGAAGCAATGAGCCGTTGTTGTACTTGTCGGTAACTCTGCCTGTTGCAGACGAAACGGTTTCAACAACCAGGTTTGTAAAGTGGTTTACAAACACGATGTCATACACATTGTTTGTGTCGGTGTCAAGCAGGATGAGGTTGCCCGATGCCGGCTTCAGCTGCTCAAGAGTAAGTGTCTGTGCAAACTTGCCGTTATAGATATAAACAGGGTTTGCAACGATGGTTGCTGTACGGGTTGTCGAGCTTTCGTTGTCACGCCAGTAGGTTAAGGTGCGGTTTGTTCCCTCGTCGCCTGTAACCGATACAATATTCTCTGCAGGCACGGTAAGCTCGTTGTTTTTGCTCTCCTGAGGAATTACTGCGATAAGTGTCTTTTCGTCGGTTGTGGCGTTAATGCGTGCATAGTAAACTACATTGTAGCCTAAAAGCTCGCTTGCCATTGTGTCGCCTTCGATAAATGTTTCGGTGTTAATCATTATGCGGTCTTCAGCTGTTGTGCTGCCGCCTGTGAGTGTTGTTTCGGGTGTTCCGGTAATCTGACCGTATGCCTTCTCGACGTTAAGTCTGTCGTAAAGCAGAGTCTTGTCTACAACTTCATAGGTCACATTCGAGCCAAAACCGGTCTGTTCCATAAGGTTGACGGTAAGACTGTTGAATACCAGCTGGGCAATATCACCACGGGTTGCAGGTGTTGCCGCTGTTGCCGAGATGCCTTTAAGCATCTGGTTTTCAGACGCAACTACCATATAACCTGAAGGATAACCGCCACGCTGCGCTGCCATAGGCTCATAGCCAAGGGCTCTAACCATAATGGTTACTGCTTCCTGGAAAAGAACAGGGTCGTCAGGACGGAAGGTTCCCACATCGTCACCGATAACCATTCCCTGCTGAACGGCTACATTGATAGGACCGTTTGCCCAGTGGTTTGATACAACATCGGGGAATCTTGTGGGGTAGTTCGAGCTGTTTGCAACATCCTCAAGGCCTACTGAATAGACGGAGACTTTTGCCATCTCGCTTCGGAGAATGTTGTCACCGGGGCGGAAGTTGCCTGTTCCTGCGTCACCGACCATAATGCCGAGTGCGCCGAGGATTTCAGCTGCTTCTTCGTACTTTGTGCCTACAATGTCAGGAGCAAGGGCAACCCTCTGGCTGCTGTAACGGGACAGAGCCACACCTTCATAGAGGCCCCTTCTCATCATTGCGTTGTTCTTTGTCTGGTTTTGTTCTACAATTGCTTCGCTGTTGTCGGTTGTTTTTGTTATCCGGGGCGCTACATTTGAATTAACATCAGTACCGCTTGCAGTGCTGCCGGTGTTGCTGCTATTTGCAGTGCTGCCTGCAGCGTTACCATTTGAGGTATTGCCGGTATTGTTGTTGCCTGCAGCGTTACCGTTTGGGGTACTGCCGGCGTTGTTGCCGTTAGCTGTGCCCGGATTTGTGCCGTTTGCCGCACCGTTTAAATCCGACGCACTTTCACCCGATACGGGTACAGCTTCGTATGTTGCGGCAAAAACATTTACGCCTGCGCCAAAAATCAGCAGTGCTGAAAGGCACAAAGCAATAAATTTTCTTGACATATTTTTTCCTCCTTTTAAGAATTTGAAGATGTTTCGTGTTTATTTTGCTCTTAAGAGAAGAAAATACAATGTAAATTTTTTGGTTTAATTAACAAAAAATTTACAGTTTATCAGAATTGTAACATATATGTAAAAACTTTTTTTTAAAACCTGTTGAAATATTTAATTATATATGATAGAATAAAATCGTAAAACTACATATTGTTGTTTGAATATTATTAATTTACAATATATACTAAAGGGGGACACCAAAATGTTCAACAAAAAATTTTTGAGCGGACTTCTCTGTGCAGTACTTCTTGTATCCACACTTGCAGTTTCTGCTGCTACATTTTCGGATGTTGAGAATGATCCCACAGTTGCATGGGCAAAGCCTTATATCACCGAGATGAGTGAGCTGGGCTATATCAAGGGTTACGAGGACGGAACCTTCAAACCCAACAATACAATTTCAAAAACCGAAGCCCTTATTTTGCTTTCAAGAATGATTGGCGTTAATGACGAAGCTTTTGCAGATTCAACCGAGCTGGCACTTGATGCGTATTCTTCAGCGCTTTCAAAGTATTCAACCAATTACGCAAAGGAAGTATCTTTCCTCCTTTATGCAGGTGTTCTTGACACCGGCGAGCTGGATACATACATCTCAGCTTCAAACAAGAATGCAGCCCTCAAGAGATACGAGGCAGCAATTCTTCTGACCAAGCTCCTTGGCGCAGAGGAAGAGGTTACAACAAATGCATTTGTTTCTTCATCTTATGCCGACACCGTTGAAATTCCGGATTCCGCACGCGCATATGTTGAATATGTAAAGGAAAAGGGTATTATGCAGGGTATGGGCGATAACGCTGCAGGCGAGCCTATCTTCTCACCCAATACCTTTGTTACCCGCTCGCAAATGGCAAAGATGCTCTGCAGCCTGATTGATGTAATTGACCTTACAGTTCAGACAGGTACAGTTGTTTCAACTGATTCATTTAACGAGACAATTACCGTTACAATTAACGGAAACGATATCGTGAGCGAGCTTTCTCCTGCTGCGAAGTACAAAATCGGCGGCGAAGATGTTGACATTTCAAAAATTAAGCGTGGTATGAATGTAAAGGTTACACATATTTCCGGCAAGGTTGCCCTTGTTGAAAATGTGGTTACCATTGAAGATACAGTTATCTACGGCCTGGTTGCAAAAACCAGCGAAGCAAGCGGTTCAAAAACTGTTACAATTGCTGACGCAAACGACAGCAGCATAAAGGATACCTATGTTCTTGCTGACGGTGCAAAGATTAAAGTCGGAGGTGCAATTGACCTGTTTTCAAAGGTGAAGGTAAACGACTATGTTGCACTCACAATCGAGGACGGTCTGGTTGCAGTTTTAGAGGTTGTTGACAAAACAACAACTGCATACGGAACTCTTGAAAATGTTGATGTTTCCGGTGAATATACTATTCTTTATGTTAAGGACGATAAAGGCAATGTAGGCGAGTACGAGGTTTCAGCTGATGGTGTTCAGGTTTCACGCAACAGTCTTGAGGTTTCAATCAGTGCCCTTATGACAGGTGATTCTGTTTCGCTCAGAATGACCTACGGCAAGGTTACAAAGATTCAGGCATCAAGCAAAACCAACTCAAATGCCGGTACAATCAACTACATTACACATTCTGTAAACGGTACAACAATCGGTATCGAAAAGAACGGTGAAGTTATTGATTACAAGGTTAACAAAAGTGTAAAGGTTATAGTTGATTCTTCCGAGGACGCAACAGTTTTCGACCTTCGTCCGGGAACCGATATTGAGGTTGGTCTCCAGAGCAGTGAGATTGTAAAAATTGAGGCTGCAGGGGTTGTCGCAAAGTCGCAGCTTACAGGTCTTGTAAAGAGCGTAAACGCAACCTACGGACTTATGATAGTTGAAGACAGCGGTACAGAATATAATGTCTTTGTAAATTCAAACACAAAGATTATCGACAGCGTAACGGGCAGAAATGTTCTTCTCAAAAATGTTGAAAAGAACCGTACAGCAACAGTTACCGGTTCAAACGCATCCGGCGTACTTGAAGCAAGCGTTATTGTTCTTCAGTAAGATTTAAAAATTTTCGGCGGTGAAGCAACAAAGCGTTGCTTCACCGCAATTTTTCTAAAGGGAGGTAGCTTATACAGTGAAAAGATTTATTTCAATTTCAATTTGTATTTTGTTGATATTCAATCTTTTTATACCATCAACATTTGCCGCTGACCGTGAAAACGAAATGTTTGAAAAGGTTCTGGCGGATGTCAAACCCCGAATCCCCGACACTTCGGGTTTCCCCGAATTTGACAGTAATATCAGAACTGAAAACGGCAAGGTTATATATTCGTTCAACTGGGGCGGCGAGGCACACCGCAGTATGTATCTTTCGGCTTTGGAAAGCGGAATAATTATCGAGTACGGTTTTTTTGAAGAAATACGCAACGCACCGCCGCCGGCGGGCTTTGACCGTATTCCGACAGAAGAAGCAGTACGCAAAACCCAGGTCCTGCTTAATAAACTTAATCCGGCAATTGCGGGCAAACTGTTTGTTGAGGCGTACGAAGGCCCCGAAAGCTTCAACGCCGACAGCCTGTATTTTATGGTTGTTCACAAAGAGGGCGGCGTTCCCGTCCAGGGGGATACGGGCAGAGTAACAGTTGATGTCAATGCTGAAAAAATCACATCGTTCCGAATGAAATATACAGAGGGTCTCAAATATGTTTCGCCCCATGATATTCTGTCAAAGGACGCAGCAAAATCAGCCTTTGCCGAAGAACTTGGTCTGACTCTCGGCTACCGCACCTATAAAGACTACCAGAAACGGACAGTTAAGGTGTTCACAACATACAGCGATGAAAACGGTACTACCTACCTTGATGCAAATACCGGCAAAGCTACAGAAATCCAGCTGTATAATGATTTGTTTTTCTCGAAAAACGAATCCGCAAGTGACATGATAACGGGTTCGGGCAGCAGTAGCGGCAATTTCAGCGAGGCAGAGAGCAAGGAGCTTGAAAATATTGGCGGCATACTTTCTGTATCTGCCGCAGAAAAGCTTTTGCGCAGCAATCCAATTCTTAACATAACCGGTGACTACGCCGTAGAAGAAACAGGGCTTCGCAAGGTGGTATACAGCGAGAACAGCTATATCCGCACCGTTGTATTCCGTGCAACAAAGCCGGATAAATCCGCATTTATCCATATTGATATTGATGCGGCAACCGGCGAGGTTTTAAGCTACTCCAACTTCTCCGGTACAGCATCCGGCAAAAAGCTTACCGCAGCTCAGCTCAAAGATGCGGCGGATAAAATTCTTGCAGAGCTTGGCGGCGATAAAGCTGCAGAGTTCAAAATGAATGAGCACGACGGCGCAGACGGCTACTTCACCTATACCAGATATGTGAACGAAATTCCGGTTTTTGGCGATACAGTTTCGGTTGAGGTAAGCACAGATGCCGCAGCCCTCATTTCATATCGTATGAACTATACCGAGACCGAGTTCCCGTCGACGGCCAAGGCAATAACTCATACTGAAGCCTGCGAAAAATTCTTTTCGCATACCGACTATATACCGCTTTACATTCCGCAAAAAACCGA
This sequence comes from Oscillospiraceae bacterium, assembly GCA_015068845.1. Taxonomy (GTDB): domain Bacteria; phylum Bacillota; class Clostridia; order Monoglobales; family Monoglobaceae; genus SIG440. The sequence goes on from SVJR01000002.1 coordinate 79,159, forward strand.
TGCAGACTTGATGTATCCCGATACCACAACATTAGTATTTACCCCGGATGTGTCGGGTATTCTGATTGATGCAGTAAATGGCAACAGGATTACAGCTCAAGGCACTCTTTACGAAGAAGCAGCTGTTTTTGAGGACTACACCGATATATCAGGGCATTATGCCGAGGAAAAAATTCTTGCACTCCACAGATTTGGGATAGGTTTTTCGGGAAATATGTTCTATCCGGACCGCCAAATTTCACAGGCTGAATTTATAGAGCTTTCTCAGCAGGCGATTGGGAATGTATTGTCTGTTTCGGATCTTAAAAGTATACCCCACAATGTATTGACCCGAATTGAGGCAACGCGGCTGATTTGCCGTGCCCTTAAAATTGACAAATATGCGGAGATTGAAGGGATTTACAACTGCCCGTTTGAAGATGTTGAGTCGGGCAAAGGCTATGTAAGCCTGCTTTGGGGACTTGGCATAATCAACGGTACATCAAAAAACCAATTCTCGCCCGACGACGGACTGACCCGTGCACAGGCGGCAATAATACTGTATAATACAATGCGCACATTATAAAAAAAGACCGTTAGGTCTTTTTTTATTTATGACCAATTTAGCATTGACAGCGACTTTTTATGTTTACCGGTGAATGAAAAAAGTTCTTTTTGTAAATACTTCCAATATATTGGGTTAGGAGGTATTTAAATGACAGACAAAAAGTCCAGGCGGGTTGTTATAATCAACAATATAAAGTCTGATAATATCGACCAGGCAATTTTTATATTGAAAAACAACAGGGCGGAAGGTCATCATCGCATAAAAACAACAATCGTGCAGGAGGCTCAGGATATAATCAACAGCTATGTAAGGCAGGTTGATATGATAAGGGCTGAATCTCCAAATCGACGCAAAAAACAAAGAGCCCTCCGCTTTACGGCGACTCTTTCGGTTCTGAGTGTTATTTGTATCGGGCTTAGTGTTGCCCTACTTTTGATTATGCGGTGAGGCGGCAAGATTCAAAACCCTGAGCCCCTCGCTTTTTGCAAGATTTACTGTATATGCAGTTCCGCCCGAAGCTTTGGTACAGTATGCCACGCATACAGAACTGAGATTTACCATCAGCCTGTTCCGCTGATGCATACATCCCGTGCAGTAGCTTTCGTTAAGGCAGATTACCTCGTCGGCGGCATCGAGAATTTTCCGGTAGGTTTCCCGATCGGCTCGTGACCATCTTGAATCCTGGTCACGACAGGGCAATGCAAGAACAAGCTTCATTCCCGAAAACTCACGCTTGAGATGCAGAACGGCAAACGCCGCAAGTGTGTCAAAGCCCAATGCCCCGCCGGAAACAAAGGTGGTTATGCCTTTGAGATAAAGCTCACGAACGGTATCGCATAGCCGGTTGAACACAGTTATTTTTGCTTCGCCGGTGATAACTCTATGTCCGGTAAAGCAACAGGTGGAAGCCTTTTCGGGTGAATACATTTTTGTCTTGCCTTTCTGATTTCATTATTTTGTCCAAAAACAGTGTATCACACCCCCATATCATTTGTCAATAATTCCGTTTTACAAAAGCGACAGATGATGGTATACTAAGGTTGTTACAGTTTTGTCAATTATCAAATCGGAGGTGATGTGCGTGAAGGTGTTCAAAAAAACGCTGATACTTTTTGTAGTGTGTTTTATAAGCGACATAATTGCGCTTTATCTTCCGTTTCCGTTCCCCGGCAGCGTACTTGCGATGATTATTACACTTCTGTTGCTGTTGACGGGGTTTGTTAAGGTCCGCCAGCTTGAGCCGGTATCGGACTTCTTTGTAAAGAATATGGCATTTGTATTTTTGCCGTCCACGGTTTCAATTGTCTCATATCTGGATATTCTCAGCAGCATCGTATGGGAATTTCTGGTTGTGTGCATAATAACAACCTTCGTGACATTTTTTTGCACCGCATATTCTGTAAAGCTGACTGTTTATCTTTTAAACAAACGAAAGGAGAAGAAGGAAAATGCTTGAATTAACAAAAGAACCGTTTTTCGGATTTTCCCTTTGTATGTTTTCGTACATAGTTGCTGTAAGAATTAATCAGAAGGCAAAAACTGCCATTGCCAATCCGCTCATTATTGCGGCTGCGATTATAATTGCAGTTCTCGGCGCGCTGCGAATTCCGCTTGACCATTTTATGGTGGGTGCAGATTTCGTTTCAATGTTTCTTGCCCCGGCAACGGCGGCTCTGGCGGTTTCAATGTACCGTCAGTTCGAGGTTATCAAAAAGAATTGGCTTCCCATTGTGGTGGGATGCGTTGTGGGTGCGGTTTCGGCCCTTGTCAGCATTTTTGTGTGCTGCAAGGTTTTCGGCCTCTCAGAGGAGATAACCGCAAGCCTTCTGCCAAAATCAATAACAACGGCATTTGCTGCAAAGCTCTCAGAACAGCTTGGCGGTATTGTCCCCGTAACCTTAGCAGCGGTGCTTGTGACCGGTATTATCGGTGCACTTACCGCGCCGTATCTCATCAAGGTGTTTAAAATCAACAACCCTATCGCGTCAGGCCTTGCAATCGGTGCCGCAAGCCACGCCCTCGGCACATCAAAGGCAATCGAAATTGGTGAGATTGAAGGCACGCTCAGCGGCATTGCTGTTGGCCTTTGCGGACTTGTTACCGTATTTATAGCGATATTTTTATAAGGCAACATAGATTAGTTAATTAAAAAACAAGGGGCTTTGGCAAAATAACAGCTCAAAAAGGATAAAAAACGAGGACAATTGCAGTAGCAAAAGTCCTCGTTTTTTGGTATAATTAAATTGCGAAATAAAACTAATACCAAGGCGATTATACCAAAATGAAAAGAAATATTCAACTACTAATTTCAGAAGAATTTGCAGAAAAAACAATTCCCGAAAATGATAGTGTTCGTTTGCTTGATGAAATAATAGATGAAATGGATTTGACAGCACTTTATCGCCGAAAATTACTACCTTTGCACAAACGAAATTTTATTAGGTTTCGGCCAAATGTATGTTGCAGATGAACGCTTCAAGAAAAACATTGATAAACACGCTGATGGCACTGCAGAGCTTATCAATGACGCGGTTTTCATATTTTTTATACTCTAGATTCGCTTGCTATAAGACCTTTGACGAAAAGCATGCCATAAAAGAAAAAAATATTGACAAACGAAAGCGAAAAGGTTATAATATGCTTAAAAGTGCATAAACCAAAAACAGTAAAGGAGAATTAGATATGAGAAAGAATAAATATTGTGTAGAACTTGATGTCGTTGATGGTTCTTTTCCTGACCGTTATATGGGATGTGGATATGGTCGTGAATACACCATTCCCGAGATGTTTGAAAGAATTGCTTCTATAGATAAGATTACAGGTGTTGAATTGGTAAGTAACTGGCAAGTTACACCGGAAAACGCACCGGAAATCAAAAAACTCTGTGATGACCATAATTTGGAAGTTGTTTCCATTTTACCCGACCATTTTTCACAAAAGAAGTGGGGTAAAGGCGCTTTTACATCTACTGATAAAAATATCCGCGCAGATGCCGTACAGGTTACAAAGACGCTTATGGATCTTGCAGCTGAGATGGACTGCAAGAAATTGACGATATGGAATGGCCAGGATGGATATGACTATCCGTTCACTGCCAACTATATGAAGGAGCTTGAATGGTTGCAAGAGGGAATTCGTGAATGCGCAGAGTATCGCAAGGATATTCAGTTGGCAATCGAATACAAGGTGCGCGAGCCGCGTTTACATTGTTACCTCAGCAATGTTTATTCAACGCTTATGTTCCTTAAAGAGGTTAACTGTGATAATGTAGGAATTACTGTGGATTTCGGACATTGTATTATTGCTCACGAGAACCCTGCAGAGGCTATTGCGGCATGTAAGCTTTACGGCGATAAGTTGTTCCATGTACATGTAAATGACAACTTTGGCGTATGGGACGATGACTGCATTACTTCAACAGAACATGTTATTGAAACTATGGAATTTATGTACTGGCTTAAGAAAACAAATTATGATGGTTGGTTCTCATTCGACCACTATACACCTCGTCTGGATGGCCGTGATGCCCTTATTGAAGGCGTGAATTGGATGGAAGATATTACCGCATTGGTGGATAAGATTGATGATGCCAAGATGGAAGAAATGTTCAAGAACGTAAATGCGGTTGAGATGTCAAAAATGGTTCGCGAACTGTTGTTTCATTGATTGTGAAAAGGAGTGTAAATTATGAAACTTGCTTGCACAGATAGCGTACTTCCGGGGAAAAGTTTGACTGAAAAAGGTCATTATCTTAAGGAAGTCGGATTTGATGGTATGGCTGTTTTTGCAGAACCTGCATTGTGGACAGATAAACTGACACGTGAAGTTCTGGATATGGAAAAGAATACAGGCGTCAGAGTGTGTGAATTTGTATTTATGGGTGATGTTTACGGTCATCTTATGGATAAGGATGCAAACATTCAGCGCCAGGCGATTAACCTTTATAAAGAGTCTATTGCGATGTGCAATCAGATAGGTGCAATTACGGAGATGGAATATCAGTATTGTCCGCAGAATCCGTTGCCGTTATTTGAACCGTATCTTAAAATGCCCGAAGATGAAAAGAAAATTTTTATTGACATTATTCGTGAGTTTGACTCTGCCTTGGAAGAGGGCGCATATATGCTTATAGAGGGTTGCAACCGCTATGAAACACGTTATCTTAACAGTCTTTTGGATTGCAAGGAGATTGTTCAGGAAGCCGGTGCAAAGCGTGTGGGACTGCTTGCTGATTTCTTCCACATGTCTATTGAAGAAGCAGATTTACCTAAAACTGTTGAAGTTTGCGGCAATCTTATTAAGCATGTACATATTGGTGACAGTAACAGATTGGCACCGGGATTTGGACATACAGATTGGAAATCGTGTATGGCGGCACTGAAAAAGGTTGGATTCAATGGTTATATGAATTTGGAATGTAATCTTTCGGGTGACCTTAAAGCCGAATTGACTCGTATCAAAAAGTATTTTACAGATATCGAGGCAAATATATAAGAAAATTTCTATGTTGCAATTATGACATCCCATGTGTCAGGCGTGACAGAAAGGATATATTATGCGTTTAGTATCTATTGACTTGGGAAGTACAAACGTTAAGGTAATAGCGTACAATCAAGACTTCGAGAGAGTGTGGGAGGCTTCCCGTACGGTAGAATATGACCGCAATGGGAAATTCGTTGAATTTAACGCTGAAACATATTTTGACGATTTGGCGGATATGCTTGGCGAAATGGCGGAGTCTGGAAAAGTTAACACCAATGAGCCTTGCCACATAACCTTGACAGGACAGGCGGAATCATTAGTGGTTTTGGATAAAAGTATGAAGCCGCTTATGAATGCTATTTCGTGGATGGACGAGCGTTCGGAAGAAGAGTGCGAATATATAAGCACTTTGGTAAGCGATGATGAATGTTATCGTGTGACCGGGCAATGTGCGGTGTTGCCGACATGGCCTGCAACAAAGATTCTTTGGCTTAAAAAGCATAGACCGGAAGTGTATGATAACGCATACAAATATGTGTTGCTTAAGGACTATATCGCATATCGCCTTTCGGGAAAACTTTTCTGCGAATGTTCGATTGCTACATTTTCGTTCTATTTTGATATTCGAAATCGTTGTTATTGGAAGAAAATGTTGGATATCATCGGTGTAAAAGAAGAGCAAGTCCCCGAACTTATAGAGCCGGGCACAAATTTGGGTACACTTTCTGCAGAGTGTATTAAAAAGACGGGACTTATGAATGCAGATGTTAATGTTGGAACGCTTGACCACTTTGCGGGAATGATTGGTACGGGAAATATCAAGCCGGGCATAGTTACTGAGTCTACGGGAACAGTTATGGCAATGTCTGTTATGGCGGAACTCCCAATAAATGAAGAGGAAACTGCGGCTTTGCATTACGGCCCTTTCCCCGGAACGTATGTATTTTTGCCTGCGTGCGAAAGTGGCGGAATTTCTTTGGAATGGTTCAGGGACAGATTCCTGCCTGGCGTACAGTTTGATGCTATAAATCGTGAAATTGAAAACAGGGGGTATACGGGTGAATTGCTGTTCCTTCCGTATATTAACGGAACAAATGCACCTGAATTTGACCTTGAGGCATCGGGTTTGTTTATGGGACTTAAGGCACGTCACGATGCTTATGATTTGGCAGGTGCCGTTATGGAAGGCGTTGCATTGATGCTTGAACGAAACCTTGCATGCCTTGCGCATCGCCCTGTAAGCATTATTTCAACAGGCGGCGGGGCAAAATCTCCGCTTTGGTTGCAGATGAAGGCGGACATTACCGGGATAGAAGTAAAAGTTCCTGCAGATAAAGAGGCAGCGTTGCTTGGTGCTTCTATTATGGGCGCAGTTAGCGCAGGTGTATATCCGAATTATGAAACTGCAGTTGAAAAAGGCGTACGAATGGAAAAATGCTATACACCACGACCGTATAACGAAAAGAAGAAACAGGCATATAGCATTATGTATGATGCTATGATTAAGGCACAGTACTAAGATTTGTGCCGGATTTTGTAATACTTTGTTTATAGGGGAGTTTTGATAATTGATGAAAAGAAATATTAAATTACAACCGCCTTTTTTTGAAATTGGACCAAAAAACTATATGTTTGGCGACCAAATTTTGGATTTGGCAAGAATAGCTGACGAAGCGGCAGCAAAATATGATGTACGCGTAATTTTTACGACTCCTTATGCGAATATCGAAAAAGTTGCATCTTCTGTAAAGAATTTACACGTCTTTGCACCGCATATGGATGATATTCCGATAGGCAGGGGACTTGCGTGTGTGCTTCCCGAATCAATAAAGGCGGCAGGTGCGGTTGGGGTTATGCTAAATCATTGCGAACGCCCGCTCTCATCGTCTGTTCTTGTTCGCACGTTAAATCGTGCGCGTGATTTGGACCTTATGACGATTGTTTGTGCAGATTCTATGGACGAAACACGTGCAATTGCTCAAATGCATCCTGACCTTATGATTACAGAACCTACAGAACTAATCGGTACCGGACAGGCGGCTGACCTTTCGTATGTATCCGCATCTATGGAAGCTGTCAAGGAGATAGACCCGGATATTGGTGTTCTTGTCGGCGGCGGAATCAGTAACGGAACAGATGTTTACAATACAATTATGGCAGGGGCAGACGCTACCGGCTCTTCAAGCGGAATTGTAAAGAGTGCTGATCCGGGTGCTATGGTTAACGAAATGTTGTCAGCATTACGCCAAGCGTGGGATGACAGACATAAATAAAGGAGGAAAATAAAATGAGTAAGTATGATAAATCCGTCACTGATATTTTGAATATAGAGTGGCAAGAAATTCGCAAGTTAATTGATACATTGGATCGTGACGTTGTAGACGAGATTATTGATTTGTTGCTTCGTGTGAAGCCCGAAGGTCATAAGGTAATAACGGCAGGTTGCGGTACATCGGGAAGTGTTGCTGTGCGCGTTGCACATTCGCTTAGCGTATGCGAGGTGCCTGCTTTCTATTGTTGCCCGGCGAACGCTGTACATGGTGGTACGGGCGCAATTCAAAAAGGTGACGTTGTAATACTGTTTTCCAAGGGTGGAAACACACAAGAAATTGTAAACTATATTCCTATTTGTAAAGCAAAAGGTGCTACGATAATCGGTGTCAGCCAAAACGACGATTCTGTTTTGGCAAAACATTCGGATATTTACTTCAAAGTACAAATTGACCAGGAGTCTGATAAGTTTAATATGTGTGCATCTGCAAGTTGTACTGCATATTGTGCGGTATGGGATTCAATTGCTTTTACTGTTATGAATTATAACGGATACACAAAAGAAGATTTGTTGTTGATTCATCCGGGCGGAAAAGTCGGCGAACTTCTTCTTAAGGAAAATCAAGCATAGAAAAGGAGCGCGAAAATGATTGTATATAATGAAAAGTTTCAAGTAGAGACAGGGCATGCACACGTTACTGTTTTAGATGTTACAAAGCAGGTTCGCGAAATTGCAGCGAAGTCGGGTGTACAGAACGGAAATATCCTTGTGTACACAGGTCACACCTCTTGCTCTGTGCAGATTCAGGAATTTTCTGATGGACAGACTCTTTGGGGAACGGAATTGATTATGCAGGATTTGATTAATTGCTTGGCGAAAATTGCGCCTACCTGCACAAATGAAAACATGTACTTGCATCCAAATCTTGAGCACGTTAAAGGCGCAATGGAAGAGCGTGACGAACGCCCTGAATGGTGCCTTAATACTGACGGGCATATTCGCTCTGTCATTATGGGACGTTCGGTAACAATTCCGATTATTGATGGTGAGATTCAACTTGGTGAATTCGGTTTGGTGTACTTTGCCGATTGGGATCAGGTTCGCTCGCGTACGAGAACCGTAATCACCCAGGTAATGGGCATATAGTAAAACGTACTATAACAGAAATATTAATTATGAAAACACCCACGAAAGTTTATCTAAAAGGCTTTCGTGGGTGTTATGCTTTTGACTGTAGCTATGCTTTGCAAGAAAATATGTAGTGAAATATAAAAATCACCAATCAAAAAAGCCCCTTATTTTAGGAGCTTTTGAAAGTCGGTATTATTCCCACTCGACTCAGGGGAAGTTTATCATAGTGTTTCTCTGTGAATTTTCGTGATTATATTATCCATATTTCACAGTTTTATCTATGGTATTTTCTTTTGAAAGAGTTAGAAGGGGGATGCCTTGACGGAACCCACGGCGTGTTCTATCAACCGATGACCCAATACGCCGATGAAGCCGCCGCCGAGGAATTTGACAAGCAGTTTCCGCTGAAGGAGAAATTAAAGCTTCCCGGCCAGCTCGTGTAAAAGGAAAGCTCAAAGTATTAAAATAAAGAGAACTACAAATTCAGGCAATTTCTACTTAGAGGAAAAAAGAAAGTTGAAACAGAAATTGCTATTGTTGCAATGGCGTATGACATCAACAAATTACACCATAAAATTCAGAATAATCGACCGGGAACGCAGCTTCACGGCGAACTTTCTGCTTAAAAAGAATACAACCGAATAAAATTTTGAACAAGAGGTACGACCTCTTATTTGGCGTACAAAACTTTATGAAATTTTGCACATTTTTCTTATTTGGAAACAGAAAAACAGGGCTGTAGTCAACCCGATTTAAAAAATCGTTTTGCTACAGCCCCTTGTTGCTGTCAGAACTGATTTTACCTATTTGGTTTGTATTAAACGGCTTACGCCTTGCCGATTGAACCGAAGAGTTCCATCTTGCCTTTAACGGTTTCCTTGATAGCTTCAACGCCGGGAGCAAGAATCTTTCTGGGGTCAAAGCCCTTACCTTCAAGGTCTTTGCCGTCTTCGATATACTTTCTTGTAGCTGCGGCAAATGCAAGCTGGCATTCGGTGTTAACATTAATTTTACTAACGCCAAGAGAGATAGCCTTTTTAATCATATCCTCAGGGATACCTGTACCGCCGTGGAGAACCAGGGGCATAGGATCTGTTGCTGCGCTGATTGCAGCGAGGGCGTCAAAGTCAAGGCCTTTCCAGTTTGCGGGGTACTTACCGTGGATGTTGCCGATACCTGCAGCGAGGATATCAACGCCGAGGTCTGCAATCATCTTACATTCAGCGGGGTCTGCAACTTCGCCGCCGCCGATAACGCCGTCCTCTTCGCCACCGATTGCACCAACCTCAGCTTCGAGGGATACTCCCTTTGAGTGGGCGAGGTTAACCAACTCGGTTGTCTTTGCGATGTTTTCGTCGATGGGGTAGTGTGAACCGTCGAACATAATTGATGAGAAGCCTGCTTCCATAGCCGCCATTGCACCATCGTATGTGCCGTGGTCAAGGTGGATTGCTACGGGAACGGTAATGTTAAGGTATTCAAGCATACCGTTAACCATACCAACAATAGCCTTGTAACCTCCCATGTATTTGCCGGCGCCTTCTGATACGCCAAGGATTACGGGTGATTTGCATTCCTCAGCGGTGAGAAGAATAGCCTTTGTCCATTCAAGATTGTTGATGTTGAACTGGCCAACTGCGTATTTTCCGGCTTTTGCTTTTTGAAGCATTTCAGTAACTGATACTAACATTTTATGTTTCCTCCTTTGAGATTTTTAAATGTTCGAAATTAAAATTCATACATTAATATAATAACACTTGCGGAAAGTTATGTCAATAAAAACCTTAAATACTTTTTGGGGGTTTTGAGGTTTTTGGAGAAAAAACTTATGTTTGTTGATTTTTTTTAACGAATGTGTTAAAATAAATCTTAAGTCTATTAAGAAGGTGATGTTTTGAAACAGAAGTTCAAGGCTTTTTTAAAATTTATTAACGAGTATTATTTTCTCGTATTTGCTGCAATTGCGCTTTTCCTGCCGGACCTGCTGCTGCGTGCATTGGTGTGGCCCAACCGCCCGTTTGTGGAGCTTTATGTCGGGCCTGTTGCCTGGATTTTTTCTGCCGTCTGGGTGTTCCTTATCCTTTTTGTATGCACGATTGTCCTGCCAAAAAAATGGGGAAGGCTTTTGTATATTGTAACCAATGTGTTCTTTATTATTCTGGCGTTTTGTCAGTATGTGTACTGTGGAATATTTGAACAGTTCTTCTGGCTGAAGAGTATTGCTCTTGCCGGTGAGGGTGCGGATTACCTTGATTATGCGCTGGACTACATAGATATTCCCCTGGTTGTCTGCACACTTGCTGCCATTGGAGCTTTGGTTTTAGCTGCAATCAGGTGGAAGAAGCCACCGCTCAAGCACAAGGCGTGGTGGCTGATTGCACTTGTCCCCGTTATTGCGCTTGGCGGACTGAATTTTGTTATGAGCCCCGAACTCTTCGGGGATTCCGAGGACGATTGGGATTCGTGGCGTAAGCCCCGTGTGGTTTACAAACAGTTCACCGATGTGAATAAAAGCTTTGATGTTTCGGGACTTTACCAGTTTACTCTGCGTGATTTGCTTAGAACAGTGTTCCCTGTAAATAAGTATTCAAAAGAGGACTTCAAGCGGGTTGAGGAATTTTTTGAGCAGCCACCTGTTTCGGAAAACGAATATACCGGTGTGCTCAAGGGGAAAAATGTTATTGCGGTGATGCTTGAGGGTATTGATACCTGGATGATTGACGAAAAGTACACGCCCACTATGTGTTATATGATGGAAAACGGGCTGAACTTTACCAACTATCACGCGCCCACCTTTGGTACGGGACACACCTTCAACTCGGAGTTTGCGTTCAACACCGGATACTTCAATCCCATAACGGCGGTGAGTGCGACCAACTTCAGCGCCAACCGCTACCCGTATTCCCTTGCAAATATTCTGCGAGACGAGGGCTATTTGGCAAACTCGTTCCACTATAATGACCCGGAATTCTATAACCGTGGAATTATGCATAACAGTCTTGGCTTTGAAAAGTATAATTCGTTTCCGGATTTTGGTATGCCCGAGACGGTGTCGCAGGCGGACAGCAATATTCTGTCCAATGACGGAATATATGCAAAGATGATTGAAAAACAGCCGTTTTACGATTTTGTAATCACATATTCGGGACATGTGCCGTATACCTTTGATGATGCAAAGCTCAGCACTGCAAAACAAAATCATCCCGACCTCATCAACCCTGAAATGAACAAGGAAAAGAACAACTGTCTTATCCTTGCAGCCGACACCGACGATTTCTTCCGTCAACTGCTGACAAAGCTGAATGATGACGGAATTCTTGAAAATACTGTTATTGTGGCGTACACCGACCACTATGCTTATGGGTTCTCTGACCAGAAGCTTCTGGAGGAGTACAAGCAGGGCGAGAACATTTACCGTGTTCCGGCGTTCATCTACTCGCCCGGACTCAAGGCGCAGACAATCGATAAGCCGATGATGACGGTTGACTTTTTGCCGACAATTCTGAACCTTCTGGGTGCAAAGTGTCCTGATTATTTCATAGGAAACGATATTCTAAATCCCGAAAATGAGGGCTTTGTATACTTTGGCAACAAGGCGTGGATGGACGGCAAAATGTACTATGTTCCGTCGGACGAGGAGCCGGCAAAGGAGAAAAAGGAGCATATCCGTGCGGGTAACGCCCGTGTGGCAGAATCCTGCGAGATAAACGATATTGTGATAACGGGCGATTATTTTGCACGCAGATAAAGCCTGTTCACGGTTTTGTTACAAAAATTTAACTTGTAAAGCCGGGATATTTGTGTTAAAATGTTTCTAAGGTAATAATCCAGTTCCCGAAAACCTCGGGAGAACGGAGGTAAGTTTATGGATAACAATTTCTCAAAGACCGTAAAATTCAGCGTGGAAAAGGAAAAACCAATGTCGCCCAGAGAGCTCATACTGTCGGTTCATGCGGCACTTAAGGAAAAGGGCTATAACCCCATCAGCCAGTTTGTGGGCTACATTATGTCGGGTGACCCCTCATATATTACAGCACACAACGGCGCCAGAACGCTTATTCAGAAATTGGAAACCGACGAGATACTGGAAGAATTGGTTAAGTTCTATGTTTCGGAATAATCCTTGAAACCCGCAAGGCATCTGCATTTAGCAGGTGCCTTATTTTTTTATCATATTCTGTCTATGGAAAAATATAGAAAATTATGTAAAAAATATTGACAATATATGTAAAATGAAGTATTATTAAGTTATAAAAGTTGTTATAACAGCCAAAAACAAAAAATGTTGGAAAACATAAGAGAAAGGAAGGGATTTTTGTGAAATCCACCGGAATTTTAAGGCCTGTTGATAATCTCGATAGAATTGTTATTCCCAAGGAGCTGTGCAAGACGCTTGAGATTGAGCCGAAAACACCTATGGAGATTTTTGTTGAGGAATCGAGGATAGTACTTAAGAAGCACGAGTTTAACGAAGGAACAGTCAAGGGCAGTACGGGCATTGTAAGGCGTGTTGACGGTCTTGACCGAATTGTTATTCCTAAGGAAATCTGCAAGGCGCTTGCGATTAGACCAAAGAGTTTGCTTGAAATTTTTGTTGAAGGTGAACTGATTGTATTGGGTAAGTATGAATACGCTTGCGTATTTTGTGGCACGGAGGAAAATTTAGTTGAATTCAAGGCAAAGCAGGTTTGCAAAAGCTGCCTAAAAGACCTTGCGGCTATAGAGTAACAAAAAAAGACACCCGATGGGTGTCCTTTTTGTTTGGCAGGGGTAGTAAGACTTCGGCAGCCTTGCACTAGCGTGCTACGACTCGCATCATTGTTGAAACACAAAGTGTTTCACCTGATTTGAAAAATGCTTCCGCATTTTTCAATCCTACGCTTCGTCGCAGCTCGCTTTTTAACTCTGTTTGCGTTGCAAACAATCGTTCTTTTTAGCGACTGCTCCTCTTCCCACAAAATATAATTTTGTGGGAGCCCTAAGTGCCACCGGCATATCGTCTTAACGCTCCGGCACGGCACGCGGTTTTGGAGACACTCTGAGTTTCAAAAGACCGTTCAAAAATTCCGCCCCGTTGAGCCATTTGTGGCACTTGCTCTTTCAAGCCTCGTGCCTTTTGATGCTTTATTGGTGCTATTGAAAAATCTCTGCATATCCAATCAACAAAAGACACTATAAGAGGTTTTTATTTGAGATTTTAATAATTTTATCCCCTTAACTTGCATTTTACTAAAAATGTGGTATAATATAATCATAAGGAGGCTGATTATAGTGGCTAAAATTTTTATGAGAGAAGAATATCTTAATAAAATAAGAGGATTTTATGACAGTGATATTATAAAAGTTGTAACTGGAATCAGACGATGCGGAAAATCCTGTTTTTTGCTTTCTGTTATGGAAGATTTAAAGGCTAACGGTGTTAGTGAAAAAAATATAATTAATATTAATCTTGACAAAAGAGGATTCAAAAAAATCAAAACTGCTGATAAATTAGAAGAAGTTATAGATAGCTATATTACCGATGGCGAGAAAAAATATGTTTTCATTGACGAAATTCAGAATGTAAAAAACTTCGAAGAAGTTATAAACGGGTATAGAGAAGATGGACATTCTGTTTTTATTACCGGTTCAAATTCCTATCTTTTAAGCGGAGAACTTGTTACCAAGCTTACAGGAAGATATATCGAAATAGAGATGTATACCCTGACATTTTATGAGTATTTGGAAATGAAAAAGTTTTTGTGCAAAGAGGTATCCCAGAATATTGTTGAAGAATTTACAACATATATCCGTGACGGAGGATTTCCTAAGTCCTTGGAATTTGATAGTGTTGATGACAGAAATTTGTATGTACAAAGCGTTATTACTCAAATTTTTGAAAAAGATATATCTAGGAACAAGAGAATTCGAAACCGAGCTGCGTTTGAAAAAATACAAACCTTTATTATAAATAATTTTGGCTCAACAATAAGTGTATCCAATATTGTAGAATATTTAGCCAAAGAGAATATAGCAGTAAAAGAAAATACAGTTCACAAGTACATTGAAATGCTTGAAAGTGCAAAAATAATATATAAATGTCCGAGATTTGATACGAAATCAAAAAAGGCATTGAAAACAGAGCAAAAATATTATTTGGCTGATTTGAGCATTTATTATTCAATGAATGTAGATGGAAGAATTAACTATGGTCCTGTTCTTGAAAATATACTATTTTGCTACTTGAAATCTAAAGGATATAAATTAAGTGTAGGTAAAATTGGAAATCTGGAATGTGATTTTATAGTAAGGCAGAATGTAGATGACTATTTTTATATTCAGGTTGCTATGACCATTGCGGAACAATCTACCGAGGAACGAGAATATAGACCGTTCACAAAAATCCGTGATAATTTTCCTAAATATTTATTCACTACAGATACATTGTTGCAAAAAAGAGATGGAATTTTGCATATGAATATGATTGATTTTATCAAAGAGAATAAGACTTTATAACTTTAAATTTAGTGGCATCTATATTGTCGCTGATTATATATCTAGACTAAGTATAGGGGGATACATAAGAAATTTTTAAATCAGATGATTTATGCTTTCTATGTATGAAGTGGAGGCGCAAGATGCACGAAGAATTTTTAAATTTGCCTGTTTTCATATGGGAAAATGTTTTTACGGTAATAAATACATTGGTTTGCGGACTGATTGTTGCGAGCTTTACTTCCACATTTTTGAAGAAAAGGGAAGAGCGTACACGAATAGCAGGTGTTATATTAGAAAAACGCATTAATAGCGAACAAGAAATATTGACTTATCTAGAAAAGGAACTTTTTAAGGAAGAAATTAATATTAAAAATAGTGGTATTCTTAATATCTGTTTGTTTATACCTTGTGGGTTTTGTTTAAGAGGAATGAAACAAAAAGGGTTAAAAGTTGTAGCTATTTCAACCTGTATTGCTCTTGGCTTAGAAATGACACAGTTGGCGTTTCGGCTATTTAATATAGGCAGTGATATCGTTGATATAAATGACATCATTGGTGCTATAATAGGTTCTATAATTGGTGTTATGATATGCAATATAATACCTGTGCTTCGTAAAAAGGTCTAAGGAGGTTTGCTTGATGAAAAGAATCCTTTCAATTTCTGTCTTAATAATTATGCTTTTCACAATGAACGTTACTGTCTTTGCTGGTGATGTCCCTGAAGGCTTACTGAGCAATGATGATGCACAAGTCTTTTTCGGAGAGGTGCTTGATTATAACGATAATACGGTTACAGTTTGCCCACGTGTTAAAATCAAAGGCGACGTATTAACCGGAACAAAACAACATTATGATAAGCCATACCCCGTAGGAAATTTCAAGGTTAAAGCAGGAAATATATATCTCTTTACATATTTTGATGAAAACAACGAGACAAATATCTTTGAAGTCACAAGCTATGATACGGCTACACTTAAAATCAAAAATACCGACTTTGATATTTGGAAACGATTTGAAAGCTATTTGAATGACGGAGAATATGAAAAAGCTGAACAAGAAAGAATTGACAAAATAAATGCCACGCTTACAGAAGTTGGCGATGAAATAACATTGGCAGCTCTAACCGAAACAGATAGAGATGCTTGTTATAAAACAGAAATAGCTTTATTTGGCAAACAGCAGAGCTATGAAATTGATAAGAGAGAATTCTACAGAATAGCTGCTGAAATCAGACTTATGGATGTAGAAAATACTCTTGTAATGGATGCTGACGGTGGCTTGGTTATGCGGTGTTATGAAGAAGATGCTGTTCACGAAATAACTATATGGGATAATTGTAAAGTTGCAGGAGGCCGTGTAGCAGCTAACAGTGCGCCAACGGGCGATTACATAATTAATGCAGAAGATTATCAAAAACTAATATCCCTACTTCCGGGAGAAGCACAAACTAAACTTCCTCCTCTCAAAAACTTATATGCCAATTTTATATATTGGTTTATGTATAATTCGACTACGGCATATATGATAGGGGCAATAGTCCTTGTTGTACTAATCGGCGTTATTGGCTTTGTAATCGGTTATAAGATAAAGAAGAAAAGAGGTTCAACTCAAAAATAACTGATTTAAGGAGGTTTTGCAAATGAAAAGACTTATAACAATAATTTTAACAATAACCGCTTTGATAACGGTATCCGCGGTTGTATATGCAAAAGATTTAGAGTTCCATGATGGAGTTTACAGAGGCGAAAAATGGGAGTTTGATTTTGGAAAACCGAAGAAAAATCATGCCATTATCATTCCGCAGGACAGACCGGAACCGAAGGTGTACGGAAATGGTTATGTTGAACGTGTCGAAGAAATCGAAAAAACGTATGAAATAATTCTGTTAGGTAATTAAGGGAACACTACTATGAAAAATACATATTTACCAGAAACTAAAAGTGATAATATTTTTGCGTTTGTTGGCGATGCGGATACATTGATTTTAATAGCATATGGAGTTATATTTGTTGTGTTGATATCCATGATTATCCTTATGATACGTAAAAAGAGAAAGGGTGACAAATAATGAAGAAAGTATTATATTTTATTCCGGCGATAGTTTTCGGATTGATATACTGTTTGTTGATTTTTGAAGGCGCAGGTCCTGTTTTGTGGCATGGATGGTTATTTTAAGCTAGTATATTACACCTCAAGAACAATAAAAAACGGCTCAACCCAAGCGGTTGAGCCGTTTTCACTGTGGCAGGGGTAGTAAGACTTGAAAGGCTACGCCCTCTTGTGCTTAGCGGCTTCTGGCTACGGAGATAAATACCCTTGCCACAAGCCGAGCACTGCGCTTCGATCAGCTCCCTTTATCTGCCACTGGCAGCGGTCGCTTCCTCACCCGTTCACGCGGAAAAACCGCGCGCACGGAGTTCAAGTCCCACTGTCGGCATACAAAAAAATACCGACACCGCAATGCGGTATCGGTATTTTTGGCAGGGGTAGTAAGACTTGAACTCACGGCACGCGGTTTTGGAGGTCGTGTCAAATTAAAAAGACCGTCCAAATTGTTCCCACTGTTGAGCCGTTTGTAGCACTCGGTCTTTTGAACCTTATACCTTTTGATGCTTTATTGATGCTATGTAAAAATCTCATCAAATTTGATGCCCAACTGCCAAAAAATCGACACTTGTAATTTTATTTAAGTATAACATACATTCCGTGAAATTGCAACTGCAATCAAACGAAATTACCCGATTTGAGAATGGCAGAATGAAATAAACAAAATTACTCGACTAACAAAATTAAATGCAATACAAAGCATTTTTGAGCCAATTACGGCAAATCGTAGCTTAACCATCATATTAAAATATGACACGCCTTAAACAAAGAAAAACGAAATCGAGTAAACCGATTTTTTTATTATAAAATAGAATTGATTTTATATCCT